>NZ_CP039456.1:2862574-3179670 GCF_006974145.1 Changchengzhania lutea | reverse complement strand
ATCTCCCTGTACAACGTAGACATCTTCCCAAGGGACATCCAATTCTTCAGCAATAAGCATGGGCATGGATGTTTTTACTCCTTGCCCTATTTCGGGATTAGGTGAAAATATGGTGACTTTACCTTCATCTGAAATTTTGATAAAGGCATTAAAATCCTTAAAATTCAATTGGCTAATATCTATTGGCGGTGCCGCATCTTCTTTGCAGGCGTTAAATAAATTGAAGCCTATAAGCATGCCGCCACTGGCGAGTGCCGTAGATTTTAAAAAAGATCTTCTGCTGAACGTTAATTGGTTAGAGGTTTTCATGATGTGTTTTCTTTAAATAATTAACTTAATTTTTCGGCGGCCACTTTCACTGCTTTTTCAATACTGTTGTATGCAGCACAGCGGCAAATATTTCCGTTCATGGCATTTCTAATTTCAGATTTTGAAGGCGTTGGATTCTTTTCTAAAAACGCAGATGCCGTCATAATCTGTCCTGATTGACAATATCCGCATTGCGGTACATCTACATCTTTCCAAGCTACTTGTATGGGATGCTTCCCATCTTCTGACAAACCTTCTATGGTGGTAATAGACATGCCTTCGGCTTGAGACACTGGCAATAAACAACTTCTCATGGCATTCCCATCCACGTGTACGGTACATGAGCCACATTGCCCTATCCCGCAACCGTATTTAGTACCCACAAGGTCTAGTGAATCCCGTAATACCCAAAGTAAGGGTGTATCCATATCTGCTTCCACAGTATGGTTTTTTTTATTGATCTTTAAATTGAACGTTGGCATGGTTTATATTTTTTGAAGAATGTTAACGATTGGATAATTCCTCTTAAAAATACAAAAAATATTAAAGTAATGGTTGTGTTATTTATTGCTTAACATACTTTTAATAAATTCTAAAGCTCTTTTCTCGTTGTAGTAGTTGTTGTTTTTATCAATAAATCCTGAATGTCCACCGTATTTTGGCATTTCCAAATAAAGCTTAGGATTGTTCTGTGCCTCTTTTACCGGGTAACATTCTGGTGATAAAAAGGAATCATTTAATGCATTGATAATGAGTGTTGGCGTATTAATAGTATTCAAAAACTGTAAACTGCTGGATTTCGTATAATAATCTGAGGCATCTTTAAACCCATGGGCTTTGGATGTATAAACATCGTCAAAATCGGTTAGCGTTTTAATCGATTTTATGGCTTCTATAGAAAGTTGATCTTGAAATTGTTTTTGCTTTATCTTTAATCGATTGACCAAATGTTTTTTAAACCGATCGTGGTACAGCCTGTTTTTTAATGTGTGCAGTTCTTCTGCCGATCCTTGTAAATAACAGGGCACTGAAACTGATACCGCTGCTTTCACTTCTTCAGGGACATCACTTCTTTCACCTAAATATTTCAAGATAATATTAGCACCTAAACTAATGCCTTTTAGGTAAATACTATGATACTTCTTTAAAGATAGCACATGGGTAATAACGGCTTCCAAATCATCGGTAGCTCCGGAGTGATAGCTTCTGTACTTCAAATTATCGGCACCGCTACACCCTCTAAAGTTGACGCAAACAGCATCTACTCCATTATCATTAAACAATTTAGCGGCACCAGTAACATAAGGTCTTTGCCCATGCCCTTCCAAACCATGAAGCAAAATGATAACCTGATTACTTTGTTCTTTGGAAAAACTCCAATCTAAGTCCAAAAAATCACCATCTGGTAGTGTTAGGCGTTCGCGTTCTTGTTTTAAAGATACCTGCCGAAAAAGTCCAGAGTATACGGTAGATATAAATCCGTTTTTGAATAAGAAAGAGGGGTTGTAAGTGGATTCAATAACTGGCATGTCTAATGAACTTGTAAAGGGGTGAATTTAAAATCGTCGCCATTAAACAAACCTTTATCGCTTAATTTCAATGATGGAATAACCAATAAAGCCATAAAAGACAAGGTCATATATGGTGCATTTAATTTTGAACCCAATTGTTTTGCCATGGCATCTAATTCAGCGTATTGCTTTCCAATAGTTGCACCATCCTTATCGCTCATAATACCAGCAACAGGTAAGGAGACTATTTTTTCATCCGTGTTAGAAACAGCACAAATACCTCCTTGGTTTTCAATCAACAAATTAACCGCTTTGCAAATGGCTTCATCTGTTACGCCAATGGCGATGATATTATGTGAATCGTGTCCAACAGATGAGGCAATGGCGCCCTCGGTTAGACCAAAATTTTTGATAAACCCCAGGGCTGGTTTTTGGTTTTCATACCGATTAACGACAGCCATTTTCAAAATATCATGTTCTGTATCTGAAATGAGATTTCCATCTTCAATCGTACTCGCTTCAATAAGCGCGTTGGTTACCAACTGGCCCTCTAAAGCCTCAATAACCCGTATTTTATTTGTGGATGCTGGAACAAAAAAATCAGAAACCTGTTTTGTACTGCAATTAAAATTATTTAAAATTTCAAAGTTGACAGATTTGATATATGTTTGATTATTAGAATACACCAAAACGCCATCTATATAGGTTTCTAGTGTTTTAAAGCCTTCTAGATCTTCAACGATAATAAAATCGGCGGCTTCACCTATTTTTAGTTGACCAACATCGAGATTGTAATGCTGTACCGGATTAATGCATGCTACTTGCAACACCTTAAACACATCCATCCCTTTAGCCACTGCGCGCGCGCAAAGTTTATTGATATGATCTAGAATTAAATCATCTGGATGCTTATCGTCGCTACAGAACATCATCTGCTCAAAATGCTCGGGAAGCAAATCAATAAGTGCCTCAAAATTCTTAGCAGCACTTCCCTCACGAATCAAAATTTTCATGCCTTTTTGAAGCTTCTCCAGCGCCTCATCGTAGGTAAAACATTCGTGATCTGTAGATATTCCTACATTGATATATTTCGTGATATTATCACCTCTTACACCAGGGGCATGACCATCAACGGGTTTGTTATAATGTTTTGCCCAAGCTATTTTTTTAGCAACAATAGCATCGTCAAATAAAACCCCTGGATAATTCATCATTTCTGCTAAATATTTAATATCTGGATGCCCCATTAGGGTTTTTATAGCTTCATCATCTATAACCGCACCAGCCGATTCAAAGTTAGTGGCCGGCACACAGGACGGTGCACCAAAATTAAATTTGAATGGCACTTTTTTACCATTATCAATCATAAACTGAACCCCTTCTACTCCAAGCACATTGGCTATTTCATGCGGATCTGAAACGGTTGCCACTGTGCCATGTTGAACGGCTAATTTCGCAAATTCACTTGGCACCAACATGGAACTTTCTATATGGATGTGGGCATCAATAAAACCAGGTAATATATAATGGGCAACGTCATGATCTTTCTCAATAATAGAGCTGATTTTACCATCTTCAAAAGCGACTTCCCCTTTAAAAATACGTCTGTTTATTATATCTACTATCTGACCTTTTACTTTCATTAATATGATTGTTTTAATAATGACATGGATCTTATTGTAATTCTATTTTTAAAATCTGTTTGGAATGTTCTGTGGCTTTAAAACGCGAGTCGGCACGCTTTCCTATAACCCAAACCACAGCATCCTGAGAACAAAGCAACCATGTGTTCTCTTTATCCAATAAAGACATTTTTTCATCTTTAAAATATTTACTTAATTTTTTCTTGCCCGTCATGCCAACAGGATAGAACACATCGCCATCTTTCCATGTTCTAATAGTTAAAGGAAATTTTAAGTTATCACCATCAACAAATATGGCACCTGAGGTTTTATCTGATATGTTATCAACTTTATTAACCGTGAGCGTTCCTAGTGGCATTTGTAGAGTTTCATCAATCCCAGAAACTGAAAATTCTTGGTGGTTTTCCGAAGAGATAGCCGTTAGAAATAAAAATTCCCTATCCTTGATCAGCCGCCAGGTTTTAGATATAAGTTGTTTTCCTGATTGTGCATCTATAAGGTTTAAAACATCATGCCATTTGGTAAAACCAAAATCCTTTAACAGTTCATAAAGATAAGGCTTGGGGTTTGTTAGTTTCTTAATTTCGGCAATGCTAAAAGCGATGGTATCCTCATCCATATGATTAATCACTTTATTCGACACCTCATCCATTTTATCATTAATGATTGTTTTAGAGTCTTTTAAGAACCCTTGGGTCTTTTCAAAATTAGTTAAGAACTCGGAATTTATTTCCTTTAAAACGGGGACGACATCATGCCTTAATCTGTTACGTAAATACTTTGTTGAAGCATTCGAACTATCTTCACGCCATTTGATATGCTCTTTTTTCGCGTAATCTTCTATTTGCTCTCGCGAGAACTTAAGCAGCGGTCTAACAACATTATTTTTAATTTCTGGAATCCCGGTTAAACCATCTAAACCCGTACCTCTTGATAAATTAATGAGAAACGTTTCCAAATTATCATCAGCATGATGCGCCGTTAGAATATAATCGAACTTAAGTTGCGTGCTCAGTTCATCAAACCAATAATAACGCAATGCGCGTGCTGCCATTTGGATGCTTAACTTTTCGTCTGAGGCAAAATTTTCAGTATCGAAATTCTGAATAAACACTTCCACATTTAAATCTTCGGCCAACTCTAATACAAAGCCTTCATCAGCATCACTTTCCTGACCTCTTAAATTAAAATTGCAGTGTGCCAGAGCAAAATTGAGTTGTAAGCGATGGCATAAATGTGCAAGGACCACACTGTCCAATCCTCCAGAAATGGCAATAAGAAGCCTGCTTTCGTTTAAGAAATCAAAATGTGTGTTCATGTGGTTTTTAAATTGCTGTAGCACAAGTTCAAATATACAACTTTGCGGATTTAAATAGACATCATAATTTTATAATCAAATGATATTTCTCATATTCCTAACTTGCAAATTTCGTATCTTTAAGGAGAAATCTTTAATACTTTATATCATGTCTTCACTTGAAAAACAAAATGATAAAGCCCTAAAAATAGTATTTGATAAAAAAGTTGTTTCAACCACACAGCATTTGCAGGCTTATGTAAAACACAGACTTTATATTGCAGAATCAACTGGCATCATTCCTAAAAACATGTATACATCAAATGATTTAATTGATGAAGGCATAGCCAAATTTTACGAAAACGGTTATGATATAGATTCGGAATCCTCCGCTATAAAGATTAAACTATTTAAAATTGTTGACAGTGATTTAGATGCGCTTTTTAAAAGAGAAGCCTTTCATAAAAACACCATGAGCACCCATACTATTTTAGAAGAAGAGTTGGATGGTTTAGAGGAAAATTATACGGTTGATGAAGATTTTGATTTTATCATGAATGACGAACTTAATGATATTTCATACAAACAAGACCACAAACATGAGCACGTGTTTTTGTATGATGACAATAATTCAGCGGTTATTAGTGCCTTTGAAATTGAAGACGCCACGCCTATTTTAAAGAAAAATGCCTTGGGAAAATTCTATACCTGGTTGCCGTTTACAGTATCTGATATTATTGATCTTTTTGTATTTGGAGAATTGACTTATGCCGAAATTGCTAAAGTTAAGAATATTGAAACCAAACGTGTAGAGCGCATTTTAAATTTGGCCATCAAAACATTTAGAAACCATTTAGATTAATTTTCTAAAACATCGCGCATCGCTTTAGCCTTTACCAAACATTCTTCGTATTCTTTTAAAGGATCGCTTTTTGAAGTAATGGCGCCGCCTACCGAATAAGAGACATATTGCTTTTGGGAGTTGTACAAAATACTTCGGATCACCACATTGAAATCGAAATCGCCATCTGGCGAAAAATACCCAACGGCTCCTGAATATAATCCGCGTTTGGTTTCTTCAAGGGTTTCAATGATTTTCATTGCTGAAATTTTTGGAGCACCCGTCATACTTCCCATAGGAAATGTACTTTTAATCACATCCACAGGATGCGTTACCGCTTCGATTTTTGAACGCACCGTAGAAACCATATGATGTACCTGCTCAAAGGTATAAATTTTACACAGTTCTTCTACCGAAACACTGCTTTTTATAGCCGTTTTAGATAGGTCGTTACGCACCAAATCTACGATCATAATATTCTCGCTACGTTCTTTTTCATCATTTAGTAAATCGGTTTTTAATTGTAAATCTTCCGCTTCATTGTTTGAACGTTTTGCAGTCCCCTTTATGGGTTGGGAAATAACTGTTTGTCCGTCCTTCTTTAAATAGCGTTCTGGTGATGCGGACAACAAATACTTATGATTTATTTTTAAAAACGTAGCAAATGGCGGATTACTAATGGCATTTAATTTTTTATAAATCTCTAGTGGATTAATCGTGGTGTTTTCGGCATAGAACTCTTGACAAAAGTTAGCTTCATAAATATCGCCTCTGTGAATATGAGCCAACATAGATTCTATTTTTTGAAAATACTCATCTTTATGGATTCGAAGCTTAATTTTAATATTATTGGATGTATGGGTGCGCTCTGTTTCTTTGTAATTTTGTATCAGTTCAAAATCGGTATCCATCTCATCGCTAACCGCATTTAAATATTGAATTTCGAGTTCGTTATTTTTAAATAGAAATATTTTTTTGGGTTGAAAGAAAAACAAATCAGCAAATTCTAAACCGTCATAATTATTCGATTTTAAATCCTCTACATCGTTCTTTAAATCGTAGGTTAGATAGCCAAATATCCAATCTTTAGTATGCGTTTGATAGGTTTTTAAATCCTCAAAAGCCTGATGGAAATCCGTTTTAATACTGGTAAAGGCATCCACTGCTAAAACCGCATCATAGTTAGAATGCTCTTGATTGTAATTATTAGAATCTAGCCAAACAATCTCATCAAATTGCTGCGCCCAAATCAGTAACTTTTCCCTAAAGGATTCTAAATCTGGGATATAATAGGTCTTCTTTAGTCTCAACGTGAAAATTTATAGGGTAAAGTTAGTTAGATTTATGAAAAAAATACAAATTTTGCATATGAACTCGTTTAAACTTTTGTAATCCGCTACACCTATGTTTAGTTTAGAAAATGACCAATTAAAAATAAATGTTCTGCAAACTGGCGCGGAATTATGCGGCATAACCGCTGTGAAAACGGGTACTGAATTCATGTGGCATGCCGATCCTGACATTTGGGGAAGCTTTGCCCCGAATCTCTTCCCTATTATTGGCGCCTTAAAGAACAATACTTATTTTTATGACAATCAAAGTTACCAGTTACCTAAGCATGGTTTTGTTAGGAATAATGCCCATGTCAAGTTGTATCAGCAGACTAAAAACAGCTTAATATTTACATTATCTTCTGATGCGGATTTGCTAAAATCCTATCCGTTTCATTTTGAATTTTACATCACCTATACGCTTAAAAACAATATAATTGAAGTCTTGCACACCGTAAAAAATATAGATACCAAAACCATGTATTTTTCTGTTGGCGGCCATCCCGCCTTTAAATGTCCTGTGTTTGATAATGAAAGGTATGATGATTATGTATTAGAATTTGAGCACCTAGAAAGCGTAAAACGCCATCATATTAATATGGAAAATGGATTAATTTCCTCAAACACAGAAACCGTTTTAAAACATTCAAATCAAATACCACTAACACACGACTTGTTCGATAAAGATGCGCTGGTATTTAAAGATTTAAAATCTAAACAAGTCACTTTAAAAAGCAAAACACATGGTGCTATTTTGTCGGTGCATTACGAGCCATTTCCTTATTTAGGCATTTGGGCAAAACCAACTGGCAACTATGTTTGTATAGAACCTTGGCTTGGTGTGGCAGACCATGAAGACAGCAATCAACAGCTTAAAGAAAAAGAGGGCATCATCGCATTGGACGCCGGTAAGACATTCGAAGCCAATTACCGTATTGAAATACACCCTAAGCACCTCGCATAAAACGAATAATAAGCTTAACTTTGCCAGCTAAATAGCATTGTTTTGACATTTCAAGATTTAAATTTAAACACCCCTTTATATAACGCCTTAGGTGATTTAGGATTTACAACGCCTACGCCTATTCAGGCAGAAGCCTTTAATGTGGTGAGTTCGGGTAAGGACATGGTTGGTATTGCACAAACCGGTACAGGAAAAACCTTTGCCTATATGCTCCCCATTTTAAAAAACCTCAAGTTTTCATCACAGGAAAATCCGCGGGTTTTAATATTGGTACCCACAAGAGAATTGGTGGTACAGGTGGTTGATGAAATTGAAAAACTTTCAAAATACATTAATAATCGTGTTTTAGGCGTGTATGGTGGCACCAATATTAATACGCAAAAACAGGCTATTGCTAATGGTTTAGATATTTTGGTAGCAACTCCCGGTCGGTTTTACGATTTGGCTTTAAGCAGGGTGCTACAACTTAAATCCGTACAGAAATTGGTGATTGATGAAGTGGATGTAATGCTTGACCTCGGCTTTCGGCACCAACTCATTAACATTTTTGATATCCTGCCCGAAAAGCGGCAGAACATCATGTTCTCTGCTACCATGACCCGTGATGTTGATATTTTAATTAACGAATTCTTTAAAAGTCCAGAACGTGTTTCTATTGCCGTTTCTGGAACGCCACTTGAAAATATTAGTCAACAGCGCTATAATGTGCCTAATTTTTACACCAAGGTCAATTTACTTCATGCCTTGTTAAGCGATAAAGACACCTATAATAAAGTGTTGATTTTTGTCGCCTATAAGAAAATGGCCGATAAGTTATTCGCCCAATTAGATGAAAAATTCCATGACGAGTTGTGCCTCATCCATTCCAACAAAACACAGAATTACAGATTGCGCAGCATCGAGCAATTTAGAGATGGTGAGAACCGCATTTTAATAGCCACCGATGTTATGGCGCGTGGATTGGATATAGATAATGTGTCTCACGTGATAAATTTTGACACCCCAGATTATCCTGAAAATTATATGCACCGTATTGGTAGAACCGGTCGTGCGGAACGCAAAGGCGAAGCGCTGGTGTTTTCAACCAAAAAAGATGCAGACGCTATTGCGCGTATTGAAACGCTTATGCACATGACGATCCCGTTAATGCCGATTCCTGAAGATGTGACTATTTCTACAGAACTTATTGAAGAAGAACGCCCTATAATTAAAGAGCGTAACAACCCCAATAAACGCAGGGACGATGATGCTCCTGGACCTGCGTTTCATGAGAAATCTGAAAAGAATGCCAAAGAAAATTTAGGCGGTTCCTATAAATTTAAAATTGCCGCCAAGTATAAAAAGCCTAAGACCAAGGGTGATAAAAATTATAATAAGCGGAATAAAAATTTTAAGAAGTAGGGTTTTGGGATTACGCTTATCGGTCACGGCTATGAGAAGTTGCGTGGGTTAGCACTTAACTTTGCAAGTACACAGCAAACTGAAAAAGCCTCGCGGATTTTCAGAAGTAGGTGAGAACAATCAATTACTTGTAACCATTTTTATATGCTGCTTTTTTCGTTTTTCAATCCTTATCCTTTTTGTCTTTTTCTTCTTGCTTTGGCTTAGTTGCAGATGTCAATTCCGATAATGGTTTTAATCTCATTTCCTTAATGTATCCTACAAGAGTTGCTATTTTCTTTTCTTTTGATGCTTTTATGTCCTTATAGATTGTATACGGATTAATTCCAGCGAGAGTAAATATTTCTTGTAATCCAGCTACACTTTGAGGTCCACCAGTCTTGTATTTAGAATAAATCAGGTCCAAATAGCTTCCATCTACTGTTTTTAAAAGTACTTCAAACTTTTTTAGTCTATTAGTAATGTCTTTCCCACTTGACAAGTATTTGTTCATATTTCTATAAATAGACATTCTGTTTTTATCAACTATATCTGCAGAAAATTGATTAATTAATAAGTTGTTTTTCCATCTTAATTGAGCATATTTATTTTGGATTCCTTGTCTAATATCATCGTCTAACTTCTGTTTATATTCTAATTCTTTTTTTTCTGTTTCATTTTTTGCTTTTTTTATTGATTCAAGTCTCTTGGTTTTTCTTTGGGTATATTTTGATTCAGACCATAAAATTTTGTTTTCAGATAGTTCTTTTATAGTATTTAAATAAGAAATTAATCCTAATGATTTTGATTCGTCAAGACCATCTTGAGCGGATATTTGAAAAGAAATAGTCAGTAAAGAGATAAATAAAAAAAAAAATTATTTTTATATGATTTTGATTGGTTTTTAGCTTGCACATAAAGAGTTGATATGAAATCGTTTTAATGTTTTATTGCATATCCGTTTAATGTCCATTAGCTGTAATGCTAGCTATAACAAGTCTATCGAAAACCTTTTCACCAAAATATCTTCTATTGAGCTTATAAATGAACTCATTTAAATAAAGCTGTAAATATTTGGCTGTAATCTTGTGATATGTTCCCACGAAGTTCCTTTTTGCATTGCTTATAGCAATATGCACCCATTTCAAGGTCTCTTTTGTTGTTCGTTCGTTTGACTTTTCGCTGATATGTATATCTACATAGTCGGCGATGTTCACATATGATGTGCTCTTATCGGTAAAAACTATAGAATCATCATTATCTATTGCTTTCTGTAGTGTTTGATCGGTTCCCTCCATTTTATGGCCCGTAAGAACCTTCGCTTTGAAGTATCTAGCTTGACGCCCTACTTTTCCTGTATTTATACCTTCTAAAACAGTACTCTCTGCCATTATCATCACATTGGATTTGGTCCTACTGCCACGCCCTGCTTTCTGTGTCCCATGTTTATGGGCAGATGCCTCTATTGTAAAATATCCTTCGTCAGCCTGCAAAAAACGGACAAAGTGGTTCTTCCTCATATTTGGGGAAATCCACAAACATTGGTTGGCGTCTTATATTGTTGATAGTCAGATAAATAAAAGCATATTCTTTTGTTTTGTAAGACCATATTTATTATCTTTAAGTAGTTATCAGACAACTACTTATGACCATAAAACGACTGATTGGCATGCCTGTGCTAATTGTAAATAATATTGATTACTCTTGCTCCATTGTTAAAATATACGCATCAGTAAAAGCTAAGCGATCAAAATGTCCGAAATGTGAAAAATATAGCAATAAAGTCCACGATCATTATACCCGAACACTATCAGATCTTCCAGTATTTCAAAACAAAACCACTATTATCCTAAAGACGCGCAAATTTAAATGCCAAAACCCACAATGTAACCGAAAAGTATTCTCAGAACAAACACCATATATTCTGAGGTATTCAAGAAGGACAAAAAGGGTATCAAAGATACTGGATGCCTTGTCAATTGAATTAACAGGAAAACTGGGCAGTATACTGTCTAAACAACTACTAATTTCGGTTAGCAGCCCAACCATTACACGAATAGTCCACAGACAACAACTACCACCAATAATACAGCCAAAGGTGCTTGGCGTTGATGATTTTGCATACCGAAAAGGGATAAGTTACGGAACCATCCTCATTGATATGGAGACTTCAAAGCCTATTGATATTTTACCTTCGAGACAGGGCCAGTTCGTATGCTTCTGCTATCAATGAAGTTTGTCCAAATGCTGAACAGGTCGCGGACCGATTTCATTTATTAATGAACCTATCCGATGCTTTGGACAAGTATTTCAAAAGTGTGAATCCAAAAATTAAAAAGCTTATTAAAGATAAAAGCAATGGGCTTTTAAATATGTCCGATGGTCAGAATGCAGGCTGTGATAAGGGAAAAAAGTCGCAACCATTATCAAAAGTCCAAAAAATAGTTGAAATAAAAGTAGACCAGAGGCAGGATACCTTCAATAAGGTTAAGGAATTACAGGCTAAGGGCATATCTAAACGAAAGATTGCAAGGGATTTGCGCATAAGCCGTAATACTGTTCATTCATATCTCCCACTAGAATCATTACCTCCCAGAATAAGCTCTAAGTCAACCAATATTGAGTTATTTGCCCAGCACATTGTTGCTCGATTAAATGACCAAGGATATATGATGAAAGATATAATAGACGAGATTTATGAATTGGGATACAAAGGAAGTAGAACGCAGGCTTACCACAATATAAATATCATAAAGGAAAGATTTGAAATATCCACGCCGGATTTTGCACAAATTCAAAAATCCCCTATATAAAACCCTTAAGTTCAAGGACACTGGCTAAATATATTGGTTCTTGCTTAACTGTTATTAAAGATCCTGATGAGCGAAAGTATCCACAAACACTATTAGATAATATATCAGAACTACAGGTCATTCGAAAATTGGTGCAGATTTTCAAAACGATGTTAAAAAGAGGATGTGGCAATATAAACCGATGGATTGAATTTATAAAACGCTCAAAATACAAAATGCCGGGCTTAACCTCTTTTGCCAATGGTTTATTGAGGGATATTAAAGCCGTTAAAAACGGAATTAACATGCCCTGGAGCAATGGTGCTGTGGAAGGCCATGTAAACCGGATAAAGAGTATAAAAAGACAAATGTATGGCAGGGCTAGCTTTGATCTATTGCGTAAGAAGGTGATATTATCTCAAACTGGTTGATGTTTCCCCAAATATGAGGAAGAACCGGTTTGTCCGTTTTTTGCACTCTTATGGGTTTTGTCGTTTTTTCACGTTTGTAATAAATCCAAAGTTCGCCGTCTATTCCTATACAGATATTATCCGCAGTCAAATGGATAACATCGATATAGCTCAAACTGGTATAGCAGCTAAAAACAAACAAATCCTTTACCAATTCCAGTCTATGAATGGTAAATTGTTTGTTTTCTATCTCTTGAAGCTCTTCAAGACTTAAAAAGCCTCTTTCGTTTTTAATGAATTTAGCTTTGAAATTGATAAATGGGTCGCGTTCAATCCACCCTAATTTCAACGATAAGTTTATCATCTTTCTAAAACGCTCGATATGCTTCATCACGGTATTATTGCCCATTGGCTTTTGATGGTCTTCCGGTACATAGTCTCGAAGGTATTTCTCGAACTTAATGATAAAGTGATAATCGAGTTCCCGTAAGTAAAGGTCTGTGGTCTTATAGAATTTCGATAGAAATTTGGAGATATAACTTTGTGTAGTGTAGTAATTTTTTTGTGTTCCCCACTTTAACTTGTTTACCATATCTTCATTATGGTAATTGATAATATCAGTAATTGAGCGATTATTTTCGTCATTACCGAAGTATCGAGCCTTAATAACTTGGGCGGTAATCAATTTATGCTCATTCATTAAATCACGATAACATTTAAACAGATGATTGTAAGTTTCATCTAAATAACTGTTCAGGATTCTCGATTTTTGGTTTGTTCCCCGAGCTCTGTTTTTATGGACGTCCCAATCAGGTACTAAAACTTTTCGTTTTAAACTGATGGTAGCTCGTTTACCATTTACCGTAATTCTTGCATAAATTGATGCTTGGTCATTCTTTGCTCTGGAGAAGTCCGCCCAGAACAAAATACTGAAGGTGGAAGATGTTTTCATTATTTCGTCTTTTAATTAACAATAATTCGTTGTTATCAGACGAAAGTCAAATCACTTATAAAGATACATTTATTTATTGAGTCGTAAACCGTTGGCTATAAATCTGGTCAACACTTTTCGATATTTTAATTTGTTATCCGATTTGTTGACGTTTTTAATCAGAACATATCAATTCTTATGATATTCCTAAAACCAAAAAAACCTGATAATCATACGATTAACAGGTTTTTGGTATAGATTGATGCTATAATTTGTCGGGGTGGCAGGATTAAATAGATTGTTCAAACCACCTGTATTTACTGCTGTTTTGTAATTTTCATCTTTTTGTGTTCACCTAATTGTACACTAAAGTCAAAATAAACTATTTAAAAACAAATTTTATTTGTTTTTATGGTGAGCAAATATACAATTTCTATTAAAAAAGCATAAATAAAATTTACTTTTTTATTCTTTGAAATAAAAGTTGAAATATTTAGTTTGTAAGATTGTTACTAAATCTAATTCTTTTCTGTCTCTTACAAAAATACCAAATTATATTTCCTTATCTATGTGGCAAATTAATTCGGTCTATTACTTTCAACCCATAACACTACTCAATTTAAACATTGGTAAATACATAGCTATTAGAATAACACCTACCAAAACCCCAACAATTAGAATAATAAATGGCTCCATAATGGTAGATAACATTTTTGATAGTTGCTGTACTTGCGTATTGTATTGCATATTAAGTCTATCAAAAATGTATTCGGTTTGATTGGTTTCTTCAGCTACTTTTACAAGGGCAATCATTTTATCATCAAATAATTTATGTTGACTTAAACTTTTGCTCAATGATTCTCCTTTCAAAATATGCTGTTCCACAGTTTCAAGTGCATGTTGCAAAGGATAAAAATTAATCATTTGCTTTACCAATTGAATGCTATTTACAACTGGAACTTTAGAAGCCGTTAGAAGTGACACCGCTTGTGTGAATTGCGATAAATAAACCAGTCTCGCAAAGTTGCCGATAAAGGGAAGTTTTAAAATGAATTTATCCTTTATTTTTTTAAATCCTTTCTTTTTGTTTAAAAATGGTTGCAATACTAGAATTCCAATTAATAGAATGAATATTACAAAACCATAACTTCCTAAAAAATCTGAAACTCTAATTATAAATTTAGTTATGTTTGGTAATTCAACACCCTGTTGCTTAAAAATATCTTGAAACATAGGCACTACATATTGTAACATAAACACAACTACCAAAACTGCTGTACTTAAAATTATAAATGGATAGGTTAAGGCACTTATTAGGTTTCTACGTTGTTCATTTTTTCTGGCAAAGAAATTACCTAATTGTTCACTTACTTTAGCTAACGTTCCTGTTTCTTCTCCTATTTTAATGGAATGAAACTCGTAATCTGTAAATTGTTTGTGGGTTTTTAAAGCATCGGATAATGATTGACCTGAAACAATATCTTGCGATATTTTTTTTAGTAATTCTTTATTTTGTTTTTTCTTCTGAGAATTCTCAATAAGGTCTAAACTATCTTTTAAGGATACCCCTGCTTTTAATAGTACACTTATTTCTGTATAAAAATCTTCTTTTATTTTATTTGAAAAGGTATTATTAAAAAATGTGATTTCTTGTT
Organism: Changchengzhania lutea; assembly: GCF_006974145.1. NCBI lineage: Bacteria > Pseudomonadati > Bacteroidota > Flavobacteriia > Flavobacteriales > Flavobacteriaceae > Changchengzhania > Changchengzhania lutea. Next base: position 3,164,606 of record NZ_CP039456.1, on the reverse strand, counting down.
TTAGAAAACTTAAATGGTCAGTAGGTTCTTTTTTTAATGAAACTGGTTTCGATATGTTTTCTAATTGAAATGCCATTAGTTCATAAATAAAGTCGCATCATTTTGTTTGAAGACAAAAAGTTGCTGATTCTGAAATACTTTTGATGTTTCTATTTTTAAAGCGTCAATGACATCATTAGGTACTTCGGTACCATCAAAAAAGAACGTTTTATTTTTTAATGGAATATTAAAAGTATCTATATCTTTAATAATATAAGTTTCAGAAAATCTATAGGATATTGTATCTATCTCAGATGAAAAGACGAGTTCATCCTCAATAGTATCATATTCAATTTTTGAATGTCTATTAAAATCTAGCCATAAAGACTGCTCAAGTTTGTTTAACTCCGTAGTTTTCTCTAAGTTATGTTGAATACTATTCATATGTTTTTGAACCATTCTTAACACGGAAAAAGCCATACCAACAACAATACTTGTGATAATAAGAACCACAATCATTTCACTTATTGTATACGCTGATATTTTGTGTTTAGTTAGCACTAATTTCTTTTAAAATGGTTTTGTTGGTTTCGGTGTTTTTGGCTTCAAGCCTAATACTATTTTGACCTTTATTCTTATTGTGTTCTATGGCTATCTCCCAAGATTTGTAATCATCATAAAAAGGCACTTGAATTTTATCATGCCTAAATAAATATTCAATTTCATTTAACTTTGCATCAATAACCCTAGTGTTAGTCTTAATAGTATTTGAAAATAAATTATTCAGTATCATACTAGCTATCATAAACACTACCACTATAAGTACTGTAGCGACCAATGTTTCCATTAAGGATGATGCTTCTATTTTTTTTAGTATAACCATTTGGCAATGTCTTTTTTAGAGTTTATAAATGATAATCCTACATACTCTTCTGGCAATTTATTAACGACTATAGTGCCATTGTAAATATGGTTTTGATATACCGAACCTGATTGATTTGCCACAAATCCAGATGTGAAAACACTTCCATTTACCTTCCCTAAAAGTTCTACATTTTTATTGCAATAAACTTCTCCTGTTATGGTAACATTGTCATCAATTAAAACTTGTGCTTTATAATTTTTTGTGTCTCCTAAGTAAGTAATTATCCCTTTTATTACTGAGCCTTTTTCCATTTTAATGAAAGGAGATTCTTTTACATTAGTTGGAGATGCTTTAGTTTGATGTTCTTCATTTAAAATCAAGACACTTGGGTAGTTCAATTGGCAATTGCTTCCAACTTGGACGGATTTAGTTGCTAAAGCCTGAAATGTCCCAATAACATTATTTTTAATGTCTATTTCTGGAGCTATTAAAATAACATCTTTTAGATTAGAAGAAGAATCAACCGTGATTTTAGTTTTCGATTGCACCAAAATATGCCCTGTCAATTTAATTTCAGAAAGATTAATCTGTTCTAAACTATAAATTATTTGTAATGGCTTGTAAAATGAATTTTGAAAAGTTCTTATTGTATTCAAATCTATAAATTGATCTGAATCGATGGTTGTATAAATTTCAGTAAAAGCTTTAATTTGTTTTAACAGTTCCGGATTCAGTTTTGGTAACTTAGAGCTAGTTTTTTGTCTTCCATAAATAAGCTGTTCACCATAATAGGAATGTCCAGAAATATTACCTGTTCTAACGCCTTTTTTTGGTAAATAAGTGACCCCATCAATTATAGTGTTTCCTACTAAAACCAATGGACGGTTATTATCTTCTAAATAAAGTGCAGTTCTATCAATTTTAGGTTGCTCTGCTCCGATTAAAGCTACTTTCTTAAAGACTTTGTTCCTTAGGGTTGAAACTACTGTTACTTTTTCAAAAAGCCCCCAATAATCGCGATGTGCTTTCAAGGTTTTATAATCTTCGTCATCTAGACTAATTGAAATCGTATCGTTTAATAGCATGTTATTATTTAAAGAATAACGCAAACCTCTGTCTGTATTCTTAATGGTTTCTATAACGAAATCAGTTTGAACTTTAAACGTTTTATGTGTGTGGATTAAAATGATAAAAGCAGCCAATAACAACGCTATAACAACTACCACAAACGTGGTCATTTGTAATGCGCCTGCTTTTACTTTTAAAAAATTCATGTTTTCTTAATGGCTTTTCTTTCGCCTTTATAGCTAACCAAAACAGCATTGGTATATCCTCTAATAAGCCTCACTTCATTAACCGTCTGTCCAACTTTCATAGGGTATTGCTTTCCATCAATCGAAATAATGAACACTTTGTTTTTAGCATCTTGTTTAGAAATACTACCATGATAGGTAACTGGTATCCAATTAACTTTTACTTTACTAGTGTTCTTTTTGCTTATTCTTGTTTTGTTTGAAACTAATAGTGTTCCTAAAAAAGGATCTCTGTTAACTGTTTGAATTGAAAATGTATCCACTTTAGTATTATTTTTTGGATTGAAAGCCACATCAAAATATTGGTTTTCTATTTTGGGTTTTGATGGATTTATCGTTGTTATTATTCTATATCCAATAATGCCCCAAATACTCAAAACCGCAATTAAAAGGACGTATGTTTTTGTTTTATTCTTCAATGGAAAAACCTTGTTTGGTGTATTTTGTGTTATACCCAGAATTTTCAGCTCGAACGCGCCATTCGTAACTTTTTGTATTTAGGCTTGTTGAAAAACTTGTACCCGTTAGCAAACTATCTTTTACAATTTGTAAAGCATCCTCAAAAGTAGGTTTAGCCACTTGTATATGGTACATTTCTGCGTCTTCAAGAGCTTCCCACGTAAAAACAACTGCAACTGTGTCTAAAATGGCATTATTGGTTGGTGCTAAAACAACTACTTTTTTTTCTGAAATATCAGGTACCCCAATAATATCGTCACAGGAAACCAAAAATAAGCTCAAACAGAATACACCTAAATAACGCTTCATGATGCTATAATTTAAAATAATTGATTTTCTTTTTAGCTCGATTGGCTGATCTATAAGTTTTGTTGGGGCAATTATTAAAATCACTTACTAAATCTACAATGCTTAATTGGTGTTTACTATTTTCTTGCCAACAACAATTTGCAGTTTTATATCCAAATATAATGCCCTCACTAAAAGAGATTTTTTCAACTTCAGTACTTGTTTTATAATATTGCAAAACATATTTTTTATAACTCTCTTCTACTAAAAAAACAGCATCTGCATTGGCTATATTTTCTAAATCATTTTGGTTTAAAGCTATGGAGATATCTGTTATTATATTGGTGCGTTTATTAAGAATTAAATAGTCTTTTAAGCTGTAATTAGCCTTACTATTTAGATCCTCTAATACACTTACCTTATCGGCTATTTGTAATTGAAGGTATTGCGGCTTTTTAGGAATAGAATCTATATATATTACACTAAAGTTAGCGGGTTGAGAAACTTTTGCTTTTGTTAAAATTTTATACGTTTGTTTATTAAATGATTTAATACTTACTCTTAATTTTATCGGTTTATTATACGTTGGTATGGCGGCATTATTGAATTCTTGTTGCAACAAAAAATCTTTATCTAAACCAACGCTGCCTAAATTGACTTGTTGCGTGGTTTTTGTTTGTGAAAATTGATTTGAGATTATCGTTTTACAACTTACTAAAAGAATTAAACTAAAAAATAAAAAAATCATTCTTATCATAAAAATTGTTTTTTTATGTTTCATTATCATTTTAATATAAAATGTCTATAATATTGTTTTCCATTTTGACGGTTAACTTCTTCTAGATTTGAAGATGATTGTATTTTAAAAATGCTAAAGCACCTTCATTTAATGAGCTACATGTTTTCTTCTAAAAGTTCTTTCATAGACTTAGAATCTTCTACTCTTTTAATCCACTCCGTTAAAAATTTATCGTTTTTTTCATCACTATATTTAATGTTTTTTATTTTATTAATAATATGTGTCTTGACTTCGTTTAAGGGTATTTTACTATTTAAATCCTCAAAGGATATTTTACTTTTCATAAAAAAAGGAATATACTTTCTCCATTTACCAACATCCTCTTTTCCTATAATTTTATATAAATTACCTTTCACGTCTATAAATAATGATTCTAAATAATACTTGTTGAAAAATAAGTCATTTGAACCCAAATAAAATTGACCCTCTAGTTTTATATCATTTAAGGTGCTAAAATCCCATTCTTGAGCAGTCAAATTCAAGGCAGGAAAAATAATTTTTTTTTCAATATTTTTCTTCATTATTTTTTATATTTAATATAATCCATCATAAAGTTCTATACTTCCAGTATTGTCATCTATTATATCACTTATAGTTCTAAACCCATTGCCTAAAAAGTAATTTGCAGTTCCCGTTCCTAAATCTGCAATAAACCAGACCGCAGCTATAGGTGCTCCAAAACCAGTTAATGCTAAACCTGTAGCTAAACCATTAATACCATGCGATACTTTTATTTCTCCAGACAGTGCAATATCTGCAATAATTAATACACCTCCAGCTTTTGTTAATTTAGTACTTAAATTTCTTATCCCTTTAACTTTCTCTAATTGTGTAATTCTCCAAGCTTTGGCAACAGGGTTATTGTATCTTTTATCCCATCTCCATCTCCATCTATTAGAGAGGCTCTTTCCTGTTTTATTAATATGAAAAACTTCATTTGAAAGATGATACTTTCCTTTGTACGTAATAACTGTTGAAACACCTCCAAGTCCAGAATTTACCACAAACATTCCTGTGGATAACATATTTTCCATAAAACTGTTGGAATCATACCACTCAGTGGCATAAATCTGCCCAACAATGTTAAGTATAGCAGCATCATAAGATTCTTTATTGCCTGCAATAACAGTTACTTCGTTTAATACCATTGACCCTGCTGTTAATTTTGCCCATTCTGCATCACTTATTGCACCACTTCCTTGAGAGCCTTCAGAATCAGTTACGCTAGAACCAGAACTACTATTATTAGGGTCATTTACATTCTCTTCAGAACTATTTGGCTGTTGTGCGGCATAATTAAAAGCTGCTGAGTCTATAGAACCAAAGCCATGTCCATAACCATAAGATTGTGTACCCATTTGCCCAGAATAGAGTGTCCATCCAGAACCGCCATTAGAACCTATCATACCATCGGCTCCACTAGGGTCTGAAATTAGTACGGGGTTATTATCAAAGGCATTATAGGTACTCATACTATGGTGAGTTACAGGGTCCATACTAGTCCATCTGCCCAATGCAGGGTCGAGACTACGCACATCCATCTCGTACATATTATAACCCAATGCTTTTTCCTGTTCTTTACCATTAAATTTAAACTTATTAGCAACATCATTTGTATTGGCGGAAACAATACTATTATACCCTTTATGCTTAAGCCCAAAGGGATAGTAGTTGTTTTCTTCAACAATTTCAGAATTGGCAACACTACCATTACCATCAATATCTGAATATGACAACCTGATATTGCCCAAGTGGTCTTTATATTGGTAAACATAGTCAAAACCACCAGAACCATCTGGTTCTGCATAGCCCTCTGCATGACTAAAAAACTTTAAAACATTGTTTTCATAAATATACTTACCTGCATATTCTATAGTTTTAACAACACTTCCCTCTGTAATTATTTTTTTTAATTTTTTACCTGTAGCGTCATAAAAATATTGAATAGTGCCATTTGGCAATGTTACTTGTTTGGGTAAATCTAAATGGTTATATATAATATCAGTGTTTATACCTTTATTTAAATCTTTAAGCATATTGCCATTTTCATCATAGGTATAATCATCACCATTGGTATTACCATCTTTAAAACCATCATTCCCTAAAGAGCCTATAATAGCATCGGTAACACTTTTAAGCTTATTCCCTTCATCATAGGTATAAGTAAGATTATCCATTAGCCCTCCAATAGCTTTACGCTCTAAGGTTTGTATATTCCCATTTTTATCATAACTAACTCCAGAAAGACTGTAATTATTAGTGTTATCTATACCACTTGTAATACGGTTTAAAGCATCGTAAGTATAGTTGTACGCATTACTAACAGGATTACTAGTTGGGTTAATACTAGCTGTTTTCCAACTGGTCTGACTAATATTACCATTATATAAAGCATTACTTCCTTGGTTGTAGCCTATTTTTAAACTAAATAAATCATCGCCTAAAGATGTAGGGTTATTAATTTGTTTTAACCAACCTCTAATATTGTATTTGTAGTCTATAGTTTGTAATCCATTTGAATTTTCTGGGATTGTTGCTACGGCTCCACCTACTTTTATATTTTCTATACGCCCTAGTTCATCATAAGCATTATTAGCTAATAATTCTGGATCACCCCCATTGATAGATTGGGTTTGTGTTAAAACTCGCCCAGCATGATCGTATGTGTATTTATTATTAGTTACTATTGTCACGCTCGATTTTGTATGTGAATTTTCAAATTCTACTATTTGCCCTGAAAAGGCATACTTTATTTTGCTCTTATCTACAGTACTTAAATATTCATTTTTCTTAGCAGCATAAATAGGCATTCCTTTTTTATCATAATAGGATACAGTGGTCTCCCATTGATAAGTGTCTAATATTCTAACTTTACTTATGGTCCCTAAGGATTTTGTTTTATTTGATACTTGCTGACCCAATATGGTTGTGGGAAGTGTTAAACCTATTCCAGCTGTATCCATATTATAATCATCATAATAATGAATAGTATGTAAAGTTAAACTATTTGTTGGAAAACTTTGATTGGTGTAAGGTAAGTTTTGACCATCTACATTAGAAGTTCCTGTTATTTCATACCATTTGGGATTAGATTGATTATTTACTTGATTTTGTAACTCCAAGCGACCAGAATTACTATTAGTTCCTATAGGTGTGTAGGAATATTTTCCTGTATAGACAACTTTTCCAAATTTATTAAACTTAGTAAATAACCAAACATTTTCATCTCGTTGCAGTGCGTCTTGTGTAAGTATAGGTCTATCTAATTTATCATAAACAACATATTCCCATTCCTTACCAGGAATTTTCATTTCTACAATCTGATTTCTTTTGTTGTAATGATAGATGTAGCATAAATTGTCTAGTATATCGGTTTGGTTAGACACATTTGGACTAACAATTCTTGCACTAAAAGTACTTCCTAGTTTAGCATTAAAACCAGGCATTAAAGTTATTGAATTTGAAGCCTCTAAATTTAGAACTTCACCACTAGATACTATTGCATTAGAAGTAATATCGGTTTGTGTAGTACCACTTATGTCTTGATCGGCAGCCAATGGAGGTATAACATAGGTTAGGTTTCCAAAATCATCATGCACATAATATGTGTCATGAGGTTGATTATCATTGTAAGTACGCTTTAGCACTAGCCTACCTATTTTATTTGTAAACTCTTCTATTGTATTATCTTTAATATGGGTTTGTGTAGGTTGCCAGTTTTCATTTTTTACAACAGATTTATATAACTCCCCTAGTGGGTAATTGCCTATATATTCTAATTCTGTTTTTTCTAAATCACTATTTGGGTGAGATACATCAAATTGTTTTACTTCATTTGCTTCATTAATTTGATACTTAAATTTTGTAGTATGATCAGAATCACTCGTTGTATTTAACTTCCAATCTGTTCCAGCCGATCCTTGTTTTAAAGCTCTACCCATCGGAGAAGCCTCAAATAAAACTTCAGAATATGGATTGGTTGTATTTTCATATTTAGCAGTATTATAAAAACTATTGACGGAATTTAAAGGATTATTTTCATAACTTCCATTATTAGCACTTTTAGCAAAAGGAAGGTAAATTTTATTTTCTCTACCATAAGCATCATAATTTTTAAAACTTATAACATCTTGCTCTTGTCCACCGGCACGAATTGCTATTGTTTGTTCTGAACGTCCCAATGCATCATAATAAGTAATAGACTCTATTTTATCATTAGTATTTGCATTACTTAAATTACTTTCCAAATATGGTTGCTTATAAACAACCGTATGAATATAATTTTTATCTTGCCCATAAGTAATATTAATGACCATTGATACAAAAAGTATAATAATGGTTTTTCCTATTTGATGTATTGTAAGAATTTTTGCCATTATTATTTGTTTTGGTTTGATTTATTATGCACTAATATTCCATTGGCGAAGAAGTTATTATTTTTACTAACTTCAGTTAAATTAAAAGTTTGCTGTTTCTTTTTTATTGGTTTTAGATTTGTAACTCGGGTTTCTTTAATACTTTGGTTTTTGGAATCATAAATCATACAGATATCACCTTCATTTAAAGTGTTTACTTTTAAATTATAATTTTTAAATGTAAGGTCCGGATTATAGGAACACCAACCTTTTCCCTTAACATAGTAGGGGTGATCCCAAGTATTTGTATTTGTTTTTTTATTACTAAAAGTAATTTCCACAAAATTTGTGTGAATAGGGCTGGATATATTTTCTACAATTCCTTTTTCTAATACTTTTTTACTAATATTATAGGTTAAAATAATGTCACCTCGTATTACATCTTCTATTAATTTATGGGTCCCATCTACCATTTCTATTTCCGTACCAGCTATAAAGCAATCTTGCTCTTCTTCAGAACAGTCAGCTGAAAAATTACTACTAAGATTAAATATTTGTCCAGTTACCACATCTCTCATTATACAGGTAACAGTTATACTGCTTTGGCTACAAGAATAAACTCCTTGAGTGTAGCTAAAAGTAGTTTCTGTATTGCTTCCATTCCATTTAAATCTGAAATCACCAGAACCTCCACAATAGTAAATACTAGCATTATATGTAACAGGGTTGCTATAGCTGAGTTGTGATACAACTAGATTTGGAGATGCTGGAGATGCTGGAGGAAAATTTAAAAATCGCGGCATTAAAAGCTGTCTTTGTATTTCTTGCCCCGTATTTAAATCTCTTATTTTGCATTTTACAGCAATATATTGTCTAGGGTTTGGGGCAACACTATTACATATACTAGATTCAAAATTCCAACCTACATTTTCGTATTCTAGTTTTAACTCCTCCTCGCTTAAGCTAGGGTTAAACTCATATACAGGAAAAGGCACATCCGGACCAATACCAGGAGATGTCTCTATGTAAGTGTATTCATCGTTCGCTATAATTAAATCATTAGAAGCTGTCTCATTTTCAACTGTTAATCCATGTGTCCAAGTATATCTATAATTACCTGAACCATTAAAGGGATCAGCTGTTATTTTATATTGACCACCTACCCCTTCACTAATCGATTCATAAGAAAGTATTGCAGATAATTTTTCTGGCATTACTTGCCAATCGCTATAATTATACCGATTTTCTTTAATTACATTTTGTTCTTCATCCTTTATGTACTGAAATCTATTAAATTCATCATACGAATATGTTACATTATAACCTTTTTCATCTTGACTTTGTGTAAGACCTACTAGGGGATTATATAAACTTGTGACTACTTCTACGGCTTTATTATCAATATAGAAATCACGTATTTTATTTAGTTCTAATAGAATATCTGAATCTGATGTAGGATTATTAATAATATCCATGTCAATTCCTGTTGTTAATACATCAGTATAAATAGCACCAACAATTTTTGCCACCACTTTTTTCTTATTATATCCCCAAATCAAAGTAGTTGGTGTATTATCTTTATTACTAAATTGAATCAAATTTGCATTTTCAGGGTCATAAACATCAAATTCAACCTCTGTTTCACTAGGATAATTCGCTTTTTGCAAGCTTACTGAATTGGGTTCTATTATTTCTCCAGAATTAAAATCGCTATAATTAATTATTTCTTCAGTTAATAAATTAGTATTTAATAATGACTGTGTTTTAACAGGCGTACTAATTCTATTTTTACCAATCAAACTATTTACAAAAGGTAGATTTGAAACTTCACTATCTATTGGATAATACCACCTTTTTTTAAGGACTTCATTTGCTGCAGATTCAACAAATTCTTCTTTAATAAAATCATAGTCTGAATGATATAGGTAGTTGTTATTAATAATATGGATACCGTTTTCTAAATAATTTGTTTCAGTTTTTTGTGTAACCATATTTCGCTCAACAAATAGGTTTGTTCCAGCCACCATTCTACAACATGGGCCATCATAAGGTTCCCAATTAGGATAATTAAATGCTTCACCTATTGGAATTGACTGAAATGTTTGGTGGTCAAAACTAAATTCGGTTTTATTTAATAGTTGATTATCATTATTAAAAATTTGAGTTTTATATAGATTACCTCGTTGAATTCCTTTATCTAGTATTAATGACGGAAAAAAACCATAATCTATTTTAAATTGTAACCACTCAAACTTTGGAATATTAAATGAATTTCCTCCTGTACTTTGGTTAGTAACAGCAATTGGTAAAATATCTGGATTAGATAATGGGTTTGTATATTCTTTAATTGTTTTTCCATTGCCTATTTCATCAATAACTACTCTTGAATAACCAACTAATGCTCCATGAGTATAGTTTAATCTATTAACTCTCCTATTTTGACTTATAAAAGTTATGTTTTGTGGAATATTAGAAACAGTTATAGGTTGACTATAATTTGTGTTAGTTACGTCTGAAAACTTAGGAATATTCAATATTCCACCTGAAGTACTTCCAGTTTCTGTGATATAATTATAATTAATATCTCTTTCTACAATTCCATTTTCATTATACAATATGTTTTGCTTAACTCTTAATCCACCCCCTTCTATTTCTGTGTTATATATTTTAAATGAATTTAGTTCATAATTTAAAATATTATAGCCCCCTGTTGGATACGTTATTTTTTCTAAAGACGCAGCTTTAGCATGTGGCAATGATGCATTTAAATTGTATGTTCCTGTAAGTGTGTAATAATTACTATCTCCATTTATCGTAAATGGCAATAGAGATTTATTAGAATCTATATAAAAATATTGTGTAGGGAATTGACTAAGTGGTGAGGTGGTTACAGGCGTTCCATTATAATAGCCTGAAAAATCAGTTTGCGGCGCATGTCTTTCGGGTAAAATAGTGTTATTATATTCAAATTTATAACCAGGTAAATATTCGTTAATATCATTACTAAAATAGATTTCATCTAAACGCAATCTTTTACAATTAGTTGCACTACAACCTCCAGTTAAAAAATAAGAATAGCTAAAGTGTGTTCTTTTTATTAAATCTCCATTTTTATTTCGTATCTCTATCTGAGTTAAAGCACTATCTCCTGGTAAATCTAAACGATTTAAATCATAATGAAAAAAAATATCTCCCTCATCAAATTGTATTCGAATAATCTTTTTTAACCACAAGCTAGTCTTTGCTTCTGTATTTTCTATATTATTAGAATTTGAATTAACTTTTGTTGTATTGAAAGAATCAAATTGATATAAATCCACACGTTCATATTGAAAATTTATCTCCTGCTTAGTTCTATTAGATATTAACCTGCTTAAAGGGTAAGATGAATGATAAAAAGCTGTTCCGGCATTAGTATTGTTATAGATATGTTCCCATTCATTAAACTGATATTCAATTCCTTGATTAGACAATATTTTTATTTTATGCACATCATAAGAATTTATCCCTGTTCCAAAATGCAACTGTTGATTTAAAGCATTTATCCAGCCTGGAAATGGATAAGTTAATGCCATCCCAGATTCTAAGGGAGTAATAGTAGTTTCAATTATATTGTTTTGTTGATTTAACTCTACTGTACTTCGATTAGTGGCATGAACAAAACTGGTTTGAATACCTGGAACTGATACGTTAAATAAATCCGGTTCCCCATCTGTAACCCCTTCAAAAGTATTTGAACTACCACTAAAGTGTTCAGCACCCATTAAATAACCTCTACTAGTGACTCCAAGTTCATTCTCAGTGACAACAATATAACTATATGCAAAATCATCTTTACCTCTTATAGATTTAGAGACCATACCCCCTGCGTTTAATGACCAACCTAATCCCACTCTAGAGGCTAAGTCATCTACCATAACACCGCCTGTATTATACGATAGACTTACTGGCACTTTTATACCGTCTATATTGATCTCATAGATAGGAATATTAATATTAGCTCTACCTGTATATTCATTTAATGGAAAAAGGTTTACAGCTTCAAAAGCTGCTACATCTGGGGCTTTTACACCGAATTGAGAAGCTACACCAGAATAAGAACTTTGGGCAGAGAGAGCAACTGTTGTTATTATAATAAAAATTATATTGAATAAATAATGAAATTGTTTGTTCATAATAATTTAAGATTCTTAGATTTGCAAAATTCTACAATAGAAATGCTTTAAAGCATAAATTTATACGTTTCTCTTTTAAATGTTTAAAAATCAACCTTACTCATCAGGATGAAGAACCTTACAGTTTGTAAGTCAATCATTTTAAATTCTATCTTAACTATTAAAACTCTTTTAAACCACACTTCAATAGTCTTTTAATAAATGATTTACTGTTATTAATACCACTTTACCTGTTCATTTTCCAAAGTAAAAATCCGCTCTTCTGTTCCTCCTGTATGGTTGTGCAATAGATATAAGGCTCCAACAGGCACTCCCTCAAAAGTGATTTCTTCTGAAGCATCAGCAACCTTTTTTCCCATGCCATGCCAACCTTTATCCCAATAAAATAGTTCATACTCTTGACCTTCAAAGATGGTGTTCGTATCATTTCTAGGCATAAATTCTATTCTAGATATTTGTGTTGGGTTATCAAACTCTAATCCTATCCATGCTTTACCCCAATCTTCCTCGGACGCATCAAAAAAAGTGGATGGATCATTATCAAAAGTCATCTGTTTTTCAGCTCCATATCCTTTGTATGAACCTTCTGTTCCTATAACTTTCCCTTTTAAATTTATTTCCCTATTCCCTTTTAATCCATAGGCTTTTAAAATAGCCATGTTACAACGTCCACTATCTTTTTCTGAAGAAACATATCGTAAATACTTATATTTAGCTTTAGAAACTTTATTTTTTACACTTCTTAAGTAAGTTTGTGGTTTATCTTTTATTGTTCCCATTGTTACAGTTTCACTAAAGTCAGCATGATTCGATAACTCAAAACGTCCTCCTACCATATTTTTGAGGTAGTCATCCATATGTTTACTTAAAGGATATTTCCTTTTTAGGGTTATTTTTCGTGTTTTATTGGTATCAGGAATCAATTGAGTGACCTTACCCTTTTTATCAATAATAACAGGTTGCTCTGTATACACAAAATGACCATTATTATAGTATTTTGGTAAATAAACAATTCCACCTTCAATATTAGAAAAAATAGCTTCGTTTTCTTTTCTAACTGACCAATCTATAGGCACCCAATTTTGATTATCAAATACAGATAAATACACATACTTCCCTAAGCTTGTAGAACTTGATTCTAAGGGTAAAGTTATGTTATGAGTTTTGGCATAGAGATGGGTAACATCTTTGAAATAAGGCGATCTAAAAAAATTAGGAATACTCTTGTGATCTTTTTCTATTTCAGCCAATACCCCTTCCTGCTTTGAAAATGTTTTCCTATAGACCTTCCCTTTTTTATCTTTTTCAAAATGAGGTTCTCCTGGATTCGTTTCTGTACCCATAAATGGTACTGTACTACCGTCTTCCAATAAGAGATAATTCCACGAATGCCCCATACTTCTCCAAGGCCATTGCGGAACAAAATCAATCCCTACTGGAAGCCCAACAGAACGCATAGATAGTAACGCAAATACAGTCTCATCTTCACAAATTCCTAATTTAAATTTATACATATTATCATACGTGAGCCTTATAGGGTACATATTCATCTCAATCATATTACTCAATACATTCTTTATAGAATCGTTAATTATAGAACAGGCTTTAAACCTATCAATTTGAGCATCTGCTTCCATTACCCATTCAAAATTTTGATAGGCGGTTTTGCGCCAATAATGGATAGGCTCATGATCTGCTCGATATGGGAGTACATTTTCACAAAAATCAACAAATGATAAATCTTTTGCCCATGGTGCCTTTTCCCAAGATTGAAAAGCGATATCGATGTTTTCAATTAAATACTTCGATTCTAATAGATTAATATCATATCTAATTTTTGTTAAACGAGGTTTAATATCTTTATATTTCTCCTCCATGATAATCAATCTTTTCAATGCAATACCATGTTTACTATCATCAGTTGGCATTTGTCCACCAAATTCTTTAGGAGATAAAATGGAGTCGTATTCCTTGGATAAAATATTACTAAGTGCATAATGATTATCCATGTTTTTTAGAATAAATAGCAGTGCTTCTAATTTTTGACTTTCTCCTTTTTTCTGATAATGCTTGATTGCTTTAATAACTTCTTGATTATTTGCTAATTTAGGGTTTAAAGCCTCTGTATATTTTTCTACATCTTTAGAAATACATCCAACACACAAAATCAAAGAAAAAAAATAGAGATGTATTATTTTTTTTGGGAAAACGAACAGTATCTTATTCATAATTATTTTCTTTAATAAATTCTCTCATCTCATATTTTATTCCTGTAACAGTAGAAGATTTCACTTTTGCAGGTGTAATTATAATAGTTTTGGCAAGCTGAAGTGCCTTTTCTAACATCCCCATTTTTTTGTATAGATATACCAATCGATATTTTGGGAAGAATTTATGTGGCACTATATGTATTGACATTTCGTATGCATTTCTTGAATTTTTAAAATCTCCAACCTCCTCATAAGACATACCCAAGGTGGTATATATTTCGGATGTTTTCATATAATCAGTAGCCTTTTCTAAAACTTCGATAGCTTTTTTATTTGAACCATTTGCAGCTAACTCCGCTCCATAGACGTTTAAAAAATCCCAATTATCTTGATTATATTCATATAGCCTTTCAAATATTCTTGAACGTGTATTCCAGCTAAGTTCAGTACGTAAATTATAAGCTGGAAACCATAATCTTTCTTTTTTTAATCTTTGTAACTCAGAGCTAACAATTAAAAGGGCTATACCACATAGAAAAGCACTTAAGATTATCTTAGTACGATTATTAATAGAAAAAACAGGATTCTTAATAGAAGTTGAAGAAATAATTGCAATACAGATTATAAATAACAACTGAACAGAATAAATTTTGAACGGATAGGTAAAAAAGGACAAAATACAGAATACAAAAACACCCCCGTAACAAGCTAAAAGCGTTTTATTTATTTTTCTTAGATGATCTTTAAAAGGTTTTATAAGAAGAAGTAAAATACTAAGAAACAGGATAAATCCAATAAGCCCTAATTCAGCAGCAATATATAAGTATTCATTAAACGTATGGTTTACATCGTTAGCCAACAAACTTAGAGGATCCTGAGGATTACTTTTTAGATAGTTAGCTTGATAAGTTGGATATACGCTCCCAAACAAATTGTAACCTACTCCTGTAAACGGATGATCCGATATCAGTTCTATGGTTCTTTTCCAAATGAATAAACGTCCATTTGCTGAATCTTTTTTTAAATTAAAAATGGCATACAAGCTAAAGCAAAAAAATGCTATAAAAGCTATAATAAATATGTATTTCGTTTTAGCTTGCTGTCTAGCGATTTTTTTAATTTCGGTTTTGTTATTTACTATAAGAATAAATAAGTAACTAATTATTACTGCAATCCATGCTGCTCTTGCTTTTGTTAAAATCAATAAAACAATAGAAAGAATGATAATGCCGCAATATAGAAATCTTCTATATTCTCTTTTAGATGTATTTGCAAAAATTATCATCCACGGTAAAAGAATTGCTAAATAAGAAGCAACAGCGCCAGAATTTCCCATGGCAGCAGTAATTAAGAGTTCATTGATTTGTGTGGCGCTAAAGAAATATTGGTAAAATCCTATTAAAACTGTTATTAATGCCAATATATAAGGCACAGGAATAAGCTTAAGGATTATTTTATCTATATTAATGGTGCTAAGTTTTAGTCTAAGAGTGATATAAATTAGCAAGCAAACTGTAGCAACAGAGGCCTTTGATGAAATATATGTTAGCCCCGTAAAAAACTGATTGATATGCAAATAAAGAAAAAACAAGAGCACTGCTATGTCAATTCTGTTAATTAAAAATTTAAAATCGGAAGGTTTAGTTAAAGAAACTAAAAAACTTAAGATTATAAAAAGTGTACAGGTAGCACTAAACCAAATGAGTTTAGGTGTAAGTATAGTATTTACAAATTGACCTGATTTCACAAAAGGCGTAGCCAGTATTAATATAAAAACTAGACCAGAGACTGTAGAAAGAAAGCGGATATATGCTTTTAAATTCAAAAAAATTATGTTTAAAACACCTTCAAAAGGTATTATTATTAACTTTTAAATATGATGTTTTAAAATAAAAATTATTCTATAATTTTTTTATTGTATGCAACGTTTAAACCATCTATAACTTCAAGTGTAATATCATAAATATGATTGCCAAACATTATGTTTCCGTTTCCAAGGTTACCAAGTACATAATCAAAACCATTGTCTTTGCTATAGGTTTTGATATACTCATTAACTTCATCATAAACAGGTTTCATCCATAATGTTTTTAAGCTATCTAATTCATGAATAGTTTGGCTTTGCATTTGTCTATGAATCCGTTCTAAGTCTATTATTTCATGTTGTTTGTCAATACGTTCATCTTCTTCTATTTTCTTGTTGTTTTCATTAAGCCATTTTATTTTTTCTTGAATATTTTCGTAAAAGGCATCAAGCTTTTTCTTTTTAACAGCCTCCTTTAGTATTAATTTATCATCTATATCCTGTAGAGCATGATATTCTTGCATCACATTTTCGACAAAAACATAGGCTACTTTAAGTTTATTTGGTTTAAAGAAAATAGATAAGGGAATTAATATCGCCAATACTAAAATGGCTATAATTGTTTTAGAGGTATTCATTCTACTTATACTTTATAAAAAATGTGTTCATTGCTTATATTTAATAACAATTACGCATTTTTTATTCTTTATTTTTTTTTGTTATTTTTAAATTACTTATTTCTACTTCCAACTGAGCTATTTTTTCTTGCTGAATATTAAAAGCTTCTAGAAGTAATGGTACAAAACCTTGATAGTTTACACCATATAAACCAGTTGTTTCATCTAAAGACACTAACTCTGGAAATTCTGTCATAACTTCTTGTGCAGCAACGCCATATTGCTCTCCCTCATCAAATTTAGGTACATCTACAACAATTTCATCTATTTCATCAGTATGCTCATACTCAATTTCTCCATTAGCTTTAATTTTTTTTATAACCTTATAAATAGTGTCTAAGGGGAATTTTGCTGTGCCAGCATTATGCATTTCTAAAAGCTCGTCTCTAGTTTTGTACTTATATTTCTTTCCTCTTACTTTACGTAGTTTGGCTAAAAACCCATCTTTTTCTATAATCCGCTCATCTTTCTTAAGGCGTTTATCAGAACTTGTGAATACTCCTTCAGATACATAGGCATCTCCACTTACATAAAGGGTATAGCTACTTGTTCCATATGATCCGTCAGATATACGTACTGCGTTTGTAACATAATTCTGATTGGGACGAACATATAACTTGTAAGAACTATTATAACTCGTGCCAATACCTATTGACTCATAAACGTAGCCATAATTAATATTCAGATTAGACACAAAAGAAGTTTGAGCAGTAATTGAATAGGAGTTATTAGGAGCATAATTACCAATTCCTACTTTACCGGTAGAATTTACTTGAATTTGACCATAATTTTGCTGCACAAAAAAAAACAACATAAATCCTAAAAGTAAGTGAGTAATTTTCATAAGTAACATATATTTATAAACACAAACTTATAAGTTTATCTTTTAAATATTTAAAAATCAACCTTACTCTTTAGGATGAAGAACCTTATAATTTGTAAGTCAATCATTTTAAATCCTTTCATATTATCATTACTTTTCAAATCAAACTTCAGTAATCTTTCAAAGCGATTTAATGCCTAAAAGCCCCCCACAAATAAGATTAAAACACCTATACAAAAACCATACAACGTAAGATTATACTAAATTTAATGTATGATCTTACATATATTTGAAAAAATGAATACTTTGTGAAATTTAAAAAACACACACACATGATTAATGATATTCTATTGATTGATGATCACCCAATAATTCTAAATGCTTACGAAAATGCAATTACTAAATTTGCAGAAAATAACACAAATTTTCAATTTAAAATTTATACAGCTATTTGTTGTGAATCTGCTTTAAATTTAATTAACAACAGAAACAAACCATTTAATTATGTATTTCTAGATATACGTTTGCCAAAATCTAAGGGTAGTAAATTTCAATCAGGGAAAGACATTGGTCTTGAATTGAAAAAACGTTTTCCAAAAACTAAAATAGTTGTTATTACTGGGCACTTTGATACATTTACTCTTGATTTCATATTGCAATACATAAATCCTCATGGACTATTATTTAAAGGAGATATTGTTGCAAACACAGTCTCTGAGGCATTAAAAAGTGCGTTTAAAAATGAACCTTTTTACAGCATAACCATATTAAAATTATTAAGGAAAAAAATTTCTAGTAACATTATACTAAGTAAGGTAGATAAACTCCTTCTTTCTGAGATTTCAAAAGGAACAAAGACGAAAGATTTGGTAAAAATTCTACCACTTTCAATTGGTGGAGTTGAAAAAAGAAAACGGCATCTAAGAGAACTATTTGATACCCTAAAAGGAAATGATTTAACCCTTATAAATGCGGCTAAAGAAAAAGGGTTTGTTTAAGCACTTGAAGCCTTACTATTTATAAGGTCAAAACTTACTAATAGTAAGGTTTTTTTTAGTGTATCTGCATGTAATCTTCCCTATATTTATTTTTCTAATAATATTGTTTTTGCATAATGAAAATTAAAGCTTATAATCTCCAAGAAGTTCTTATTGTACTCGTTATTATTGGTATACTATTATTACTAGCCCTACCCAACCTCATGCCTTTAATTGCCAAAACAAAAAGTGTTGAAGCACAAACGCAACTGAAGTTTATATATAACTCCCAAACTACTTATAGGTACATGTATTCTAAATATTCATTTGATTTAAACGAAATCGACTTTGAAGCACCTAAAACAGTTAACGAAAATGGTACGAGCAATTACAGTTACGAAATTTTAAATGCCACCAATAGTAGTTTTAAAGCTAAAGCAACGGCTATTACCGATTTTGATGGCGACGGTATTTTTAATGTTTGGGAAATTGATGAAAACGGTACTCCAAAACAACTTATAAAAGATTAGATGATTATCGCTAAAACCATATTAACCCTGAGTTTGCTTTTTGTTTTTTTTCAAGACACCAAAGAGCGCATGGTATATTGGTTTCTATTTCCCATTATTGGACTGTTGAATGGTTTTTTATTTTATAAAAGTACACTTTCAGAATTGTTTTTTATGTCTATAAAAATGAATGTGATTTTTATATTAATATTTGTTGTTGTTATCCTATTATACGCCAAGTATAAACTTAAAACACCTGTTTTTAACACCATTGGTTTAGGAGATGTATTATTGTTTTTTGCGTTATCCTTATCATTTTCAACAATGGCGTTTGTTGTCATTTTTATAAGTGCCCTAATATTTTCCTTGCTTTTACATCTGCTGTTGTCAAAAAATAAAAAAACACTAACTGTTCCTCTGGCAGGTTATATGAGTTTGTTTTTTTTAGCAACCTACTTTGGCCATTGGTCAGGTTATGTGGATGTGTTATATACCCTTTAAAGTTATGACTAATGACTTTAACATTCCCACCAATCTCCTTCAGATTTTAAGCTCTGAACAGGCTTATCACTATAAAATTATTCCTGTAGAGTCTTATAACGGAACGCTGGTTTTTAAATCAGAAACCCTTACTGAAAGTTTAAAAAGAGAACTTCGAGTAGTATTTGGAAAGGACATTGAATTGCGTCCTGAGACTTCCGAAAATATTAATCTTTATTTATCTAACAATTTTAGAAAGCGAGACTTTAACAAAACAGAAGATTTACATTACTCCAGTGATTTTCTTGAAAAATTGTTGTTGTCTGCAAAAGATATAGGGAGTAGTGATATTCATTTTGAGCCTTATGAACATAAATGCAGAGTACGGTTTCGATTAGACGGTAAACTAAAAGAACATTTTGTAATAGCTTTATCGGAATACCCCGTTATCGTCAATAAGCTTAAAATAAAAGCGGGTTTAGATATTTCCGAAAAGAGGCTTCCTCAAGATGGTCGTATTACAATTAAAACTGGGTATAATGAATTTGATATTCGGGTATCCAGCTTACCCACTTTACACGGTGAAAAAATAGTCCTCCGTCTTTTAAGTAAAGATACGGGTCATATTGACATTAAAGATTTAGGGTTTACTGATAAAGAGCTAAAAATCTATAGCGAAGCCACAAAAAACCCCAATGGGATAGTGCTTATTTCTGGGCCAACTGGTTCGGGTAAAACAACCACGTTATACGCCACTTTGAAGTTGCTCAATGATGATAAAACGAATATTGTAACCATCGAAGATCCTATTGAATATACTTTGGAAGGTATTAATCAAGTACAACTAAAAGAAAACATTGGTTTAGATTTTGCCAGCGCTTTACGAACCTTTTTACGACAAGACCCTGACATCATTATGGTTGGTGAAATCCGTGATGTAAAAACTGCTAATATGGCTATTCGAGCTGCTTTAACAGGACATTTAGTATTGTCTACTATTCATACTAATTCTGCTTGGGCGACCATTTCTAGATTAATAGATATGGGGATTCCTGCGTTTTTAATTGCTAGTACGTTAAATGTTAGTATTGCACAACGTTTAGTTCGAAAATTATGTATTGACTGTAAAGAAGAAACTAGTATTTCTAAAGAAATCTTTCCTAAAAACTTTAATGTTCCTAAAGATTTAAAGTATCATTTTACTGCTACAGGTTGCCCTAAATGTTATCATACTGGCTATTCAGGTAGAAAAGCGATTTATGAAATCATTCCCATTACCAAATCCTTAATACCTCATATAAAACTTAACGATTTAGAAATTGATACCTACTTGAAAGAACATCATATTTCTACTTTAAAACACAACGCCATTGATTTGGTCAAACAGGGTTTAACTTCCATAGAAGAAGTCTATGCTCTATTAATTGATTAGCCAAATCACGGCTCAATATATATATGAAGAAACTAATCTATATACTGTTATTAAGCTATTCTTACGGGTTTTCACAAAGTGATGACCAACGGATTTCCAATATTAAAAATCAACTCGAACTCCTATCCGTTGAAAACTTAGGTCTCACCGAACAAGCAAAAACAGAGATTAGTGTTAGTGATATTTCATTAGCTAATTTTATTTTGGCTATTTCTAACGCTCATGGCGTTAACATTAATATTGCACCTGAACTTAATCAAATAACCATTGCAAACAATAATTTTTCCAATGTTACCGTCTCAGATCTTTTGGTATTTTTATGTAAAGAGTATCAACTAACCATTGAGTTTACAGGAAGCATACTATCAATAAAAAAATATACATCACCTGTTGAAATTCCCCAAGAGCACATTATTCCAGTTGTATACTATCCAGAAAGTACGAGTATTACCATGGATATTAAAAACGACAAGCTGTATGACGTTTTTAAACGTATCATGGATGAAAGTGCTAAAAACTTAGTTTTTTCTCCTGGATTAGAAAACAAAACATTAACCTTTTATACTAAAGACACGCCCTTTGATGCTGCTATGGACAAATTTGCATTGGCTAATAATTTATACGTTGAAAAAACAAAAGATAATTTTTATGTATTTGAAGCTGATGAAGTCTCACAAAACGCAAACCAAAACAATTCTAAAACCAGAAGAAATCAAAATCTGTCCTACAAAATATTGGATGGTTACAATAAACTATTAGAAGTCGATTTTAATAACACGTCCATTGCCACTATAATCCATGCTATTGGCACCGATCTTAATATTAATATTTTTACAGCAACACCTTTAGAGAATGCTGGACATGTGACCTTTAAAGCTAGATCAATTTCCTTTGATGAATTGCTTACCAAAATGTTTGAATCACAGGTATCAACTTCATCTGGAAATTTACAAGCGAATTTGGGTGTTCAACAAAATGGTAATCGTGGTAATTCTCAAAATGAAAATATCTCTGTATCTGCTGCAAGTGGTGTTTTTACTTATAAAAAAGAGGGCAATATTTATTATTTCGGAACAGAAAACCAACTTAGTGTTCGTAAAGTAGAGGTAATTCATTTAATGCACCGCACGGTTGAAATGTTTGCAGATCCTTCTGGAGGTAATAATAGAAATGGAAATATTGGCTCTAGAAATAGTGGCTCTTTTGATAATACATCGAATAGCTTTAATAATAACTCAAATAACCAATTTAATAATGGAGGTGCTAATAACAATAGAAATAGACAGTCTCTAAATACAAATAATACATCCAATTTTAACCAACAGTCAAATAGTGGACAAGCTTTAATTGATGTACTACCCTATGAAATCAAAAAGGATTTAGACATTAAAATTGACTTTGAGATGAACAGTTTTTATGTCAATGGTTCTGGTGCAAATATTGAACGCTTTAAATCTTTTATCAAAAAAATAGATAAACCTGTTCCTGTTATTTTAATAGAAGTGATGATTATTGAAGTGAATAGAAGTTCTTCTGTGGAAACTGGTATAAGTTGGGGTATTGGTGAAAATGAAGTCAATACTCAAGGAAGTCTTTTTCCTGAAACTGATATTACTTTAGGGTCGAAAACCATTAACAAAGTTATTGGTGGCTTTGACGGTATAGGGTCTTTCAACTTAGGAAAAGTTGTGCCTGAATTTTTTGCCAACATAAAAGCATTGGAAACCAATGGGAATATCAAGATACGTTCTACCCCAAAGTTAGCGACTTTGAACGGCCATAAAGCCACATTATCTAACGGACAAACGTCATATTATGCGGTTACTCAACGTAATATTTATGGTACTGATAATCCTCAAACTTCTGAAATCACGAATTTCGAGCCTATAGATGCGGAGTTGGGACTAACCATTAAACCTTTAGTTTCTGGTGATGGGCAGGTTACGTTAGATATTTATGTCATCCAATCTAGTTTTGGGGGACGTATTGCAGATGATGCACCGCCCGATTTAAATTCTAGAGAATTTACCTCCATTATCCGGGTGAAGGATCAAGATATAGTGGTATTAGGTGGTTTGGAAGAACAAGTAAAAAATGATTCAGGTTCTGGTATGCCTTTATTGGCTAGAATTCCTGTTATTAAATGGCTTTTTAGTAAACGAAAAAGAGAGGATAGAAAATCAAAATTAACCATCCTTATTAAACCCACAGTCATTAATTAATGTTTAATCGCTTTATATCATATCTGCAATTTGGAAATCGCTATTGTGGGATTGAACATAGCTCAAAGAATGGTAAAAAAACCTTACATGTTACCGTTTTAAAGAAAGCCAAAAAAGAGGTTATTATTGATGATTTATTTTCTTCAAAATCCATTGGTAATCTTTCAAAAAAACTTTCTAAAAAACAACATGCTTTTCTTGTTATCAATAATGAGCATGTACTTACCAAAAGTCTGGATAATGAATCCTTGGAATCCATCAAATTAGTTAATAAAGCCTTTCCAAATATAAATATGACTGAGTTTTATTATGAAGTCATCCAACAGGATACAAGGCCTTTTATATCTATATGTAGGAAGAGTTTTGTGGATGAACTTATTAAAAAATATACGGATTTAGGGATATCCATTGTGAATCTTTCATTTGGGAATTCTGTTATATCTAGTGTTGCTTCTTACTTAAAAGTGGATACTATTTCTACTTCAAATGCATCCATAACTGTAAAAAATAAAGTCATTGAAACCATTGTACTTGATGAAACTATTAAGGAAGAACAGTATAATATTAATGGCTTAGATAGTTCTAATACATACCTACTATCCTTATCGGCTGCATTAAGCAGTATCTTGAATAATTATAAATCAACGACAAACTTTCAAGAAAAAAAAGCGATACTCATTAATAGTTTTAAACAGATTCGGTTTTACAGCTTGTTTTTAAAAATGGGATTAGTTTTTATTCTTAGTGTTTTATTAGTTAACTTTTTGTTTTTCAATTTCTATTATAATGGGGTTAATCAACTCAATGAAACCTCACAATTAAATCAAACAACAAAGAGTAAAATTATTACACTAAATGAAAAGGTAAGCAACGCCCAAAAAATGACTGACGATATGTTAAAAAGTAGTGTATCTAAAAGCTCCTTTTATGTTAATGCTATTATTGGTAGTTTACCTGAATCTATATTACTCTCTGAAATTAATTATCAGCCTATATTAAAAAATATTAAAAAAGATAAAGCCATCGCACTAAATCAAAATACGATTATGGTTTCTGGAACTTCTATTAATAGCGTGTCTTATTCCCAGTGGATTTCGGTTTTGGAAACCATGAATTGGATTAATAAAGTAGAGGTTGAAACTTATAGCGACTCCAAAACAACAACCTCACTTTTTAGTTTAAAAATAAGTATACTGCCATGACACATAAAACTAAAAATATCGCATTAGTAATTGGTTTTATAATGGCACTATTTTTATGTTATCAATTGGCTATATCCAATACATTAGTCTTAAAAAACGAATACAATGACTTGGAAAAAGAAGCTTTGTTGTTTAAAAACACCCCTAAACAATTATCCCTTTTAAAACAAAAACAAACCTATTATGATTCACTTTTAAACAAATATCAAATTCAAGGGGGTTCTATTCAAAACAATCTTTTGAAAACTATCAATACCTTTTCTACTGACCATAATTTAAAAGTGGTTAGTTTTTTAGAGCCTCATATCTCTAAGTCAAATGAATTAACTGTTAAAACCTATCAATTTACTATGGAGGGAAATTATAATTCAATTCTAAAACTTGTTCATCATTTGGAGCAAAAAACCAAATTTGGTGAAATTATTAATCTTCATTTTGAGAAGAAAAAGAATTTCAGAACTGGGAAATACTATTTGCAAGCGAGTGTTTTGTTAAAGAGTTTTTCCTAATTGATTAATAAATCAATGAATATAGTTTTATTTATAATTAACCTGTTTACAATGACTATCTTGTTAAGGGGGGATTTCCATGTTAAAACCTAATAAAAATGACAAAAAAATCAAGCTATATTTTTGACATAGGGTTGCTGTCTTTTAATGACTGCACAAACTCGATGTACAAGCTTGTTCCTCACATTATTCACAATAAGCATTTTATTCTTTCCTTCCTCAACCTTTCTCAGAAAATATGCTCTGATATCGGGATCATGATTAATAGCTGCCAAAGCACTCATATGCAAGTGTTTTTTAAGTGTTCTATTAGCCATAGGATGTATTCTGGACTTTCGATGAATGGAAGACCCAGAAGTGTATTCAAAAGGCACTACACCGCTGTAACAAGCCAGTTGTTTAGGATTGTCGTAGCGTGTAAAGAAGTTTGTAAAAACGGTAAGATGAAGTGCTGTGATTTGACCAATCCCAGTTACAGAAGTCACCAAACCGACCGTTTTATTGAGTTTATCATCAGAAAGAATCAGTTTTTTAATTTCAGCTTCAATACGTTTGATTTCATCCTCAAGATTTTTGTTGATTCTTTTCAGGTTTTTCCTGGCAAGTTTTCCAATTTCAGGAGAGAAACGTTCAAGTTCATTAGGGTATTTATTGATGTCAGCTCTAGTGTTAACAAGCTTTTTTCTAATCTTAAGCAGTATCTTCATTTTTTCAAGAACTTCGGCTATAGGCTTATAAAGTTCCAATTCTGGGTAATTTTTAGATGCATAAAAAGCGATTCTTTTGGCATCAACTTTATCGTTTTTACCTCGTTGAAGACCAATACTCTTAGTGATCTGTATAGGCATTTCAACACAGAAGTTGGCTTGTTTTTCAACGAGTTTGGTAATGATAAGCTTTCCGTAGACACCAGTATGTTCCATACATATCAGCGTGTTATCCAAAGGAATCTTTTGATTTTTAAGAAGCCTAATAAAAGCATTAGTCCCTTTTTTAGTGTTTTCAAAAACGTAAGAGGTAGTCCTATCATTTTCGATAATAGCAACGTCAAAGAACTTTTTCGATATGTCAATACCGATAAAGTAGTTAAAGTTTTGTTTGTTCATAATAGATAAGATTTTAGATAAATGACCAGTATCCAGATAACCATCGAACCCCTGATAATAGGTCTAAAAACCTGAATTTCCATCTGATGCCGTTCCGGAGATAACTGATAAGGGCTTTTATCAAATAAAGTATAAGCCCGAAGCTTTGAATAGCGTATAATTCGCCCCTATCAGTTTGGTCACAGTTTATTATTATAGGGAGTATTCCCCGATAGAAAGTTAACAATTAAAGCAACTCACTAACATATAAATAATCCCTAAATAAAGCGTGTTTGTAAAACTAAGGGGGAAAAGCAAGAGGGTAACACGCTGCGCGATGTTACTGATTTATAATTTATTGATTTTCAATAAATTAACCTGTAAATAAATATTGTTAATTCTGATTTTTTGCGTAAATTCCATTTTCACCCCAGTAAAATCAATATTTCATTGTAACAATCTCATAAATTATGGATGATTTTAATACCATTCGGCTAAAGAAGAAAACCTTAGTTAAATTTAAAAATTATTCTAAAAAGATCAGTCCTAGTTATTCTGAAACTTTAGATTTTATGATTGCTTTTTTTGAGGATAATAATCTGTCTCCTTACGATACTTTAGGAATGAACCTGACATCATATTCCAACATTATCGGCAAACGCATGGATGCAGTAGTCTCTATTTTAAGAAATGTTGAAGAAACACAATTGAAGCCCACCAAGAAAATGTTGGAATCACTTTTTAAAGGCGTTGAAAAAAGACAACCGAAGTATGTTGAAAAAATAAAATTTAAAGAACCAGTACTAACAACCGAAAATAAGGAATTAACTTATTATCGTGATGCCTACTTTAAACAGCAAACTGAATTTGATGAACTTAAGTACAAACTCAAAGACACTCTAAAAGATTTCAAACTTGTCAAAAATACTTTTAGTAGTAGGCATTATGTATTAAAAGTATCTGAAGAAGATTATCAAGAATTGAAAAATAGTATTAAAATTACATAACCCCTTTTTCTGTTCTTTTACTACCGCGCTCGCTTGGGCGAGCTTGCTGCATTTTTAAACCGTTGGATTCCCCGCGCCCACATTGGAACTAGTATTAAAAATCGTTTTAAATACCCAGCCTCTAAATCCAACGCTTTAAAAACGTTTTTTAGCCTTCTGAAACTTCCTTTAGTCTTTTTTGCTTTTTGGTTTCAAATCGTATCAGTAGGTTTTGAAAATCCTCGCTTATTTTTGATTCTACTACCCTAGCATATATTTGAGTCGTAGTTAATTTGGTGTGTCCCAACAGTTTTGAAACCGTTTCTATGGGAACACCATTAGACAGCATCACCGTAGTTGCAAAGGTATGTCTGGCAACATGGAACGTTACGTTTTTATGTACTCCACAATCTTTTGCTATTTCCTTTAGGTAGCTATTTGCCTTTTGGTTTGAGCATAATGGTAGCAGAGGATTTTTCTCTTTTTTTTCACTATCCCTTTTATACTTATCGATTATGGTCATCGCTTTGGGCAAGATGGGTATCTTGACCGTTTCATTTGTTTTCTCTCTTTTAGTAAATATCCAATGATTATTGTCTATACCTCTGGTTATTTGATTTAGAGTTAGTTCCTTGACATCTATATAGGATAATCCTGTATAACAAGAGAATATAAAACAGTCCTTTACCCTTTCCAATCTTTCGTTTTTGTAATTGGTCTTTTCTATCCTTTCCAATTCTCTTTCAGTAAGGTATTGTCTATCAAATTTATCAAACTTCAATTGAAACTGTACAAATGGGTTTTTAAGAATCCATTCTAATTTAAAGGCAAGGTTTATTATTTTCTTAAACCGTTCCAAATGCTTCATCACGCCATTGTTGGAAAGCATTAGTTGTTTTTTATTGTTCTTATACGTTCTAAGGAATTGCTCAAAATCACAGATAAACCGATAATTCAATTGCTTTAAGTAAATATCATCCATTTTTAATTTTTGCTTTAAAAACTTATGTAAGTACTTTTCAGTAGTATAGTAATTCTTCATTGTACCAGATTTTAGTACCGTAATCATATTGGTATTATGATAAGCAATAAGCTCTTTTAGAGTTTTATGAGTGTCATCCTCTCCTAAATAGCGTCGTTTAATGGCATTAGCTGAGACTATTTTACCTTCATCAAGTAGTTGTTTATGACAATCAAGTAATTGGCTATATACTTGGTCTAAATAGGTGTTTAATATTCTTATTTTATAGTTTTTTCCTCGCGCTCTATTTTTGGAAGCATCCCAATCTTTAAATAAGATGCTTCTTTTAAGGCTGATTTCTGAACGTTTTCCATTCACCGTAATACGAATGTAGATGGATAACTTGTTCGTAACGCTTCTGGATTTTCTTGTAAAGAAAATGATTGAAAATGTGCTGTTTGTCTGCATTTTTAAAGGCTTTAATTGAACAAAGGGTTTGTAAAGACAAAAGTCAAATTGCTCTTAAAAGCTCTTTAAAATTACGACAATTCTGTGAAGAAAGTGTACACCTAATTGCACACCTTTTATATGATATCAAATGATATCATTTGATATCATATAAAACAAAAAACACTGATAATCATACAATTAACAGTGTTTTAGTTTAACCTATTTCTAGGTTCGTCGGGGTGGCAGAACTAACGACCATTCCCTAATATTTTAATTATCAATTAGTTATCCTAATTTTTCAAATACAGGTAACCGAATAGGTAACTTCTGCATTGATATAACTTACTTAAATTTGTGACAAATATAATTGAAAACATCAATATTGAACAATAAATTAATGCAAATTTTATGAATTATTTGAATAGCAATACTAATCTAATACGAATTAAATCTTACAACAAAATAGAATAGGAAACTACTTTTTTAATTGAGGTTAAAACCAAAGGACTTAATTTAAGAATTTGATGTTATAATAAATTATATGAAAATATAATGGGTAAAGGAATAATAATATATTAAAAAGGAACACTATTAAGGTTCACTTTTAAGCATATATGTACAAAATACTATTTTTCCTTTAAAAGCTTTTCTAAATACTCAATCTTATCTTGTTCAGCCTTTAATAAACGCTCATAAAGTTTTTTGTTTTCGTCATTAGCTTCTAAAAGCTTATCAAGAGGATTGAAAGTACAATGGTGGTTTATGGTAGGACCTGCATTTATAACTGAACCATCGTAATTATTCTGGATATTATTAAATACAGCTTCATCACTATAATTTTTGATGGCTTCTGAAGTCACTCCTAATAGTTTAGCAATCTCCTCCAATTTATCATCTTCAATTTCTGGGTTTTGCTCAATTTTAGAGACTGCCTGTTGGCTAATATTAAGCGCTTCTGCAAGTGTTTCTTGCTTCATGCCCCGAAGTTCACGGATGCGACTTATTTTCCGTCCAATGTGATTTGGTTTTGTAGCTGTTTCCATATATCAAATATAGTAATATTTCCTAAAATAAAACAGGTAAAAAACAACCCGTTTCTAGTAAAACACAACTTAATGTGGTTCTGTACTTAGCAAAATAGCAATTAGTTTACAAAAAGAAAAAACCATGAAGGCAACTTTGACCACAAAATCCCCTTTACTAAAAGAACTCCTTGAACTATTAAAAGAGTTAGTCACATTGCATTCCGTATATGTATTAAGTGTCCTTAAAGAAAAGAAAAAACAAAATACTTATCTCTCACCGCAAAATGTAACTTCTCGAAAAATAGTAACCTATACACTGCTTATTATCACACATAAACCCATTTCTAAAGGTCAGGGAAACTTTATGGATGATCTCTATAACAAGATGCAACAGCGCTGTAAGGTCTATACCATTATGTATACCTTGTCAAAGGTTAAAAAGCGATTAAATTATGGAGATGATTTTTTATCTCAAGCTATTTTCCATACATCTTGTATGTATAAAAGTGATGACTCTTTATCAAAATTCAGCAATTATGGTTCGCATTTTCATCCATGTGTTTATAAAGGTATTCAAGAAGTATGGAAGGGTCGTATGGAGCGCGCAGAATATCTACTTACCATTCTAAACACCATTGAGCCCGAAGAAGATTCTACTTCTAGATTGGCGATTATGCACTATGCTTTAGAACAGATATGTATGGCGCTCTTATATGTGTTTTGGGAATTTAAACCACAGCATTACACACTGCCCTATCTGTTGCATTTATGTAGCCACTTTACCCGAATACCGCAGACCATATTCCCAAAAGAAACTTATGGATTACATCGTATGTATTATATGCTGTGTAATGCGCACCATATTATGCGGTTCAAAGTTCAAAATGAATTCTCAGATATGGATACAGATAAAGCTTATAGTCGCTGTGAATTGTTTTTTGATGAAGCCAAAACATTGGGCGAAGCACAATTGGAACACCTTAAGAACCTCCATTGCAAATCATCTAATCAGTAATAATTTTTAAATGATGAAAAAGAATACTAAAAAAATAAAGGCCATAAAGAAATTAGTATCCAACTTTTCTGGAATAAAAAGTGAACCTTGCGGAAGGCGGACACGGAAAACCATCCAATTAGAAGTATCAAGTCATGAAGATATTACCGATTATATTGCAACACTTTTAGAAGTTTGTTATTTCGCTTTAGATGGAAATGGTATATTCATATCATCAGCAAACAAACATTGTATGCCAAGTTCCAGTGTTACAAAAGTTATAGAACTGATTATGGAACTCCTACCGCATAGTCAAATGCACTGCTTGGACAAAATATCGGATACCCTTAATGGCAAAGAAAACGTGGCTTCTGAAAAGAAAAACGATACATGAACTTGATTGAAATTTAGCTGAACAAGTAGCTTGAATTACATAATGAATCCAATTAAGTTTCGTCTTTATTTAATTGGAGCATATCAATGTTTAGTTGGTGGTAATACACTTATAATACATTATGTTATAATTGATTATTTGGGTCTAGTTTTTCGACGAACTGAACTTTCTTTTCCTTTACTTCTTTTTCCAAAATAAGCTTCTTTTCTTTAGGTTCAAACTCCATAAACAAGGGTTGCAACATTGCAGTTGTAGGTTTGTCATGGTTCTTTTTGATATCTTTTATTATGTCAATTACAGCATTAATTCTTTTCTAATTTCGCTCTCTAATGTTTGCATATTAGGACCCAAAGTCTCATTTGACGAAATGCCATTTTCTTAAAAAATTCAATCATTAATAACAATGTCATCGATTGTGATTTTGATATTTTTTTTACAAAATTTTCTGAATTTAATTGCTACGGAAATTTTAATTCCTAGCTTTTCAAATCGCTCTTTTTCAAATCCTTTATCCATTTTTTCTGAAAAAATTTGATGGTTTTATTGGGCTGAGAGGATTTTTTCTGAAAAAACGATGCTTAAAATTCAAAAATCAAAACAATCAATCGCTGAAAACCATTGATTTTAATAGGGTTTTGAAAAAACTGAAAACCGAAACATCGCACCAGCGTGTTACCCTCTTGCTATACCTTTTCGTCCCGTAGGGACAAAAAATTATACAACCTGATTTAAAAAATCAGTTGCTTAATGGAATTAAAAAATTCCATCTATTTCCTTTTTTTTTGAATGACTAGTTATGAGCGAAAGTCAAATGTAAAAAGCATAACTAGGTATCATTGAACTGCCGATAGACAGTCTTATAAAGATAAGGGTTACAATGGCTAATTGAAAACAAAAAAAGCCCTCAAATGTCATCAATTTCAACCAACAAAAATGATTTTAAGGAAATTTGAGATTTTGGACGTCAGATTCTTGACTTGTACCGTTTAATTTTGAGGATTGGCATTTGTAAGAAACAATAAAGCCCTTGAAGTTTTCAAAGGCTCTTTTTATTGATGTTTATTTTTAACGTTACCGTTAAATATTGAACACATATTGGTAACTGTAAAGATTCCGTATGGCTTCTTCTTCCAATATTGTATTATAATCCAAATGGTGCTTTTTAGCATAGCATTTAAGGTCATTCCCAAATTTTTGCTCCACATCGCTTTTGGAATCTTGGAGCAAACGGTCTTGGGTGTCTGCATCGAGATTATTATAATTCAAATAGACCATGATCATCGTTTTTAAATTTAATATTCACTCGGTAACATCAGTGTATTATTCACGAAATACAAGCGCAATTCATCCAATGGAAAATCGGTTACGGTGTATCGGTGTGTTTCCAATATGTTTTCGTTGCCGTCGCCATAGCTTATAATGGCTTCGCATCCCTTTTGATTTCTTTCTGCTTCCGAAAGCCTTTTAAAATCAATGGTTATGAAAAAATGACTTTTGTCAATAAGGCTCTTGGCAAAAACAGAGGCATCCGTAATGAGCCAAAAGCAGGCTGCTTTTTGGGCTAGATAATGTACGCCGTCCGTAAATCGGGTCTTAATGAGTGGCAATTGAAAAAATTGTTCTGCGCCACAAAATTGTTGCAAATTTTCCTGTAATGTGTTAACTTTGGTATTCATTGTTTTTCTGATTTAGATTAATAATGAAAAGAGGGTGTTTCCATCTAAAGTAGCACACTCTTTATTTTGTTTACTCCTTGCTTCCTAGTAGTAATATTTCACTCACTACCACTTCGGTTACATAGCGTTTCGCACCGTCTTTATCTTCATAAGACCTTGACGATAATTTTCCTTCAATAGCAATTTCCTTGCCCTTGGTCACATACTTTTCAATGATGTCAGCGGTCTTGCCCCAAGCAATAGCAGTATGCCAATTGGTATCGGTCTGCTTTTTGCCCTTACCGTCTTTGAAATGCTCGTTGGTTGCCAATGATAAACGGGCAACTTTTTTTCCGCCTTCAAGGTTTGTAATGGTTGGTTCTTGCCCAACGTTTCCGATTAACTGTACTTTGTTTTTTAATGTACTCATGATTTAAAAAATTTAGATTAATATTTCCCCTATTGGATTTAAAACAGATTAAATTTTAAGGGGTGTTTGTATGATTTCTTTCGTGCCCCGCACAATAGATCAAGTGGGTTTTGTCAAGACTTTTAGGAAACAAATCAGGAGTGTCTGCGACGTCGTTTTTACCAACGGGTTAAAAACAAGGCAGTAGAAACCTTATTTTTTTCTAAAACTTGCATGGTCTTGACAAGTTCCACAATGGTATTAGCAATTCTCTTAAACACATTTATGGAATGAGCGTACAGGAAGTTAAGCGAGTTCAATACATGTGTTTAAGTTAGAAGTGTTTATGCCATGCCTGTTTTTCGATGCCCCGAAAAACAACAAAAGGCGTCATCTATTATAAACCCCTTAAAATGACTGGGACAAACCCTGAATTTTTAAGAATTATCGAGCAAAAGCCCTAAGAAGGCTTTGCCGATAATTTGATTAAGAAAATTCAGGGTTTGGCTTTCCGATTTTTGATATTTGCTCTGTTTAAGCGGACCTAATCCACACTTTTACTTGTAAATGAAGTGTTTCTTTCGAGAGAAGCGGAAAAGGTTAACGAAAATGGAAAGTCAAAAGTGTGGATTAGGTCCAAGACCTTTTTTATTGAAGCTCTTTTTCTGGAATGTAGTTTTTACGCAATGGAAGAAAATGTGCTGAGTGGATTATGTAAACGGAGTACCCATTTAAAACAGGTTTTAAAAAGGCCTAAATTTCTATTTTGAATGTTGATCGTCCCCTTGTTCTACTGAGCCAAAGCCCAGCTGAAAGGTATATTTTGAGTTATTATAAATTAGTGTTTTTGAAATAATAAGATTTATTATGTTTACTGAGATTTTATGACTTTTATATAATTTTTCGGCAGATACTAAAAAAAACACCAAAAAGCATTGCAGAAAATTAAACACTTTTATTCAAAAAAATATGCTCAACAACTAAATGTGCTTGGTTTTCCTAACGATTAAGATGTCATCATTTGAAAATTCCATCCAAGCAAAATCATATACATAATGATAGATTTTCCCTTTACTGTTGGTATGTAGATGGGTATGGTATTTGAATACAAAATGATTTTTTTCAAGAACCATCCTTTCTACGGTACATTGTACTTTTCTTTTCCCCATAATTTCTAAAAGGATACTCCTGTTTCTATGTAAAATATTGTCCAACTCTTTTACCACAATATCAGTTGCCTTTCTTAGATTAACGTGGTAATAATTTTTACATTTTACAGAGCAAAATAACTTATCCTTTCTGCCTATAAGCGTTTTACTGCATATCTTACATGTCACCTTTACAGGTTTTCTATTACCTATCATTTTACGAATTTAAATAACTGTTTATAAGGTTTTTACAATTAGTCGTTTCTAACGGTTAAAATACTGATATTTTCATTAAGCCTACTTTCTTTGCTCTTTTTTTAAGTACTTTTAATACACTAATATGTAGTATTAATAATAAAAAACCATGCAACCAACTATATATCAACCTCTTAAAGAGGCAAAACGGATCAAGGTGTTTATTCCTTACAAATTAATTGAAATTAGGAATGCTATAAAGAAAATGGATGGTAGTTTTTGGCATCCGCACCAAAAATTATGGTCGGTTATAAATACAGATAAAAATTTTAAGTCTTTAAAAGAAATATGTGGTGGGAATTATACGATTGAAAAAGATATCCGTTTTACACCGATACCGACAGTAGCGTTGACCCAAGATGCTTTAGAAGCCCTTTTTGAATTAGAAAAAGCACTAGTTTTAAAGCAATACAGCGTGTCAAGCATAAAGGTATATAAAAAAATGTTCACCGTTTTTCTAGGGAAATTTATGCAAAGGAACCTTAAAGAGGTCAACAAAGAAGATATTGAAGGATTTGTATATGAACTCATCAAAAAAAGCCATATCAGCGAAAGCTATCAAAACCAACTCATCAATGCCATAAAGGCATATTATGAGCATGCACTAAAAATGCCCAGAGAGTATTACGATATCCAAAGACCCAAGAAAGCCAGGAGCATACCCAATGTATTAAGCAAAAGTGAGGTTTTAAATATCATCCAAGCACCAAAAAACATAAAGCACAGAGCTATTTTGTGTACTATATATAGCTCTGGTTTGCGGATTTCCGAACTCATAAACTTACGCATTACAGACGTGCACTCAAATGACGGCTATCTTTTTATAAAAGATAGCAAAGGTAAAAAAGATCGAAAAACTATATTATCCAAACAACTAGTACTCTTATTAAGAGCCTATTACAAACAATACAAACCCTCCTATTGGTTGTTCGAAGGACAAACAGGAGGTCAATACGGTACAACCAGTATTCGTTCCATATTTAGAAAATCCGTTGCGCAAACCAATTCAAACCCTTGGGCAACAGTTCATACATTGCGCCATTCTTTTGCTACGCATTGTATTGAAAACAATGTAAACATACGTCATTTGCAAAATATGCTAGGCCATAACTCCCCAAAAACTACTGAAATATATACTAGAACCATTGAAATTAACAATAAAACCATTACAAGCCCATTTGATTCTTTATTGAAAAATAGTACATTGCAGACATAAAAGATATAACTGCAATACTAAAAACTAAAAAGTGGTGGTTATACAATTGTTGGCTGCAAGTTTAGAAAGACCGTTTACAAACAGAATTACATATGATTGAATTTATTAAAAAAATCAAAAAAAATCTAATCAGAAAGACTGTAAAACATATGACACCAAATACAAATATTAAATCTTTAAGTGAATTTATAGAGTTTGTAAATCATCAAGAACATAGACATATTTCACAATGGTTTTTTAGAGGTCATAATGACAAATCATATGAACTTGTTCCTAGTCTTTTTAGAATAGATAGGAAAGAATCTTGGGCGAATTGGGACAGTATTGAGAAATATATAATGAGACAATTTAAAGCAGAATCTAGACCATATATAAAATCGATACCGAATAATGACATTGAATGGCTTACAATGGCTCAACATTATGGTCTTCCAACAAAACTTTTAGACTGGACAACCAATCCTTTAGTTGCTTTATATTTTGCAGTAGAAAATTATAAAAATAAAAAAGATGCAAATGTTTGGCTTTATGGACTTTCTTCAACCAATAATTGTTGGAGTGAAAGTACTTGGCTAGCAAAAAAAATTAATTTATCAGGAAACATTTGTGAGAACATTATTTTTCCTTCGCACTTAGATTCACGAATAACAAATCAATCAGGCTGTTTTACAATTCACGAAATTCCTGAAAGAGATCAGCCTTTTATTCCCTTAAATGAATCGCCAAGAATTTTTGATACATTTATTAAAATAACAATTGACAAGGACAAAAAGCAAGATATATTAAACGAACTTTACTATGTTGGAATACATCGAGGTTTTATTTATCCTGGTTTAGAAGGACTGACATCTAGACTTAAGTTTGAAATTGAAACAACTCATAAAAGAACAACATTAATGACGAAATAATAAAACCAGCAGCCAACAACTCATAAAATTTATGCTTAAATTTGAACTAGTACAAACTGACAAACATTCAACAAACGATTTGCTACAACCGAAAAATCTCCGATTTTTAAGTCGCACAAATCTTATAAAAATTCGTTATAGGGCATTAAAAACGGACACCAAGAATAACAAATCCACTATTTAAAATAGTGGATTTGTTACCCACTGACTTGATTTAATTATTCCAGAATTTTCAATTGAATTATCGCCAGTATCTAAATATGCTTTAAAGGAAGCAACAGAATTCCACTCGGTAATAGAAATATAATTTGGCTCGTAATCACTATTTGATGATTTTCCATCTTTTAATGTGATTAGAAATTTTCCCCCTGCGTTTTCAATGTTTTTTGGTGTTTCTCTTTTTTTCGTGTTAAAAAGAGATTGGTCAGTTATCCAATAAGCAGTAACTACATAGACTTTATCACTGCTTACAGAAAATTCATAGTCTCTTTCAATATTATTATGCTCAATATTATTGAATATTGGCCATATTTTTTCTCTTTGAGAAAGGTAATCATAAGAATGATTTTCCATATCATTTCTAAAACCAATACGAGATTTAGCATTTGGCCAACTCATAAGACCGCAAAAAGTTGCTTTAAATTCATTCTCAACTATTGGTTCACTTATTAGCATTTGAAGTTCACTTTTAAATCCGTTCTTCATCGCTACGGGAACAATATTACCAAAATATTCTTCTCTTAATTTTTCCGTTTCAGGATTAATTACACCTACTAAAAAGTCAATGCTTTGTCCTTTTCTAATCGAAATTATTTTTGTTTTTAACTCTGTTTTCATTGTGATATTATTTCTTATTTTATTATTAGATATTTCATTCTTTTTACTATTACCTATCGAACAAGACAAAAGCATTGACAGTAATAATGTAGGTAAAGTGTACTTTTTCATTTTATGTAATTAAGTTCAGCACAAAGCTATTTCATAAAATTCGATTTTATGCGGTAATTAATATTATATTTGTTTGCTTCGTATAAAACTTTAGTTATATGATAAATTTTGAATGGTACAGAACTTTTAAAACAATCTACGAATGTGATAGTATTTCTGAAGCGTCAAAAAAGCTATTTATGACACAGCCAGGAGTGAGCAAACAACTATCAGCACTTGAAAGTAGAATAAGAAAAAAATTATTTGTTAGAACAGCAAGAAAAACTATTCCAACGGAGTACGGAAAATTTCTATACACTCAAATATCAGCACCAATAATTGCTTTAGAAAAAGCAGAAACATATTTCACTAAAAACGAAAAGAAAAGATATCCAAATATTGTAATTGGTTGTAGTTACGATTATTACAGATTAGAACTCTCGGAAATGTTGCCCAAATTAGATATGGCTGTAACACTAAATTTTGGAACTTCAAACGAGTTAGTTAAATCTTTGGAGAATGAAACCATAGACATTCTTATGGGCATTAATAAATATACTATGTATCCTCATAGTTTTACAAAATTAAATACAGAAAAGTTGGTTTTAGTAGCATCAAATGACATAATAATTCCAAATCAACTATTTGAAAAACCATTTGACACCAAGGAACTTGAAAAATGGATGAACTATCAAAATTGGTTTGCATTTGATAATGAACTTCCTTTTGTAAATATGTTTTGGAGACAACATTTCAATAAGCGTTCGCAAATAATGGCTAAAATAGTATTCCCTTCATTTTTGGACATTATCAACACCATGAAAATTATGAATGGCTTGTGTATTATACCATTGTCTATTTGTCAAAATGCCCTGAGTAACAAAGAGATAAAAATCGCCATTCCAAATTTAGATATAGTTGAAAATAAAATATACTGTTCGAACAAATCAAATAGTCAAAATTTATATGAAATAAGATTATTTAAAGAAAAAATGAATATCCCGTTATGAATATAGAAGAATACAGAACCTATTGTCTATCCAAAAAAGGAGTAACGGAAGAAATACCTTTTCCAAAGTTGTCGAATGTATTGGTTTTTAAAGTACTTGGAAAAATGTTTACTGCAACTGACATCAATACATTTTCAAGTTTTAGCATCAAATGTAAATCAGAAACTATTGAAGAATTAAGAGCGGAATATCCATCTATGCAAGAGCCATCATATTTCAGCAAAAATCATTGGAGCAATGTAATAATGGACGGAACAATCTCGGACAAATTACTTTATGAATGGTTAGACATCTCATATAATTTGGTTGTTACAAACCTTCCGAAAAAGTTGAAATTAGAACTCAAAAAGAAGTAAAACGCCCTATAATTGAGTAGACGGGTGACGACTTAAAAGTCGTCACTGCGCCTCTCACACCACCGTACGTACGGGTCTCGTATACGGCGGTTCACCAAATTGAAGTTTGCGTATTATTAATGTAATCTAACAAAGGTTTATACCCTTTTCGTTTAAGTCTAGAGACTGTAATAGTAGTCTTTAGAATAGGACTTTGAGCAACTGCCCAGCCTCCCATTCTTGTTCTACTCCAAGCATAGGCTTGTCCGATTTCTATACCTAATTGAATTAGGTTTTTACGTTTCCGTTCTAGTTTCTTCCAATCGTGCCAAATACAATAGCGCAACCGATTTCTTAGCCACTCATCTAGCTTTTTACTTTTTGCATAGATGTTGGTTAAGCGGTAATTGTTCATCCAGCCTCGGCAGACTTGATTAAGTCGTTCGAGTCGTTCTAACAACGACATGGGTTTGGTTTTCTTGGTTATACTTTTTAGGTTACGTTTAAACTTTGCCCAACTTTTATTGGCTACCACTAGTACATATTGTCCTTTTACACCCTTTTTATAGATGGGTACAAAACCATGCCCGAGTAACTCAAAGTTTACAGGTCTGCGGATGCCACTTTTGGCTTTGTTTATAGGTAATTTAAGTTTATCTTTTAAGAAGACAAACAGTCTATTTCCTATTTGTTTAGCCTCGCTTTTGCTTTTGGCGTAAACGCTAAAATCATCAGCGTAGCGAACATAACGCAAGCCCATGCTTTTCATTTCTTTGTCCAAAACATCTAACATAATATTAGATAATAAGGGACTAATTGGACTGCCTTGCGGGATGCCTTTTCTGCGCTTTTGGAGTTTTCCATCTATTAATATGGGAACTCTAAGCCATTTTCGGATTAATCGCAAAGTGGTCGGACATTTTACCTTGTGGTAAATAAGTTGCAGTAAGATACAGTGGTCTACTTGGTCAAAGAATCCTTCTAAATCAATATCTACAATATCTTGATAACCAGAATTGATATACGTTTGAGCTTGTAATACTGCTTTTTGGATGTTCTTTTGTGGACGGAAACCGTAACTAACGGGTTCAAAATCATATTCAAAATGAACCATTAATTGTTGACTTACCGCTTTTTGAAGCCACCTATCGACTACAGTTGGTATTCCTAATAGTCGGGTTTTACCCTGTCCTTTTGGAATGGTTACTCCTAATATTGAATTTGGATTATAGCTGTTTGTGCGAATAGTCGATAGTATAGTCGAACGGTTTTCTAATATATAAGCGGAAAGCTCCGTTGTTTTCATACCATCTACACCGCTCGCGCCTTTATTGCGCTCCACTTGTCGTGTTGCTTTAAAAAGGTTTGTTGCTGATAATACGTTTTCAATCATAGGTTTAATAATTCGTGTACTCCTGTTGGTTTAAAACTAGGCTAGCTAGGCATCCTAATCGAATTCCAACGTAATTTAATGTTCTGTCCTTCCCTACTTGTGAGACCATCTGAGGTATTGCCTCAACTCGTTTCCCGTAGGTACTATGACCTCTGCTGACTTCTCCAAATAACCAACTCGTAGTTTTGGAGACCTCCCCAGGTAATGACATCTTCTTTCTCTCAATCACTGCCGTATCTACATATTTACCCTTTTGGTGTTCGTTGGGCGTTACAATGATGTGCTTGCTTACCCAAGTAAATATGCCTCTGTATACGATTTCTGTTCGTCAGTACCGAGTTTTGTAGTTCCGCTTCCTTCAGATAGAACCTCACGGTTTTCACCCTTGCGACTTACTAATGCTTCAAGACGTTACTCCTGTACATAAGGGACTTGCACCCTCTAGATTAATTATTTACCTTTCCGTAAATAAAAGATGCCCATGCTGGGCACACACACTGTATAAAAATAATAGCGGTTTTAGTGATAAATTCAAAGAGAGTATCTTTGTAAAAAGTTTAGTAATAAATCGAAAGGTACGTGCCTTGAAATCCGCTACTATTCTTATACTAACCGTTGGCTGTAATGCACAAAAAATCGATAAAATGAAAGTAATTTATCTAATTGTCCCAGGTTTAATTGCAATTATTGGAAATATGATTTTCTATCTCATTATTAAAAAAAATGTTGATCAAAAAATAGAAAAGTTTAAGGTTGCTTATTCTGGTATTTACAGAGAAAAATTAGAAATTCACAAAACACTTCTAAAGAAACTTTTTGATCTGAAAAGTAAGATTCAACAATTTCAATACAACGGATCTGAGGAAATGGGAATAGAATTACGACAAGATTTTAATGACTTTATTAAATACTATATCTATAATCAACCGTTTATTAAAAAGGAGATTTTGGCAGCACTAAAGAACATAAACAAGGAACTTCAAAGTTGTTTTGAAGACTTTTTTATGCATCATTCGCTCAAAAATGTTCAAGGATTAGAGTCAAAGATTAGAAAAGAAAATTTAGCAAAGTTTTTTGAATCTGGAAATAAATTTAAGTCTAATGGTCCATTTATTACATTGGAGGAATTATTAATAAACGAAATAAAAAAAGATCTAAAAATAGAAGACTAATAAGCACTACAGCCAACACCGTGTAAAAAACATTACTTATTTTAGTTAAACCGAAAGGCAGTTGCTTTTTTGCTAACTCTGATTTTCCTGCGGAAAATCCTCGCATACAAAAACGCAACGTTCCTTACACATAAACGTTGTGGGCAATTCCCCTCTTTTCCAAAAAAATAATTACTTTAAGGTAACGTTTGTATCTTACTGATTAGCCCATTGCAAGACCGATTTCAAATTGATGCCTTAAAAGCTCGTGCGCAATTCTGGTTGGAATGTGAAAAGCCTTTGATATTGACCTATCAAAGGCTTGTGATAATTACACTGATGAATCCTTTATGGATATCTCGTTCAGAATATTTTCTTGTTTACAATATACATTCTCTTTGGGTTTTTTATTCATTTAAAACCAAAAATAATGGCAAAGAGAAAATTAAAAATGGAAATCATCAATCCTAATGCAGCTGGAATTGATATTGGCAGTCGCTCACATTTTGTAGCAATTAATCAAGACCTCTCAGATGTAAGAGAGTTTGGAGTCTACGCTGAAGATATGAAAGAACTACTCAAGTGGCTACTTGAAAATGATGTAAAAACTGTGGCTATGGAATCTACCGGTTCATATTGGCAAAACTTATTTACTGAATTACAAAATTCAGCTATTGAAGTAATTCTAACCAATGGAAAATTCACCAAAAATATCCAAGGAAAGAAAACAGATGTACTAGATTGTATGTGGATTCAAAAGCTACATACCCTCGGGCTTTTACGGGGAAGTTTTTTGCCTGATTTACAAACAGAACATCTAAGAACCTTAGTAAGGCATCGTGGTAATTTAATTGATACAACTTCAAAAGCCTCTAAAAGAATGGCTAAAAATATGAGACTGATGAATCTTAGATTGGATGTGGTAGTAAAAGATATTGTTGGATTAACAGGTTTACGCATTATAAATGCAATATGTAATGGTCAAACTAGCAGTGAAGAACTTGCAAAGCTACGACACGGAAATTGTAAAAAATCTGAAGAAGAAATTGCAAAAGCACTACAAAGTAATAACCGCCAAGATTATTTATTTGTTTTAAAACAAGAACTACAAAAATATCAAGATGCACAGAGATTAATCTTAGAATGTGATATGGAAATAAAAAAGCTTTTGGATGAATTTATCAATCAAGATGATGTGAAAAAATCCCTTTGTATTGATAAGAAAGTACATAAAAGAATAAATAAAAACACACCAAAAAATCTAGATTTAAACCTTATTTCTTATCAATACTTTGACGGAATTGATTTATACGCTATAGAAGGTTTTAGTCACGGTACTGTACTAACTTTAATGAGTGAACTTGGCGAAAATGGCATTTTAAAATTCCAAAACGCACAACACTTTACATCCTGGCTTAGATTAGCGCCAAATAATAAAGTCTCTGGAGGAAGAATTCTTAGCAGTCGAACACCTAAAGGTAGTAATAGACTTAAAATTGCACTAAGACAAGCCGCAAATTCTATTGGAAATTTAAAAGACACTCACCTTTCTAATTTCTTCAACAGAATTGCCTACAGGAAAGGGAGGTCTGTTGCTGTTTCTGCTACGGCAAGAAAAGTAGCCACCATACTTTGGAATATGCTTTATAAAAAACAACAATACAATCCACCTACTATTTATGAATATCTTGACCAAAAAAGAAAGAGAAAAGTAATCGAACTTCAAAAACAAATTGCTAATTTAGATGCAAGAATGGGTAAAATCAAACTCGTCTGAAAGCCAGTAAAAACAGGGTGTAAAAAAAACGTTACTCAGAAGTTCTTTAAAGAGAAAACCCGGCTCGTTTTTAGCATTTTGGAATTCAATTTCCGCCAAGCCCGGGCGTAAAAACCCAATTTTTTTGGCGCACAAAAACGAAAATTCCAGCTAACGTTCCTGCCTGTTTGTTAATGTCGTTCCCTGGCGGATGAGCAAGGTTGCGGATATTTTTTTGGCCGTTTCCCTTTTTCGGGGTTCGGTAACTGAATTTCCGTTTTTTACCAGTGGCCTTTTTCCATCTGCCAACTGCCGAAACTCCAATCTGGGCGCTTTAT
Source organism: Changchengzhania lutea (assembly GCF_006974145.1). Taxonomy (NCBI): domain Bacteria; kingdom Pseudomonadati; phylum Bacteroidota; class Flavobacteriia; order Flavobacteriales; family Flavobacteriaceae; genus Changchengzhania; species Changchengzhania lutea. The sequence goes on along the minus strand of NZ_CP039456.1, from coordinate 3,121,132 downwards.
TTTTTTGGCCGTTGTTTATCTGCAATATAAAAAATCGGGTTTTTGGACAATGGCCACTGGTTTTTTGCCAACTATTTGCGTAATGGGTCAAAACCTGCCCACAATTGAGTAGACGGGTGACGACTTAAAAGTCGTCACTGCGCCTCTCACACCACCGTACGTACGGGTCTCGTATACGGCGGTTCACCAAATTGAAGTTTGCGTATTATTAATGTAATCTAACAAAGGTTTATACCCTTTTCGTTTAAGTCTAGAGACTGTAATAGTAGTCTTTAGAATAGGACTTTGAGCAACTGCCCAGCCTCCCATTCTTGTTCTACTCCAAGCATAGGCTTGTCCGATTTCTATACCTAATTGAATTAGGTTTTTACGTTTCCGTTCTAGTTTCTTCCAATCGTGCCAAATACAATAGCGCAACCGATTTCTTAGCCACTCATCTAGCTTTTTACTTTTTGCATAGATGTTGGTTAAGCGGTAATTGTTCATCCAGCCTCGGCAGACTTGATTAAGTCGTTCGAGTCGTTCTAACAACGACATGGGTTTGGTTTTCTTGGTTATACTTTTTAGGTTACGTTTAAACTTTGCCCAACTTTTATTGGCTACCACTAGTACATATTGTCCTTTTACACCCTTTTTATAGATGGGTACAAAACCATGCCCGAGTAACTCAAAGTTTACAGGTCTGCGGATGCCACTTTTGGCTTTGTTTATAGGTAATTTAAGTTTATCTTTTAAGAAGACAAACAGTCTATTTCCTATTTGTTTAGCCTCGCTTTTGCTTTTGGCGTAAACGCTAAAATCATCAGCGTAGCGAACATAACGCAAGCCCATGCTTTTCATTTCTTTGTCCAAAACATCTAACATAATATTAGATAATAAGGGACTAATTGGACTGCCTTGCGGGATGCCTTTTCTGCGCTTTTGGAGTTTTCCATCTATTAATATGGGAACTCTAAGCCATTTTCGGATTAATCGCAAAGTGGTCGGACATTTTACCTTGTGGTAAATAAGTTGCAGTAAGATACAGTGGTCTACTTGGTCAAAGAATCCTTCTAAATCAATATCTACAATATCTTGATAACCAGAATTGATATACGTTTGAGCTTGTAATACTGCTTTTTGGATGTTCTTTTGTGGACGGAAACCGTAACTAACGGGTTCAAAATCATATTCAAAATGAACCATTAATTGTTGACTTACCGCTTTTTGAAGCCACCTATCGACTACAGTTGGTATTCCTAATAGTCGGGTTTTACCCTGTCCTTTTGGAATGGTTACTCCTAATATTGAATTTGGATTATAGCTGTTTGTGCGAATAGTCGATAGTATAGTCGAACGGTTTTCTAATATATAAGCGGAAAGCTCCGTTGTTTTCATACCATCTACACCGCTCGCGCCTTTATTGCGCTCCACTTGTCGTGTTGCTTTAAAAAGGTTTGTTGCTGATAATACGTTTTCAATCATAGGTTTAATAATTCGTGTACTCCTGTTGGTTTAAAACTAGGCTAGCTAGGCATCCTAATCGAATTCCAACGTAATTTAATGTTCTGTCCTTCCCTACTTGTGAGACCATCTGAGGTATTGCCTCAACTCGTTTCCCGTAGGTACTATGACCTCTGCTGACTTCTCCAAATAACCAACTCGTAGTTTTGGAGACCTCCCCAGGTAATGACATCTTCTTTCTCTCAATCACTGCCGTATCTACATATTTACCCTTTTGGTGTTCGTTGGGCGTTACAATGATGTGCTTGCTTACCCAAGTAAATATGCCTCTGTATACGATTTCTGTTCGTCAGTACCGAGTTTTGTAGTTCCGCTTCCTTCAGATAGAACCTCACGGTTTTCACCCTTGCGACTTACTAATGCTTCAAGACGTTACTCCTGTACATAAGGGACTTGCACCCTCTAGATTAATTATTTACCTTTCCGTAAATAAAAGATGCCCATGCTGGGCACACACAACGTATAAAAATAATAGGGCAATGAGTGCTTAACCCAACGGTAATGGTGCTTTTTCAAGGTCGACAAATTTTTAAATTTGGCTTATTGAATAAAAAATAATAAGAAAAATTTAAAAATTCGGCTTGTGTTTAACCGAATGGTAGTCGCTTTTTTTCCGCCCTACTATTCTTATACAAATCCGTTGTAGGTAATTTAAAAAAAAATGAAAAGAGCATTTTATATTCTAATTTTAGTTTGTCTCTATAGTTGTAAGTCGACAAAATTAGTTTCTGAATCGGAATCGATTTCTAAAAAAACTGAATTGGAGTTTTACGAAAACGGATTTTTAAAAAGCATTGGTCAAATTGATTCTGATTATCTAACAAAAGCTGCAAGATTTGGATTGTGGAGTCAATTTTATGAAAATGGAAAACTGAAAGAAACTGGAGAATACAAAACTGACTCTTATGTGAATTGCTGTACTGCTGGGCCTTGTGGTATTATTTATAGTTACAAAATTGGAGAATGGAATTATTATTATCCAAACGGAAAACTAAAATCCAAAGGTGTTTATAGAATTGGAGAAAAGAATATAGTTACGAGTTGTGAAGGTGGTGATGAAATTAATTTTGGTTTTGTTACTGACGAATGGATATTTTACGATTCTGAAGGCAAAAAAATTAAGCCAACTAAAAAGGATATTATTGATATTGAAAAAAGTAGTTATTTGAATGAAGCGGATATGCGTAACCGATAAAAAACTACCTACAGTCGAGTAAGCCAGGGGATTTTCACCCCTAACTTCTCACAGAACCGTACGTGAACCTCTCAATTCATACGGCTCTTATTATGTAGTCAATAGTTAGGTTAACTGATAACCCAACGCCCAATGATAAAACATATTTGGATAATCTTTAGTAATACGTCTTAACCATTTTACGGCTAAAACCCGACTTCTTTTGAAGCGTTTATACTTGTTCAAAATCCATTTAATAATGCGATGATGGAGATAGTAAAAAACAGGTTTAAGAGCGTTACGCTTTATTTTCCCATAATAATTTATCCAACCCCTAATTTTAGGGTTTAGCATAAATGCTAGGTCTTGTAAATTAGATTGAGTTTTGTTATGAATGTTCAATTCCCTTAAATCTTTTAGAATTCGCTTCTTAGATTTTCGGCTCATCTTACAATCATATTGTAAAAAGAATCCTCCCTTTCTTAGTTTAATCATAATAGGACGGAAACTAAAACCTAGAAAATCAAACTGCACTGGTAATCCTTTTAGATTTCTTCCCTGTTTCTTGCAGTACACTATTTTCGTCTTTTGCGGATGAACACGGAGCCCACATTGCTTAAAACGTTCGGTTACTTTATCAAGCAAATACTTTGCTTCCCGTTGTGTGCTGCAATGAATAATCATATCATCAGCATAACGAACCATTTGTATTTCAGGAAAATGACTTGCAAGCCATTTATCTATACAATAATGTAAAAACAAATTGGATAGCAATGGACTAATTACTCCTCCCTGCGGAGTTCCTTTTCCTTTTGAGTGTATTAATGTACCATCTTCAAGTTGGATAGGTGCTTCTAACCATCTCTTAATATACATTTGCACCCATGTTTCAGGAACATGAACTTGTAGCGCTTTAAAGAGTAATTCGTGGTTGACATTCTCAAAAAATTCTTGAATATCTAAATCTATTACCCAACTGTATTTTCGTGCGTTTTTCTGCACTTCTTTTACAGCTTGGTGCGCACTCTTGTTTGGTCTATAACCATAAGAGTTGTCCATAAATTCAGCATCCAAGCGCGGTTCGATATACGTTTTGATAACCTGCTGTGCGATTCGGTCGCCAACCGTTGGGATTCCTAATGGACGTGTTTTACCGCCGTCTTTTGGAATATCTACACGTTTAACATTTGATGAAAAGTAACTCCCAGAAGATAACCGATTCCAGATTTTATACAATTCTTTAGAACGAACTTTTTCAAATTCCTCCAAGGTCCGTAAATCCACTCCAGCACTTCCTTTGTTCCTTTTTACCAGTTTATACGCATCCCATACCATCATCTTTGTAATGGGTACTGACTTTGTTTGTTCCTTAAAAATCATCCTTACTTTTTAAGTTGTTTTTAATTCTAAACTACATAATTGAATCCCTTTGCTCCACTTCCATTACAGAGGCTTCAACACTAATACGGATTCATCCGCCACCTAAACAAATATTGGTAATCGCCTTACAGGTACTTCCTGCTTGGTTTTTCCCTTTCATACTTTGTTTAGGTTTCCTGTGTTCCAAAATAAAGCCTAAATAAAAGTCATGCCTCCTTTATGACGGTTGCCGTATAGCCAGTAATTAGGTTGCCGCTATACTTATCCCTAAAACCTCGATAGTCCTTAGGTTTTGACAACAACTTGCCTTTTCGTCACTTCATCGGATGGTTCGCTTTCGCTCATCTCTCTTATTCACACCTGACTGTTTTAAACAGCCTTTTCTTCTATCGCTTCATGCACCGTTGTTACCGCTGGCACATCATAAAAGTGGTTTGATTAGTGCTCCTAAAAGCCCTAATCGGAAGGTCTACTTCCATCTTAATTTTAGTTACGGTGTCAATAGACACCTCACAGCACACATTGAGTAGACGGGTGACGACTTAAAAGTCGTCACTGCGCCTCTCACACCACCGTACGTACGGGTCTCGTATACGGCGGTTCACCAAATTGAAGTTTGCGTATTATTAATGTAATCTAACAAAGGTTTATACCCTTTTCGTTTAAGTCTAGAGACTGTAATAGTAGTCTTTAGAATAGGACTTTGAGCAACTGCCCAGCCTCCCATTCTTGTTCTACTCCAAGCATAGGCTTGTCCGATTTCTATACCTAATTGAATTAGGTTTTTACGTTTCCGTTCTAGTTTCTTCCAATCGTGCCAAATACAATAGCGCAACCGATTTCTTAGCCACTCATCTAGCTTTTTACTTTTTGCATAGATGTTGGTTAAGCGGTAATTGTTCATCCAGCCTCGGCAGACTTGATTAAGTCGTTCGAGTCGTTCTAACAACGACATGGGTTTGGTTTTCTTGGTTATACTTTTTAGGTTACGTTTAAACTTTGCCCAACTTTTATTGGCTACCACTAGTACATATTGTCCTTTTACACCCTTTTTATAGATGGGTACAAAACCATGCCCGAGTAACTCAAAGTTTACAGGTCTGCGGATGCCACTTTTGGCTTTGTTTATAGGTAATTTAAGTTTATCTTTTAAGAAGACAAACAGTCTATTTCCTATTTGTTTAGCCTCGCTTTTGCTTTTGGCGTAAACGCTAAAATCATCAGCGTAGCGAACATAACGCAAGCCCATGCTTTTCATTTCTTTGTCCAAAACATCTAACATAATATTAGATAATAAGGGACTAATTGGACTGCCTTGCGGGATGCCTTTTCTGCGCTTTTGGAGTTTTCCATCTATTAATATGGGAACTCTAAGCCATTTTCGGATTAATCGCAAAGTGGTCGGACATTTTACCTTGTGGTAAATAAGTTGCAGTAAGATACAGTGGTCTACTTGGTCAAAGAATCCTTCTAAATCAATATCTACAATATCTTGATAACCAGAATTGATATACGTTTGAGCTTGTAATACTGCTTTTTGGATGTTCTTTTGTGGACGGAAACCGTAACTAACGGGTTCAAAATCATATTCAAAATGAACCATTAATTGTTGACTTACCGCTTTTTGAAGCCACCTATCGACTACAGTTGGTATTCCTAATAGTCGGGTTTTACCCTGTCCTTTTGGAATGGTTACTCCTAATATTGAATTTGGATTATAGCTGTTTGTGCGAATAGTCGATAGTATAGTCGAACGGTTTTCTAATATATAAGCGGAAAGCTCCGTTGTTTTCATACCATCTACACCGCTCGCGCCTTTATTGCGCTCCACTTGTCGTGTTGCTTTAAAAAGGTTTGTTGCTGATAATACGTTTTCAATCATAGGTTTAATAATTCGTGTACTCCTGTTGGTTTAAAACTAGGCTAGCTAGGCATCCTAATCGAATTCCAACGTAATTTAATGTTCTGTCCTTCCCTACTTGTGAGACCATCTGAGGTATTGCCTCAACTCGTTTCCCGTAGGTACTATGACCTCTGCTGACTTCTCCAAATAACCAACTCGTAGTTTTGGAGACCTCCCCAGGTAATGACATCTTCTTTCTCTCAATCACTGCCGTATCTACATATTTACCCTTTTGGTGTTCGTTGGGCGTTACAATGATGTGCTTGCTTACCCAAGTAAATATGCCTCTGTATACGATTTCTGTTCGTCAGTACCGAGTTTTGTAGTTCCGCTTCCTTCAGATAGAACCTCACGGTTTTCACCCTTGCGACTTACTAATGCTTCAAGACGTTACTCCTGTACATAAGGGACTTGCACCCTCTAGATTAATTATTTACCTTTCCGTAAATAAAAGATGCCCATGCTGGGCACACACAATGTATAAAAATAATTGCTCAATTTTGAGCTTAACCAAAGGTCGTTGCAAGTTTACTACGTCTGATTTTCCTGCGGAAAATCCTCGCACGTAAACCCGCAACTATTCTTATACGAGACCGTTGCCAAGACAATACTGACCAATAAGCCTTAAAACCAATATGAATAAAATTCACTACTTAATTGTACTAATAATATTTGCCTCCTGTAAAGAAAAAAATAGCGTTAACGAAAAGTACGAAACAAAGGTTGTTGAAAACAAATACTCAATATTAATTCCAGAAAGTCTAAGTAAAACAACGGGATTAAATAGACACACTACTTTCGAATATGAGAATCTAAAAGATGATTTTTACATTATTTTAATGGATGAATCAAAGGATGGTTTTTTTAAAAAAATAGAGAGAAAAGTTTATGATGCAGCACCAGATATTAATGGATATTACAAAGTGGTTTTAAATCATTTTAGAGAAGAAACTAATCTTAAAGATTTTCAAGTATTTGATGAAATCTTTGAATTGGACAAAAAGGATAAGAAAATTACATTTACTATGACAGGAGTAGATATGGATGATAACTACCATGTTTTTTATAGATATTCAATCATTGAAAGTAAGTCCAGATATTATCAAATTATGTCTTGGACTAATCAAACAAGCGCAAAAAAATTAATATATAAAATGAGTAAAATTATCAATTCATTCCAAATAGAAGAAAATTAATAAAAACTACACACAACAATTTTTTGGTGTAATTAGTAGAAACTCAAAAAAGATTGCCAAAAAAGATTAATTGACAATCTTTTTCTCAAAAACTAGACTTCTCGGACAATACTACTCAACTTATCCATTAGTAATCTGACATTAAATAAAATGGACTTTTCTTCTTACGATTATTATCCATTTTATGAAATATTTAAATCGATTAAATTTTTAATGGCAATAACGTCCAAAAACAAAAAAGAACTTCGTGGAATTTATTATACGGTATTAATCCAATGCACTACTCTAATTGAAGGAATGAGTGGCCAGATAATTAACTCATCGATTGAACAACGATTTTATGATGTTGAGAATTTTTCAGAAAAAGACAAAGAATTCTATACGAGAATACTTTTGGATTTAGAAAAAACTATTGACAATTCTTTTTTTCGGGAATTAGGGAAAAACTGGGAATTAGTTTATAACCAAGATTTAAAAAAAGCGATTAATGAAAAAGACAGCGAATTATGGAAAAGTATAAACTTTCTTTTTCAAATTAGAAATGCAATTTCTCATGGAAATAAATTAACTATAGAATATCATCCAACAGGAAATAATAATGATTTTGAAATAGAAGTTTTGAACAAATATAAGCGAATCTATTCATTCCTTACAGAAAAAAATTAATCGAATCTGACACTTATGGAATGGTTCATTTAGTTAATAAAAAAGTAGTTGAATTTTTTATCGATGAAACAAAGAAGTTTATTAATGCTATGATTTTGTCTATTCCTAACATGAGAGATAAATCATTAGCTATTGACAAGTATCAATTCATAAAGAAACAAACACTATAGAGAACAAAGAACGTATATAATTAATATTGGTTTTGATCCTCTGGTTATTATATAAAAGCATGGGAATTAGGATAAAATAAACTATTATTTGATTTTTTTAATTGGGTCTTGATGCGTGTTGAATACCGAATACACAAAAATTTCCGATTCAGTATGCTCATAGATAATTACATATGGAAATCGTTTTAATGGTAATTCCCTAAATACAGGTTTACGTTTAATTGGAAATAATGACGTCGCCTCTTTTAAGGTTTTGAAATAGCCATCTAAGTAATTGTAAAATTCTTCGCCAAGTCCAGTTTGTTTAGATTCATACCAATCTATGGCTTCTTCAATTTCAATCTGTGCTTCAGGTTCAATGGTCAGTTTAGAAGCCATACTTCTTTTTCAACCTACTTTTAACCTCTTCCCAACTTTGCCCTTTTGTCTCTCCAGTTAGTCTTTTGTTACGACGTGCTTCAACAATTTTGTAGTGTTCTTCAGAAACGATCGATGGCGCTTCAGTTGTATTTATAGAATCAAAAATACCATCCAAAGCCATAAGTTTTGAATCATCCTGAATGAATAAATTAAACTGTTCTATTAATTTATTTCTTAATTCTAATGCGCCCATAATACTTTTATAATAACTCAAATATACGTTTTTAATACATATTATGTGTTTTAATTATACTATTTAAATATAATAACCTTAACAGATACTGGCATAAAACTAGTTGATCTCAAAAGTATTTGGCACAACAAAGCGCGGATAAAAAAAACCTACTCTTACGAGCAGGTTTCCTGTTTTAAGGTTCTGAAAAATATCAGAGTTCAAATTGAACAATCTGTTTTTCAATCTCTGACTTTCGAGTTTCCAAAGTGGTCTGTAAATGGGTTGTTACCAATTTAATCAGATTCGTATTGGTCGTTTTAAACTCCAGATTGTGTGAATCCCTGATGTGGAACGAAGCGGAATCGCCTTGGTTGTAATTGAACTTAGTCAGTTCGCTCAAGGTTTCGGTCAATCGTTCTCGCTGAGTTGCTAGTCCTTTCAGCTTTTCAAAGTTCTGGATGCGGTCATCCAAATTAACAGGTGTTTTTTGAGGCACTTCTGCTTTTTTGGGTGCAGTCGATTTTCCAATAGCTTCCTCTGTCAACTTCTTTTGTACTTCCTTTTTAACGGTTGCATTTTGTCTTTTTGCTGCTCCGTTTTGTTTTGCTTTTGTTTCCATAATAAAATGATTTTAGATTAAACAATATTTGTACAATCCAAAGTGCTAGTAAAATTTTAGCTCAAAAGGAAGTGGAATAAAAAGAGCGAGGCACGAGCCTGATTATGCCGAACTCTTTTGATGGAAACATTTTACGGGCTTACCTTGTGCCTATATTGGATTAATAAGATTGTCTCCTTAAAAGGACATCAATTTGTGGAAATCTGCTGAGACTTCTGGTTAAATGTTTTATTGTTGAGCTTCATTCTTAAATTTCTGATATCGGCACTGACTTTTTGTTCAATAACCCTAGCATAGACTTGAGTCGTTGACAATTTGGAATGCCCCAATAGTTTTGATACCGTTTCTATGGGTACACCATTTGATAGGGTTACTGTTGTTGCAAAGGTATGTCGGGCGGAATGGAAGCTGATGTTCTTGCTTATTTCAAATTGAGCCGTTATTTCTTTTAAATAAGCATTTGTTTTTTGGTTACTAAATACTGGTAGTAGTTTTGAGTTGTGCTCTACACCATTATCATACTTTTTGATGATGTCCAGTGCTTTATCCAGTAATGGGATTTTAACAGGCTGTGCGGTCTTTTCCCGTTGGGTAAAGATCCAATAATCGCCATCGATACCCCTAACGATGTTATGGTCTGTAAGTGACCTCACATCGGTATAGGATAGTCCTGTATAGCATGAAAACACAAAGACATCCCTTACATTTATATGATGCGCTTCTTTTAATATACCTGCTTCAAATATTTGAAGTTCTGTTTCCGATAGGTATTCACGTTGGTACTTCGTGAATTTAAGTTTGAAACGTACAAAAGGGTCTTTCTCTATCCATTCCAATTGAAGTGACAAATTCATTAATTTTTTTAGGCGTTCCAGATGTTTCATCACGCCGTTGTTGTGCAAAGGTTGTCCCTTGTTGATTGATGGCCCTTTTCTTAGGTACTGCTCAAAATCAATGATAAAACTATAGGATAATTGTTTTAAATAGATATCACTGGACTTTATCTTTGCCTTTAGAAATCGTTTTATGTACCGCTCTGTGGAATAATAGTTCTTCAACGTGCCATGTTTTAGCACGGTTTTCATAGTGGCATTATGGTAGTCCACGAGTTCCAATAAAGTCTTTTGGTTCTCGTCCTCTCCTAAATACCTGGCCTTTATAGCTCTTGATGTTATAAGCTTGAACTCTGACAATAATTGTTTTTGGCAGCCCAAGAGGTTAGCGTACACCTGGTCCAGATAGGCATTAAGGGCTGGGGCATTTGGGGTTCTCGGTTTGGCCCTTTTGGTTTTGGGGTCCCAAGAGGTAACCGATTGGTAACGTTTTAAACTGATTTCTGCACGTTTTCCGTTGACCGTAACACGGGCATAAACGGGTGCAATACCGTTCTTTCTTTTGGCTGTGTTCAACCAAAAATGGATACTGAATGTCTTTGAAGTTTGCATGTACTCTCGCTTTAGATGAATATTCGATTTGTTTACGAAAGTCAAATCGTTGCGAAAGTAAATTGTTATTGGATTACCAATGTAGTGAAAAATCTGGTAATTTTTTAGGTAACCGAATAGGTAACCTACCAATTGATATTAAAGCTAATCTTTTGATGTCAAAAAATATGAAAATCATTGATTATCATAAGATTAGCTATTTTTTGGTATCGTTTGATACCGTAAATGTCGGGGTGGCAGGATTCGAACCTGCGACCTCCGCGTCCCAAACGCGGCGCGATAACCGGGCTACGCTACACCCCGAATTGGTTATCTAAACTTCCAAAGGAAATTTGCGGAGAGACAGGGATTCGAACCCTGGGTACCCTTTTGGGGTACGACGATTTAGCAAACCGTTCCTTTCGGCCACTCAGGCACCTCTCCATTCTATTAAGAACTAATACAATAAATTGCGGATGCAAATTTAGTATATACTCTTTTAGAACACAACTATTTTATTTGTTTTTTTATAAAAATTATTCAGGATATTCGATGCGCAGGTGGTAAATATTTGCAAGCTTGAGCTTTAGTACTTTTTTAATGGATTGTATCTCTCTAAAGGTTATGTCGGCATTTAAAAATTGCCCCTCTTCTATTTGCTTATCAATAATATTTTCAACAAAAGCATCAATCTTAGTTGACGTAGGTTCTTTCAAACTTTTAGAAGCCGCTTCTACACTATCACACATCATTAAAATAGCAGTTTCTTTACTAAAAGGTTTTGGTCCAGGATAGGTAAAATCATCTTTATCTACTTCATTAAAATCCTTTTTCTCTTGTTGATAAAAATAATAGACCAGACTAGTACCATGATGGGTTCTTATAAAATCAATCACTCTATCTGGTAAGTTATTCTTTTTAGCAATCTCAATACCATCAATGACGTGCTCAATAATTATTTTTGCACTTTCCTTTGACGATAATTCATCATGAGGGTTAATCCCTGTGGACTGATTTTCGGTAAAATAAGTAGGGTTTACCATTTTTCCAATATCATGATAAAGCGCTCCTACCCTAATCAACATAGCGTTTGCTCCTATTTCATTTGCTGAAGCTTCAGCAAGATTAGCCACATTGAGTGAATGATGAAATGTTCCGGGAGCTTTATTAGATAGTTCTTTAAGAAGTTTAGTATTGGTGTCTGACAATTCCAATAAAGAGACATCAGAAACTAATCCGAAAATTTTTTCATAAGCATATATTAAAGGCTGAACAAATAATGTCGCAAGTCCGCAGAGAATAAACCAAATAAATGTCTCCCATTCCAATGTTTCTATTGTTCCTTCATGAATGACGAAAAATGCAAAATATGCTATTATATAGATCAAAGTGATTTGACCAACTGAAATAAAAAGATTGGCTCGTTTGTAAAGTTCTGAAACTGTCAATATGGTTACTATTCCGGCTATAATTTGTAGAAACATGTATTCATAGCTATTTGGCACAATAAACCCTAACAGCAATACGGTTATTACATGTGCAAAGAGCCCTAATCTAGCATCGAAAAATGCTTTAAATATCAAAGGCAGGATGCATATAGGTACTACATAAATGTATTTAGCATTGTAATTAATGACCAGCGTAGTAATGAAGATCATCAAGAATATATTGAAAAATATAAATGTGACTTTCGTATTATTTTCAAACACAGTTAATCTATATTTCCTTAAAAACAGCAGTAGCATGAGTAATGCCAATGCCACTAAAATTGTGTAAGCCACAACTACCCAATAATAGCTGGTTTCATTCCAAACTTGTGTTTCAAATTCAGATTGAAGGGATTTTAATACTAAGAATTTTTCTGCATCAACAACTTCTCCCTTAGCAACAACTAAAGTTTCCTTTTCAATATTCCCTCTGGCATATGAAATTTTATCAAGCTCCTCTTTTAAAAAACTATCAGTTATAGCCTTGTCGAAAGTTAAATTAGGCTCAATGATATCAAAAAATAGAGCGGTCATATCTGTACTATAGTCCATTAAATCATTTTCAACCAAAACACTTTCTATTATAGACTTGACATCACCCTGCTTTACTAAATTAAAATACAAGGCCTCTTCTTTTTCAACACGATCTTCAAGAATAGCCACACGGCGTTCTTTAGAGAATTCATAATTTTCATCTAAAACTCCATATTCATATAAATCGTCGATTATTTTTTCTCCATGCCTCAATAGTAATCTGTAATGACCGTTAGAAATAGTATCTGAAATGGCATTTTCAAATTTCTCCTCATAGCGCTCTTTAACTTTTCCAGCAATGGATGCGTCTATATTAAAGTATAATAAGGAGTTATCAGAAATAGCTTGTCTTTCTTTCTTTAGTTCTTCATCAGATTTTTTAATAGCAAAGTCGAAAGGCGCATATAGGTTTTCCGATTGCCACGGTTTCCCTTTTTCAAAATTATATTTAAACTTGCCACTTTTCGGAAATAGATAAACAATAAGTACGGTGGTAAAGATGAAAAGTAATGCCTTGTATATTAAGGAGTGATTTCGATATAAATTGTTTACAAGGTCTCTCATTGGTGTTTCTAATTGGAAAATAATATAAAGAATAGTTAAAAGAACTTATTGTGGCCATTCTAAAAACGGAAGATAGTTCATCTTAACATATTTCTTAAGAATTCAAATGTAGCAAATTCTATAAATTATCAGTCTATTATAACAAATCAAAGCTATAATTTGTGTTAAAAAATGATTATTTTCGTGGCACTAAACTAAACTTGAATTAAAATGAATAAAGAAGTCGTTATTGTATCTGCAGCTAGAACGCCCATTGGCAGTTTTATGGGTGCTTTATCTACAGTTACCGCCCCACAACTTGGTTCTATTGCCATTAAGGGCGCTCTAAATAAGATTAATTTAAAACCTGAATTAGTTGAAGAAGTCATAATGGGTAATGTCGTGCAAGCAGGAACGGGACAAGCTCCAGCAAGACAGGCAGCCATATATGCAGGAATTCCTAATACGGTGCCTTGTACAACAATTAACAAGGTGTGTGCTTCTGGTATGAAAGCGGTAATGCAGGCGGCGCAAGCTATTGCACTTGGTGATGCCAACATTATTGTGGCTGGTGGTATGGAAAATATGAGCCTTATTCCGCATTATTTATATGCAAGAACTGGTACTAAATTTGGACCAACCTCACTTATTGACGGGATGCAAAAAGATGGCTTGGTTGATGCTTATGATCAAAATGCCATGGGCGTATGTGCAGATGCCTGTGCGACCAAATATGAGTTTTCAAGGAAAGATCAAGATAATTATGCAATACAGTCGTACAAGCGATCTGCTGAAGCTTGGGGAGCTGGAAAATTTGATAATGAAATAGTTTCTGTTGAAGTTCCTCAAAGGCGAGGAGAACCTATTGTAGTTAGTAAAGATGAGGAATTCACCAATGTTAAAATGGAGAAAATCCCTCAGTTACGTCCGGCATTTTCAAAAGACGGAACCGTGACTGCCGCCAATGCATCAACCATAAATGACGGTGCAGGCGCTATGGTATTAATGAGTAAACAGACCTGTGATGAATTAGGTTTAACAGCGTTAGCAACCATTAAAAGCTATGCTGATGCTGCACATGAACCAGAATGGTTTACTACTGCTCCAGCAAAAGCACTACCAAAAGCTTTAGACAAAGCAGGTTTGACATTAGACGAAGTTGATTTCTTCGAGTTTAACGAAGCATTCGCTGTTGTTGGTTTGGCAAATATGAAAATTTTAGGCCTTGATGACAAGAACGTTAATCTCAATGGAGGTGCCGTATCACTTGGTCATCCACTAGGATGTTCTGGTGTTCGGATTTTGATTACGTTGCTTAATGTTTTAGAGCAAAATAATGCACGCATTGGCGCTGCGGCTATTTGCAATGGCGGTGGTGGTGCCTCTGCAATGGTTATTGAAAGAAATTAAACAAACTTGATGCAATACGGCGTTTGTAATTTAAGTATTATTCCTTTAAGAAGTGAAGCCACCGATGTTAGCGAATTGGTATCGCAAGTGCTTTATGGTGAAATTTTTAAGGTTATTGAACAGCGTAAGCAGTGGAGTAAAATTAGATTAGAGTTCGACGCCTATGAAGGTTGGATTGATATTAAACAGTATTTAGAAATTTCTAAAGAAGACTATACGCATATAAAGCATCAAGATTTAAAATTGTCAACAGATCTGGTGGAATTCATCCAAGCAAAAAACAATGCACTTTATCCTATTGTTCTGGGATCCTCTCTAAACTGCCTGTCTATTCTTGGGCATTCTTTTGATGGTGATTTTACAAAGACTTTAAATTCTAAAAGCAATATTATTAATACCGCTTTTTTATACTTAAATGTCCCTTATTTATGGGGAGGAAAAACACCTTTTGGGATCGATTGTTCCGGTTTTACCCAAATGGTTTATAAATTGAATGGATTCAGAATTATGCGAGATGCTTCTCAACAGGCTACCCAAGGTGAAGCGCTTAGTTTTATTGAAGAAAGTGAACCTGGAGATTTAGCCTTTTTTGATAATAGTGAGGGTGTTATCGTTCACGTTGGCATTATCATGGACAACAACTATATTATTCATGCCCATGGTAAGGTTAGAATAGATATGTTAGACCATTCTGGAATATATAACGTGGACACTAAAATGCACACCCATAAGCTACGGGTTATTAAAAAGATAGTATAAAAAAAGCCACTTTAAGCGGCTTTTTTTATACTATCTTTTATCAGCTTTTACTCCTCTCCCTTTAGGGCATCTACCCTAACCTTCATGGCTTTATACTTATCTGTTTCACCAAGAATACTATAAATATTCATCAATGTCGTAGCTGCACTAAAATTATTAGCATCTATTTCTAAAGCTTTAGTTAAATATGGTACGGCTTCTTTATATAAATCTTGACGTGCATCTTTCAATTCATCATAGCGTTTATTATCTGCTGCAGAACTCCCTAAATTATTCATTTCTTCAATCATTGGTTGCTCTTTACCTAAAATGAGTGCCGATATGTTTATGTAAGCATTAACATAGTCAGGATCCAATTCTATGGCTTTTTTGTAATACGCCATTGATTCTTCCAATTGCTCAGATTCAGAAGCTATTACACCCAAATTATATTGTAATTCTGGATTCATTGGATCTTTTTCAGTGGCCATTTCCAGAAGCGACTTAAACTCTTCCTTATTACCCATTTTATAATGAACATTTGCCTCAGAAAGAATCAAATTAACATCATCTGGACTTTCTGCACGAGCATCTTTCATTGCTGTTAATGCTTTCTCGTTATCACCTTGAGAAACATATATAAGCGCGATATTTTTCACTATCTCAGGCTTATAAGAATCGGACATACGCTCCACAGGTTTAATGTGAGATTTTGCTTTTACTGAAAGATCTCTCATATTCTTATCATTAAACGATTCTTCTTCTTGAGTTTCAACATTTGTTGCAAAATATTGCATTTCAATACCGGTATAACCCAAGTCTTTCAATTCTTCGTATAGTTTTAACGCTCTATCATACTCTTGAACACTTACCGCTGTAGAAGCAGCATAGTATAAAAATAAAGTATCTGACTCTTTTGCTCTGTACGCTCTTTCAAAATATTTTGAAGCCACAGAGAAATCTTTACTTTCATATGATGCATTTCCTTTAGTTAGAAAATTCCCAACCATGGTTCTTTTCAACTCTGCAACCTCAGAGCTATATTCGCCCTTCGCTTTATCCAGCATTTCCAAAGCCATGTCAACCTCGTCATTACTACCAGCGCCGTTAGCATACAATGCCTGTGCTTTTAAATAATAGAATTTAGATTTTAATTTATCATCCATAGAACCCATCATAGCTTCCGCTTGATTTAAGGATGCTTTTGCTTCAGAATAGTTACTCGATTTGATTGCTTTTTCGGCTGTCTTTAATTCTTTTTTTTGCGCGAATGAAAATGCACTTATAGAAAGTGCTACAGCTATAATTAATTGTTTTTTCATTTTAAAAGTATTTAGTTTAATTGTCTATATTGTTATCGTCTTCTGTTATATCAAGAGTTGTGCCATCATCTGAACCATCAATGATTTCGGCATTTTCATCTACAACCTCGTCTTCATCATGCATTACCTTGGCAACGGCAGCGATAGAATCATTTCCTTTTAGGTTAATTAATTTAACGCCTTGCGTGGCTCTACCCATAACCCTTAAATCTTCAACAGCCATGCGTATCGCTATTCCAGATTTATTGATAATCATTAAATCATCATCATCCGTCACATTTTTAATGGATACTAAGTTACCCGTTTTTTCTGTAATTGAAATTGTTTTCACACCTTTCCCGCCACGATTGGTAATTCTATAATCCTCTAAACTAGAGCGTTTTCCATAACCATTTTCAGAGACCACAAGAATATTGCTTTCCATATCGTCAACGGCAATCATACCAATGACTTCGTCTTTGTCGTTTGCCAATTTAATACCTCGTACGCCAGAAGCACCACGACCCATTGGTCTGGTTTTAGCTTCTTCAAAACGAATGGCTTTACCAGATTTAAGTGCCAACATAACTTGGCTTTCTCCCGTGGTTAATTTAGCTTCTAAAAGCATGTCATCTTCCTTAATGGTAATGGCATTTATTCCATTAGTTCTAGGTCGCGAATATTGCTCTAAAGAGGTTTTTTTGACCTGACCTTTTTTGGTAGCCATTATGACATAATGACTGTTAATATAGTCTTCGTCCTTTAAATCTTGTGTGCATATAAATGCTTTAACGGTGTCATCCTGTTCAATATTGATTAAATTCTGAATCGCTCTTCCTTTTGAGGTTTTACTACCTTCCGGAATCTCATAAACCCGCATCCAGAAACATTTACCTTTTTGGGTAAAGAATAACATGTATTGGTGATTGGTACCCACAAATAGATGCTCTAAGAAATCTTCATTACGTGTTGTTGAAGCTTTTTGGCCAACGCCACCTCTATTTTGCGTTTTGTATTCTGTAAGTGATGTACGTTTAATATAACCCGCGTGAGAAATGGTAATCACCACTTTTTCATCAGGAATCATATCTTCAATACTCAAATCTCCACCTGCGTATTCAATGACTGAACGGCGCTCATCTCCATACTTATCTCTTACAACTTCTAATTCGCCTTTTATGATATCCATTCGACGTTCTTTTTTGTCAAGAATATCCTTAAGATCGATAATCGTTTTCATGATCTCGTCATACTCAGAACGTAATTTATCTTGCTCTAAACCGGTTAATTGACGCAAACGCATCTCAACTATGGCCTTGGCTTGAATCTCGGATAATTTAAAACGTTCAATTAAATTAGTTCGAGCTTCATCGGCATTTGAAGACGCTCTAATTATTTTAATAACCTCGTCTATATTATCTGAAGCAATAATTAATCCTTCTAAAATATGAGCGCGTTCCTCCGCTTTTCGCAGTTCGTATGTCGTACGTCTTACTACAACTTCATGTCTGTGCTCTACAAAATAATGAATCAATTCCTTTAGATTCAACATTTGAGGACGCCCATTAACTAATGCAATGTTATTTACACTAAATGAGGACTGTAACGCTGTGTACTTAAATAATTTATTTAATACAATGTTTGGTATTGCATCACGTTTTAGAACATATACAATTCGCATTCCATTTCTATCGGATTCATCACGAATTGTAGAAATGCCTTCTAGCTTTTTATCATTAACCAAGTCAGCAGTTTTCTTAATCATGTCTGCTTTATTAACCTGATAAGGAA
This sequence comes from Changchengzhania lutea, assembly GCF_006974145.1. Taxonomy (NCBI): domain Bacteria; kingdom Pseudomonadati; phylum Bacteroidota; class Flavobacteriia; order Flavobacteriales; family Flavobacteriaceae; genus Changchengzhania; species Changchengzhania lutea. Next base: position 3,102,698 of record NZ_CP039456.1, on the reverse strand, counting down.
TCTCTGTAACAATGACACATTCCCGACCTGCTACCTCTTCAATATTCGCCTTAGCACGCATAACGATACGGCCACGACCTGTATGAAAAGCTTCTTTAACACCGTCGTAACCATAAATGGTTCCACCTGTAGGGAAATCTGGAGCTTTAACGTGTTTGATTAATTCATCAATATCGATATCGTTATTATTAATATAGGCTATAGTTCCATCAACCACTTCCGTTAAATTATGTGGCGGCATATTGGTGGCCATACCTACAGCAATACCTGAGGCGCCATTAACTAAAAGTCCGGGAATTCGTGTTGGCAACACTGTTGGTTCTTGCAGTGTATCATCAAAATTTAATTTATGATCGACCGTTTCTTTATCAATATCTGCAAGCATATCTTCCGATATTTTTTGCATACGCGCTTCTGTATAACGCATAGCCGCAGGACTATCTCCATCAACCGAACCAAAGTTTCCTTGGCCATCTACCAACATATACCGCAAGCTCCATTCTTGAGCCATACGCACCATAGCGTCATAAACCGAAGTATCACCATGAGGGTGATACTTCCCTAAAACTTCTCCAACTATTCTTGCCGATTTTTTGTGTGCTGAATTTGCTCTAACACCCAACTCATGCATGCCATAAAGCACACGTCTGTGTACTGGTTTTAAACCATCTCTTACATCTGGTAAAGCACGTGACACAATGACCGACATTGAATAATCAATGTAAGCCGATTTCATCTCATCTTCAATGTTAATAGGGATCAATTTTTCTCCTTCTGCCATATAAAATATTATTAAGTTTTTACAAGTATTTCAAAACGTGCTAATATAAGAATTTCATGAGCAAGGGCAGGTGATTTCATCGATGATTTTCAGATTTTTTATTAACAATTTCAAGTCTGTTTTTAGTTAATAAGTATGACGTTTAAAACTTTGATTTTATTAAGATTTTTTCGTCAATTAGCATCTTATACATAAATTAAGGTACAGTTTTTGCCTTTGGTAAAATGTTTTAGTATTTTTAATGCAGAAAGAAAAATAATATGGATGATAATTTTTCACCTAGAGTAAAGGATGTAATCGCTTATAGCAAAGAAGAAGCATTGCGTTTGGGCCATGATTTTATTGGTACCGAACATTTAATGCTTGGACTGTTACGCGATGGTAATGGTAAGGCGATAAATATATTAAATGCCCTTGATATTGATCTCAATCATTTAAGACGAAAAGTAGAAATATTAAGCCCTGCAAACCCAAATATAACCGTAACATCTAATCAGAAAAAGAATTTGCATCTCACTAGGCAAGCAGAGCGCGCGCTTAAAACAACTTTTTTGGAGGCGAAATTATTTCAGAGCACATCCATTAATACGGCACATTTATTACTGTGCATTCTAAGGAATGAGAACGACCCAACTACCAAGCTTTTAAATAAGCTAAAAGTAGATTATGACAATGTTAAAGAACAATTTAAATTTATGATTACAAACGATAGCAATTATATAGAACCAAAGGCTGAATCTTTTCAAGATGACGATTCCAATCCGGAGGACGAAAGCACTAAGGACAGTATTTTTAGTACGCCCACGGGCAAATCTAACAAAAAGTCCAAGACACCTGTTTTAGATAATTTTGGTCGTGATTTAACAGCTTTGGCAGAGGAAGGTAAACTTGATCCTGTGGTAGGACGAGAAAAAGAAATTCAGCGCGTATCACAAATTTTAAGTAGAAGAAAGAAAAACAATCCGCTTTTAATCGGGGAACCAGGTGTTGGTAAATCGGCGATTGCAGAAGGTTTAGCGCTTAGAATTATAAAACGTAAAGTATCGCGAACCCTATTTAACAAACGTGTAGTTACACTTGATTTAGCAAGTTTGGTTGCAGGAACAAAATACAGAGGTCAGTTTGAAGAACGCATGAAAGCCGTTATGAACGAACTGGAAAAGAATGACGATGTGATTCTTTTTATAGATGAGATTCATACCATTGTTGGTGCTGGCGGTGCCACTGGAAGTTTAGATGCCTCCAACATGTTTAAACCCGCATTGGCAAGAGGCGAAATTCAATGTATTGGTGCCACAACTTTAGACGAGTACAGACAATATATAGAAAAAGATGGTGCTTTAGAACGTCGTTTTCAGAAGGTGATAGTCGAACCAACTACTGTTGAAGAAACCATCGAAATTCTTAATAATATTAAAGAAAAATACGAAGAACATCACAATGTAGATTATACTGATGCAGCCATTAAGGCCTGTGTGACATTGACCAATAGATATATGACCGAGCGCTTCTTACCGGACAAAGCGATTGATGCTCTAGATGAAGCTGGGTCGCGTGTACATATTACCAATATTGAAGTGCCAAAACAAATTCTTGAATTAGAGAAAGAGTTAGAAGATGTCAAGGAAACTAAAAATTCGGTTGTAAGAAAACAAAAATACGAGGAGGCTGCCAAACTTAGAGATGACGAAAAACGCATTGAAAAAGAATTGTCTACCGCTCAAGAAAAATGGGAAGAAGATACCAAACAACACCGCGAAACGGTTACAGAAGATAATGTAGCAGATGTGGTGTCTATGATGACCGGAATTCCGGTAAATAGAATTGCGCAAACAGAGATTAATAAATTAGCCGAATTACCGAACCTTATTAAAGGCAAAGTTATTGGACAGGACGAAGCCGTAGCAAAAGTGGTTAAAGCCATTCAACGTAATCGTGCTGGTCTTAAAGATCCAAATAAACCCATTGGTTCATTTATATTTTTGGGACAAACTGGGGTTGGTAAAACACAGTTAGCGAAAGTGTTATCTCGTGAGCTGTTTGATAGTGATGATTCACTGATTAGAATTGACATGAGCGAATACATGGAAAAATTCGCTATTTCCAGATTAATTGGAGCACCTCCAGGATACGTTGGTTATGAAGAAGGCGGACAATTAACAGAGAAAGTAAGAAGAAAACCTTATGCCGTTATTCTTTTAGATGAAATTGAAAAAGCACATCCCGATGTATTTAATATGCTCCTTCAAGTTCTAGATGATGGCTACTTAACCGACAGTTTAGGAAGGAAAATTGATTTTAGAAACACCATCATTATTATGACTTCAAATATTGGAGCCCGTAAGTTGAAGGATTTTGGTTCAGGTATCGGTTTTGGCACAGCGTCGCAAAAGGCACAAGAAGATGCCAATGCCAGAAGCGTCATTGAAAATGCGCTTAAAAAATCGTTTGCTCCTGAATTTTTAAATAGAATTGATGATGTGATTGTGTTTAATCCTTTAGAGAAAGAAGATATAAATCAAATTATCGATATTGAATTGGATAAGTTACTGACTAGAATTAAAGACTTAGGTTATATTCTAAAATTAAGCAAGAGCGCTAAGGACTATATTGCCGATAAAGGTTTTGATAAACAGTACGGAGCAAGACCTCTTAAAAGAGCCATTCAGAAATATGTTGAAGATGCTCTGGCAGAAGAGATTATTACGTCTCAAGTAACTGAAGGCGATCAAATCAATATTGATTTAGATAAAAAAACCCAGGAATTAAATATCACTATTGATAAAGCTGAAAAGCCCACAGAATCCTAAGTTGATATAGAATACGTATTAAATTAAATCCTACTTTCAATGTGAACGTAGGATTTTTTTTTTGAAAACTGTAACAAATAAAAGAAGTTATCCTCTTTACTATAACCAATTGTTTTATTGAAACCAACCCAACTAAATATTGAGCAATTAATTACACTTTGTATTTCTGGAAATGAGTCGGCACAATTAGAGATTTATAACAGATATTACAATGCTATGTACAATGCCTCTTTCAGAATTGTAAAAAACAGTTTTGAAGCAGAAGACATTATGCAAGACTCTTTTTTAGTCGCATTTACTAAACTTGAAACCTTAAAAGACCCTCGTATTTTCGGGTCTTGGTTAAAGCGAATTGTTATTAATAATAGTATTCATCATTATCATAAAATAAGTAAAAGTGATGAAGTACCAATTGACGGCATTTTGTATAAAATTGAATCAGATACATCAACACATGAAAGTGACGAACATTGTAGTTACAAGGCCAAACAGGTGTTAGATACGATGCAACAATTAAAGGACAATTATAGGATGGCATTAACACTAAACCTTATAGAAGGCTATGATTATGAAGAAATAAGTGAGATTTTAAACATCTCGTATGCGAATTGCAGAACGATTATTTCAAGAGCAAAAGAGCAATTAAGACAGAAATTTGCAACAGTTTACGAAACCAAAAATTGAACGACAAATGAGTAAAACTACTATAGAAGATATCTTCAAAAATCTAGAAAATGAGTTTGATATTGAAACGCCCAATAGCCTTCACAAGCAGCGTTTTATTGAAAAACTAAAAACTGCAAATAAAGAAAAAGGAACGACCTCTAGAAAACAAGATTGGAAACCTTTATTCGCTATTGCCGCTAGCCTATTATTACTTATCACTCTAGTAATTGGTTTTCAAAAAAGTGAAGAAACCTCAGACTTATCAAGCGTTTCACCTAAAATGGAACAAACGCAAGATTTTTATACACTCTCAATTAATGAGGAATTAAAAAGTATTCAAGCAGCTGCCTCTCCAGAAGTTCAAGCCTTGATTGCAGACACCATGACACAGCTAAACATTTTAGAAAAAGAATACAACGCATTAAAAGAAGATTTAAAGGAAAGCGGTCAAGACCAAAGAGTTATTTATGCGATGATTTCAAATTTTCAATATAGGACCACACTCCTTCAAAACACCTTAGAACAAATAAATAGCATTAATCAATTAAAAACAATCACAAATGAAACGAGCACTACAATTTAAATTCCTATCTCTGTTATTCATGATGCCTTTGTTGGTATCAGCGTCCGTAGAAACGGATTATAAGCACGATAAAAAGAAAACAATCAGCAAGGAATTTACAGTAAACAAGAACGCTTCCTTAGAAGTTAACAATAGTTATGGGAATATCGATATTATTACTTGGAATGAAAATAGAATAGTCATAGAAGTTACCATAACCACAAGTGGAAATGATGCAGATAAAGTCCAAAAAAAATTAGATGATATTACAGTTAAATTTTCGGCGTCACCAGAAAGGGTGGCTGCAAAAACTATAATTGATGGTAAAAATTCCAATTCTTGGTGGAAATGGGGGAAGAATAATAACGTAAAAATGTCTATAAACTACACCATTAAACTGCCAATTGCCAACAACATCAATTTGAATAATGATTATGGAAACATAACGGTTGACAAACTAGAAGGACGTGCTGAAATTAATTGTGACTACGGAAAAATAACCACTAAAGAATTAATGAGCGACAATAATATACTGAACTTTGATTATACCAAAAACTGTTATTTTGAGTATATTAAAAGTGGTAAAATTAATGCAGATTACAGTGATTTTGTAGTTGCCAAAGCAAAAGTTTTAGATATTAATGCAGATTATAGCAACTCTAAAATTGAAGTGGCAGAAGACATTAATTACAACTGCGATTATGGAAAGGTAACTATTGAAAAAGCTAATAACATCTCAGGAAATGCGGACTATGTAACCAGCGTTATAGGGGATGTTTATAAAACTATAAATTTGAATGCAGATTATGGATCTATCAAAATTAGCAGGCTAAATGAAAATGCTGGTGATGTGACAATAAAGTCTGAATACGCAGGCATAACCATTGGTTTAGCACCTACATATAATTTTAATTTCATATTTAAATTAGAATATGCTTCACTTAGAGATAGCAATGGTTTCAATTTCACTAAAAAAGTAGAAGAATCAAGTGACAAATACTATTCAGGTTACTATGGCAAACAAAATTCAGGTTCAACTATGCATATAGTATCAGAATATGGCAACTTAACATTTAACAAAAATTAATCATTCATCAATTAAAAAATCGAACATGAGAAAACAACTTTTATTAACACTGGCAAGCATTCTCTTTATTTCAACTGGGTATGCACAATGGGGCAAATCTATTAAAGGAAATGGCAAAATAAAAACTGAAACCAGGACAACATCAAATTACGATGCTGTTACATGTGCTGGCTCTATGGATTTTATCCTTGTATCGGGTAAAGAAGGCGATATCAAAATTAAAGGCGATGAAAACTTACTGGAGTATATCGTTACTGAAGTTAAAAACAACGCACTAATTGTAAAAGTAAAGAAAGGAAAAAGTATCTACAGCAAAAAAGGAATTGTAATTACCATTCCATTCGAAGATATCAACAAAGTATCTCTGGCCGGTTCAGGTGATTTGATGAATGAAGATACCATAACAACCCGTAAATTTCACGTTTCTTTATCAGGATCTGGGGACATTAAATTGGATGTCAAAACAGATGCTATCGAAAGTGCCATTGCTGGGTCTGGGGATATTACCTTAGAAGGATTAACCAATACCTTAAAAGTTAAAGTTGCTGGCTCTGGAGATTTCCATGGATTTGATTTACAAGCGAATGATACAGAGGTTTCTATTGCAGGATCTGGTGATGTAAAAGTAGTGAGCAACACAAACCTTAAAGCCAGCGTCGTAGGTTCTGGTGATATTGTTTATAAAGGAAGCCCAAAATTAGATACTAAAATTACAGGTTCTGGAAGTATTTCAAACTAATAGTTACGAAGGTAACGGTAACAAGGATGCTATCTTAAAAGACAATTTTATCTGTCATTACGAGAAATTTTAATTTCGAAGTAATCTGTTAATCAATAACTTAAATTTAACAGATTGCTTCTCCGAATATTCGGGATCGCAATGACGGTCTATTTAGACACCCTCTTTTAATATAAATAATATTTTAAATACGTCCCTTTGGGACTCGAAATAATAGAATAATACCTATCAAAAAGAAAATAAACAAAAATAAAATACCATTTCGCATACTACCTGTTATTTGATCAATAAATGCGAAAATAACCATTCCGATTACAATCCCTATTTTTTCGGCCACATCATAAAAACTAAAATAAGAGGTTGTATCGTCAGTTTCAGGAAGAAATTTTGAATATGTCGAACGTGCTAAAGATTGTATTCCCCCCATGACCAGACCTACAACAGAAGCTGCAATATAAAACTGCATAGGCGTTATCATAAAATACGCATAGAAGCATAGCCCCATCCATATGGCATTTACAACAATCAATGTTTTAATATTCCCAAATTTAGCCGAAGCCCGAGACGTTAAAAAAGCGCCTAAAATCGCTACCACTTGAATAACCAAAATACTCGTTATCAGGCCTGTCGTTTTTTCAGCGTCATTTTTCCAAGCTATTTCTTCTTCACCAAAATACACGGCAACCAACATAATGGTTTGGACAGCCATACTAAACACAAAAAAAGCACTTAAATAGCGCTTCAGCCTTAAATCTTTAATCAGTTCTTGCCACACTAATTTTAATTCCTTAAAGCCATTAAAAATGACTGCTTTGGTCACTTTATGACCATTAGAGGTTCCTTTAGGCAAGTAATAAAAAGCATATTGGCTAAATAAAATCCACCATAATCCTACTGTGATAAAGGAGTAGCGCATCATTTGCATTTTAGCGGCACCATCATCTTGACTCATCACCATCGCCAAATTTATTATAAGTAAAATAACACTTCCTGCGTAACCCATTGCAAAACCTTTAGCACTTATTTTATCTTGTTGCTCTGGAAAAGCAATATCAGGTAAATAGGAATTATAATACACCAAACTTCCCCAATACCCTATCAACCCCATAAAGTAAAATAATATGCTAATGTAGATATGCTCTAAACTGAACCAATATAAACCGATACATCCAATCCCTCCAGTATAACAGAAAAACTTTAAAAATGCTTTTTTATTACCAATATAATCAGCAACGCCAGAAAGGATTGGCGACATCACCGCTACAACCAAAAAGGTAAATGCCGTCACAAAAGTTATTAAGGCCGTACTTTTAAATTCAAAACCAAAAGCATTTACTTTTTTTATTTCCGAAAGGAATAATGCCGAATAAAAAATTGGGAATATTGATGAGGCTATCGTTAAGGTATAAACTGAATTTGCCCAATCGTAAAAGGCCCAAGCATTTAAAAGTTTTTTGCTCCCTTTTTCTAATACTGCCATAATAAAAAAGCGGCTCTTTTATGAACCGCTTGTAATGTAATCAAATATTTTAAAAGTGATATTAAATTTTGAAGTGGTTTAAACTTTTTTATTTAAATGATGTCACCCCAAATTTCTTAGCCTCTGCTTTTGCCAAAGGAGCCCATTTAGTTAAATTATTAATTCTCGTGTCGTTAGATGGGTGTGTACTCAAAAATTCCGGTGGTGCTTGCCCGCCACTGTTGGCTTTCATTCTTTTCCATAGTTCCGCGGCTTCATCAGGATTGTACCCTGCCACAGCCATTAGGTACAACCCAATTTGGTCGGCTTCCGTCTCATGACTTCTACTAAACGGTAACATCAGTCCTACTGAAGAACCTACCCCATAAGCCTGATTAAAAATATTTCTGGATTGCTCATCTTTTATGGCAATATTACCGGCAACAGCACCCACTTGTTGCAACATACCGGCACTCATACGCTGCTGTCCGTGATTGGCTAAGGCATGCGCAACTTCATGTCCCATAATCGCAGCTACCCCCGTTTCCCCTTTAGCTATTGGTAAGATTCCCGTATAGAACACAATCTTCCCTCCTGGCATAGCCCAAGCGTTAACGGCCTCATCATCTACCAAATTATATTCCCATTTGTAATCGTTTAAATACCCCTGATGTCCGTTTGCATTTAACCATCGCTCGGCAGCAACCGCAATTCGCTGTCCTACTCTAGTAATCATAGCAGATTCAGCTGTACCTGTTATGACTTTATTTTCTGTTAAAAACTGGTCGTACTGTGCAAATGCCGTTGGAAACAACTGGGAATTAGGCACTAAGGCCAGTGTTTTTTTCTGTGTAAAAGGATTCGTGGAACATGACATAATCATGGAAACGGCTCCAATGAATACTATTATCTTTGAGAATTTCATAAGTGATCGTTTAAATTATTTTTATAAAATTACGAAAATTGCTAGGTTATTGCGAACTCATTTCATTTAAGTTTTAGCACATTACGTTATTAGAATATACACATCATAATTATGTTAAGATTATTCGTTATTTTCGACATAAAAGAAACGTTTAATTAAAATTGCTAAAATGAAAAAATTAACCATAATACTAATAGCTATTATATTTAGTAGCTGTAACTCTGGTGCACAGAAGAAAAATTCTAAAGAAAAAGAAAACTTCCTAGTATCTAAAACAGATGCTGAATGGAAGGCGGAGCTTACACCACAAGAGTATAATGTTTTAAGAAAAGCCGGTACAGAGCGTGCTTTTTCTAGCCCTTTAAACAAAAATTATGAGGAAGGAACCTATCACTGTGCTGGATGCCATACGGCCTTATTTAAAAGCGAACATAAATTTGATTCCGGTACCGGTTGGCCTAGTTTTGATAGGGTAATTGAAGGGAATGTCGCATTTTCTACAGATAGAAATTTGGGTTATGTAAGAACTGAGGAACATTGCGCTACCTGTGGTGGTCACTTAGGCCATGTTTTTAACGACGGTCCAAAAGATACTACAGGAAAAAGACATTGTATTAACGGCGCTGCCTTAAAATTTGTACCAGAAAATGAGTGATTATAACATTAAAAAAACAGAAAATGAGTGGCGGGAAGCGCTTACTGAAGAACAGTATCGCGTATTAAGAACTAAAGGGACGGAGCGACCGCATACAGGAAAATTCAATCTTCATTTTGAAAAAGGCGCTTATGCCTGCGCTGCTTGCCATCAGCAATTATTTGAAAGTGATAGTAAATTTGATGCGCACTGCGGTTGGCCTAGTTTTGATGAATCCATTAAAGGAACGGTGGACTACATTTTGGATAAAACCCATGGTATGACTCGAACCGAAATTGTATGTTCTAATTGTGGAAGTCATTTAGGGCATGTTTTTAATGATGGCCCAACAGAAACCGGAACACGTTATTGTGTAAATTCAGTTAGTATTAATTTTAATGAAGATGAAAAGTAGCTATCTTATTAGCGCTAAAAAGCAATTTAAATATTATAAGCGTTTAGGTGATCAGACTTTCGATCAACTGTCGTTTGATGAATTACAAAATGATATTTCAAAAAACGCGAATTCCATCTCTGTTATAGTAAAACATATGGTCGGAAATATGTTGAGTAGATGGACAAATTTTTTAACTGAAGATGGCGAAAAAGAATGGCGCCAAAGAGATTCAGAATTTGAAAACACATATCTATCTAAAGAAGAAATTCTAACAGCATGGGACAAAGGCTGGAAAACACTATTCCATACACTTAATGATTTAACAGATGAGCATTTGGAACACATGGTTTATATTAGAAATCAAGGACATTCGGTTACTGAGGCTATTAACAGACAATTATGCCATTACTCCTATCATGTTGGGCAAATTGTTTTTCTGGGGAAATTATTAAAAGGACCAGAATGGCAGTCCTTATCAATACCTAAAGGTGAGTCTTCCACATACAACATGGAAAAATTTAATCAAGCAAAAGATCGAAGGCATTTTACTGATGATTTGTAATGTTATGTTTCTTTTTAAACGGTCTAATTATTAATCGAGCCTCTCTATCAAAGCGTACATAGTTGTACACCCAATTTATAAATACGACCATCCGGTTTCTAAATCCTATTAAAAAAAAGAGATGTACAAACATCCAAACAAACCAAGCAAACACCCCTTGAAACCTGAAATTTTTCATATCTACTACCGCTTTATTTCTGCCAATGGTAGCCATAGACCCTTTATCTTTATATTTAAATGCTTGTAATGGTTTATTCTCAATCAGTCGTAATATATTATCACCTAATTGCTGCCCCTGTTGAATGGCTGGTTGTGCCATCATGGGTAAACCATGTGGAAATTCTTCAGTGATCAATGACGCCACATCGCCAATAGCAAAAATATGCTCAAATCCTTTTACTTGATTAAATGCATTTACCATGATACGATTGCCGTTAGTAATAAAATCTTCAGCATCTAATCCGTGAATTGTAGCCCCTTTTACACCTGCTGCCCATACCAAGGTCTCCGCTTCAAAGGTTAGATCGGTATTGGTAGTAACTGTTTTTCCGTTATAATTAGTCACTCTAACATTCTTCCAAATTTGAACGCCAAGTTTTTCCAAAAAATCCTCAGCCTTCGACGACGCTTGAGCACTCATACCTTCTAGAATACAGTCACTAGATTGAACGATGTGTATTTGAGCAGACCGCGTATCCAAATCAGGATAATCTCTTGGTAAAATACCTTTCTTTATTTCGGCCAATGCCCCAGCAAGCTCAACGCCTGTTGGTCCTCCCCCAACTATCACAAAATTCATGAGTGCATTACGCTCATGCAAATCTGACGTTAATAAGGCTTCCTCAAAGTTTTCCAGAATTAAACTCCGCAAATTCAAAGACTGCGGTACCGTTTTCATGGCCATACTATGCTTTTCAATCTCTGCATTTCCAAAATAATTGGTCTTAGATCCTGTGGCCACTACCAAATAATCAAATTTTAAGTTTCCAATATCGGTTCTCACTTTATTCTTATCAGTATCAACGGCGTTCACATGTGCCAGTCTAAAATAAAAATTAGGGAAATCCTTGAGTATTTTCCGAATTGGATAGGCAATGGAATCTGGCTCTAAACCTCCAGTAGAAACCTGATACAATAAGGGTTGGAATGTATGATAATTATGTTTATCCAAGAGCACGACTTGCACTTCTTGTTTAGATAATTTTTTTGCTAAAGCAATGCCTGCAAACCCTCCGCCGATTATAACGATTCGTGGGTAGCTCGTTTTGGGTATATTCATAAATTAATACTTGCAAAACAAAGGTAGTATAAAGATGTAAATTTAAAGGGTTCTAAATTCTTTATTCAAAATTGGTTTTGTAAATTCGTAGCTTGTAATAACGATTAAAAAATTCTCATGAGTAAATACGATATTATTGTTCTCGGTAGTGGTCCTGGTGGTTATGTAACTGCAATTAGAGCATCACAGTTAGGCTTAAAAACAGCAATTGTTGAAAAGGAAAGCCTAGGTGGAGTTTGCTTAAATTGGGGGTGTATCCCAACAAAAGCCTTATTAAAATCTGCTCAGGTTTTTGAATACTTAAAACATGCTGGAGACTACGGATTATCAGTAAAATCATTTGATAAGGATTTTGAGGCTGTTGTAAAAAGAAGCCGTGGGGTTGCAGATGGTATGAGTAAGGGTGTACAGTTTTTAATGAAGAAGAACAAAATTGACGTTATTGAAGGTTTTGGAACATTAAAACCAGGCAAGAAGATTGATGTAGATGGCAAAGAATATTCAGCAGACCATATTATAATTGCAACTGGCGCACGCTCTCGTGAACTACCAAGTTTACTACAAGATGGCAAAAAAGTTATTGGTTATAGAGAAGCCATGACTTTACCATCGCAACCCAAGAAAATGATTGTTGTAGGCTCTGGAGCTATTGGCGTTGAATTCGCGTATTTCTATAACTCCATGGGAACAGAGGTGACTATCGTTGAGTTTTTACCAAAAATTGTACCCGTTGAAGATGATGACGTCTCAAAGCAATTAGAACGAAGTTTTAAAAAGAGTGGTATAAAAATTATGGTATCTTCAGAAGTGACTAGTGTGGATACATCTGGTAAAGGCGTAAAAGCTACTGTTAAGACCAGTAAAGGTGAAGAAGTTTTAGAAGCAGATATCATTTTATCAGCTGTAGGCATCAAATCGAATATTGAAAATATTGGATTAGAAGACGTTGGTATTGCTGTCGATAGAGATAAAATTTTGGTAAATGATTTTTATCAAACCAATATTCCTGGATACTACGCCATAGGCGATGTGACTCCGGGTCAAGCCTTAGCGCATGTCGCTTCCGCGGAAGGCATACTTTGTGTTGAAAAAATTGCAGGGCAACATGTTGAGGCACTGGACTACGGAAACATACCAGGTTGTACGTATTGTTCACCTGAAATTGCGTCTGTTGGTTTAACCGAGCAACAAGCAAAGGATAAAGGCTTAGATATTAAAGTTGGTAAATTCCCTTTTTCAGCCTCTGGAAAAGCGAGTGCTGGTGGCCATAAAGATGGTTTTGTAAAAGTCATTTTTGATGCTAAATATGGCGAATGGTTAGGCTGCCACATGATTGGAGCTGGCGTTACTGATATGATTGCTGAAGCGGTTTTAGGAAGAAAATTGGAAACGACTGGGCATGAAATATTAAAAGCAGTACATCCGCATCCTACAATGAGTGAGGCTGTCATGGAAGCTGTAGCCGATGCTTATGGTGAAGTGATACATTTATAAGCTCCCTAACCCCCGAAGGGGGAACTCTTACTCGAAATTATAAAAAATGCGATTCTTTAATTTAAGGATCGCATTTTTGTTATCTATTATCTATTTGTCTGAGTAAGGATTCCTCCCCCTCGGGGAGGCTAGATGGGGCTGTTTGTTAGATGAGACTTCTTAAAAACTTTGAATGGCCAACTCATAACTCTGTAATCCAAAGCCAAGAATAACACCTTTTACATGAGGCGACACAAACGATTGATGTCGAAACTCTTCTCTGTTAAACGTATTGGATATATGCACTTCTACAACTGGTGTTTCAATGGCTTTTACAGCATCGCCTATGCCAACTGAAGTATGCGTATAAGCGGCAGCATTAAGAATAATGCCATCATAATCAAATCCAACCTCGTGCAGTTTATCAATCAGAGTACCCTCTACATTGGACTGAAAATAATCAATCTCCACATTGTTATATTTATCTTTAATGGTATCTAAAAACTCAGTAAAAGACAAACTTCCGTAAATGGCAGGCTCACGCTTCCCGAGCAAATTTAAATTTGGCCCGTTGATGATGATTAGTTTTTTCATTCGTACGTATAAATTTTAGACAACTGTCTAGTTTCATCAGATAAAATATTTTCCACTGATTAGGTAAATATATCAAAAAAACGAGCATAAAAAAACCGAAGCTAGGCTTCGGTTTTTTTTAAATATTTATAATATTAGAATCTATATCCAACTCCGATTGTAAAAGTATTCACATCAACACCTTCCAAATCTCTTGAAACCTGAAATCCGTATCTAGCTTCTGCAAAAAAGTCTTCTGTAATATCATAACCAGCTCCAACTGCAATATCCAAACCAAATGCTGCTTCATCAAATTCATCCTCTAAGATGTAGTTGACTTGAGGGCCTGCTTGAATATTAAATTCTTCAGATAAATTGTACTTAAACATTACCGGTATATATAAAGAGCTCAGATCTTTTACAGAACTGTATAATAAAGATGGTTCTAAATCGATACTCTCACTTAAGTCGAATTCATATCCCAATCCAACAAAGAATCCTCCTTCAGAAACAGAAGCTCCACCAAAATCAAAAGATACAGCATTGTATCCAGCTTTTACGCCAAAACCTGCTCCTTGAGCATTTACGTTGCCAAATGCAAAAATTACAAAAGTCGATAATAAAAATAATTTTTTCATAATGTTTTAATTTAATTGATTAAACAGATACAAACTAAATAAATTTTATTGAAAAATACTACTTTTTATATCACGTTATTAACAATTTTATTCACAATAATTATTAAAGTACTGATTTAAAAGTACTTAAAATAATAGTTATTAACAATTTTTATAATAAATACGTATAACTACGTATTTAAAAATTGCTTGGCTATGCACTAATTATGTATTTTTACGGTAATGAAATGGGAAAACGCATTAACAGACTATCAACTCTATTTAAAAATAGAACGTGGCCTATCAAAAAATTCCATTGATAATTATACCCATGATGTTAAAAAACTCACGGCTTTTTTAGAAAGTAACGACCTAAGTCTGTCTCCTATAAATATTACCTCTGAAATCGTTCAACAATTTATCTATGACAGTGCTAAAACAGCAAATGCAAGATCACAATCGCGTTTAATCTCTGGCTTACGTAGTTTTTTCAACTATTTAATTTTTGAAGATTACAGAAAGTCAAATCCATTAGAACTTATTGAATCGCCAAAAATAGGCAGGAAATTGCCAGATACTTTATCTGAGAAGGAAATCGATACGATTATTGAAGCGGTAGACCTTAGTAAACCCGAAGGTGAACGTAACAGAGCTATTTTAGAAACGCTTTACGGTTGTGGCTTACGAGTAAGCGAATTAATATCGTTAAAACTTTCAGATTTATATTTTGATGAGGGATTTATTAAAGTCACTGGAAAAGGCGATAAACAACGTTTTGTACCCATTGTAGCCATTACTCAAAAATACATTAACATCTATAGAAAAGAGGTTCGCATTCATTTACCCATCCAAGCGGGTCATGAGGACACCTTATTTTTAAATAGACGCGGTAGGCAATTGAGTAGAGCAATGATTTTCACTATTGTAAAGCAGTTGGCAGAGAAAGTGGGATTAAAGAAAAATGTTTCGCCACATACTTTTAGACACTCTTTTGCAACGCATCTACTCCAAAATAAGGCAGATTTAAGGTCCATCCAACTCATGTTGGGACACGAAAGTATCACGACCACAGAAATCTACGTGCATTTAGACAAAAGTCATTTAACAAATGTTATGGAAGAATTTCACCCAAGGAAACAAAAAAACCTCTAAAAAATTAGAGGCAATTTGTAAACTATACTATTAAATATATTGTTGTCCGATTAAAAATAGTTCGTTTAAAGAAAACCTTTGCGAACACAGGGTTTTCAAGGCTTATAAAAAAGAGGGGCTTGCTTTTTGCGGTTACTGAAAAATTTTATTTTTTAGAAAGTTATGAATTTAAAGTTCACTGTTTATCAATTAGTTACAATCAAGTCTATGTTCTAGGTTCTAATAGCGAAGCGGTCTTGATTCTTTAATCGGACATAATGTATTAAATATATATTACTTAGCTATGTTAACAGCCCGTGTTTCCCTAATGACGGTTACCTTAACTTGTCCTGGATAAGTCATGTCTGTTTGTACTTTCTGGGAAATACTAAACGATAAATCGGCTGCTTTTTGATCATCAACTTTTTCACTTTCAACAATAACCCTTAATTCTCTACCTGCTTGAATGGCGTATGCTTTTTTAACGCCTGTAAATCCAAAGGCGATATCTTCTAAATCCTTTAAACGTTGAATGTAACTATCCAAGACCTGACGTCTTGCTCCTGGTCGGGCCCCAGAAATAGCATCACACACCTGAATAATTGGCGCCAATAAACTTTTCATTTCTACTTCATCATGGTGGGCACCAATAGCATTGCAGACATCGTCTTTTTCACCATATTTTTCGGCCCACTGCATACCTAAAATAGCATGTGGTGTTTCCATATCGGCTTCGGCATCTGGCACTTTACCAATATCATGTAGTAGTCCAGCTCGTTTTGCTAATTTCGGGTTTAAACCTAATTCTGCTGCCATAACGCCACAAAGTTTGGCCACTTCGCGTGAATGTTGTAGAAGGTTTTGTCCGTAAGACGACCGGTACTTCATTCTACCCACTACTTTTATAAGTTCAGGATGCAGGTTATGAATTCCTAAATCTATAACCGTTCTTTTACCGACTTCTATAATTTCTTGTTCTATTTGTTTTTTCGTCTTATTAACAATTTCTTCAATTCGCGCTGGATGAATTCTTCCATCTGTTACTAATTTGTGAAGTGATAATCTTGCAATCTCCCGTCGGACAGAATCAAAACAGGATAATATAATTGCTTCTGGTGTATCGTCAACAATAATTTCAACACCTGTTGCAGCTTCAATAGCTCGAATATTTCGACCTTCGCGACCAATAATTCGACCTTTAACATCATCTGATTCAATATTGAATACAGACACACAATTATCTACCGCTTCTTCTGTACCGATACGTTGAATCGTGTTTATGATGATTTTTTTAGCTTCCTGTTGCGCAGTTAACTTTGCTTCTTCTACAGCACTTTGAACAAAAGCCATGGCATCGTTTTTAGCTTCGCCTTTCAAAGATTCCACTAAATGCTCTTTGGCTTCTTCTGCTGACAGACTTGAAATGACCTCAAGCTGTTGTACTTGATTTTTATGAAGTTTATCAATCTCTACTTGCTTCTTTTCTAAAACATCCAGCCTATGGTTGTAATCTTTAATCTTACTTTCTAAACTATCATTTAGCTTTTTGTTTTTTGCAAGTTGACTTGAGACTTGCGACTCCTTATCACGCGTGCGTTTTTCAGATTCAGCCATTTTCTTATCCCGGGATAAAATGACTTTTTCGTGCTCAGATTTTAATTCAATAAATTTTTCCTTGGCTTGAAGAATTTTATCCTTCTTCATGGATTCGCCTTCAATCTTGGCTTCTTTCAATATGGCTGAAGCACTTTTCTTTGCCTGTTTTAAGAATTTTGAAGCATTATTTCGTTCTAAAATTTTTGCTATTATAAAACCTATTATGAGACCGAGCAATACGCCTCCTGCAATTAGTATAATTGAGTTATTCATTATTGTTTAGTTGATTTGTGTGTATAAAAAAGCCTACACCAGTATAATGTTTTGTATAAACTCCTTAAAAACAAGTTTAGGGCTAACAAGCTGATCAAGGATCTGCTCAAGGCAGCCTGCTTTTACAACTTAAACTCACCCTTTTTAAAGAATTAACGTTGAGTTTATCAAAAATAATAACCAATGTAGGCAGTAACTTTTATTTATTTTAAAGAACGTTTAAGAAACTATATAATCTTGTAACAAACTGTTTAAAGCGTTTAACTTCTCCTCTACATGTTCATTTACATTTGCTTTATCAATCGATTTCTGCTCCACTTGAGATGCAAATTGTAAAGCGCACATGGCTAAAACATCTTGTTTATCCCTCACAGAATAGCTCTGTTCAAATTGCTTAATCATAGCTTCAATATTCTTAGCTGCTTTACGTAAACCTTCTTCTTGACTTGATTCAATAGTTAAAGGATATACACGATTAGCTATAGATAGCTTTATTTTAAGCTTTTCTGACATTGAATTTAGTTAACATTAATCTGAGAGTTGAGCAATACAATGATCTATGTCTCTAATTAATGTGTTTATTTTAAGCTTAGTTTCTCTTTTGTTGTCGTCACTACCAAGTATTGTATTTGCCATCTTTAATGCTTCGTACTTTTCTTCCCAGTCTACAATATGTAATTTCTGATTTTCAAGTGCTTGCTTTGATGTTTGCAACTCCTCATTCAATTTGGAATTAGCGAGTTTTAAAAGCTCTAATTTGTGTAATACTTTGCTAATTTTGTTTTCTAAAGAATCTACAATATCTTCAATATTACTCATTTGCAAATTTCAATACTTATATTACAAAGTTAACATACCTAGTGATAAATTACAATTGTTTTCTCATAAAATTTGAAAAGCGCCGTTATCACTCATATTCAGAACAATGGCTTGATTATTGTATAATCTTTGGCACATTCGCATCAAATTAATAACTTCGCTTTAATAGAAATTTATGAGATTAATCCTAATAATACTTTTACTTTCCTCATTCTTTAGTCATGGTCAAAATAATTATCCCCAGGATTATTTTAGCAATCCATTAGAAATTCCCACCATACTTGCTGGCTCTTTTGCAGAGTTACGCTCCAATCATTTTCACTCTGGGTTAGATATTAAAACAAAACAACGTGTTGGATTACGGGTTAAAGCAGCTGCCGATGGTTTTGTGAGCAGAATAAAAGTGTCTCACTATGGTTACGGTAAAGCACTTTATATTACCCACCCAAACGGTTATACTACGGTATACGCGCACCTACAAAAGTTTGCTCCAGACATTGAGGCTTACGTTAAGAAGAAACAATACGAAAAGGAATCTTATGAAATAGAATTGTTTCCAAATGCTGGAGATTTAAAAGTTTTAAAAGATAGTTTGGTAGCTTATAGCGGAAATACGGGTGGTTCTGGCGGCCCACATTTACACTTTGAAATTCGAGACAAAGCCGAAAGGCCCATAAACCCGATGCTCTTTGGGATGTATGTTACAGACACTACGAAGCCATTTGTGAACTCGATTTACGCCTACCCCATTGGAGATGATTCTTATATTAATCAATCTAACACCAAACTGAAGCTTCGTTTAATTCCTTTAAAAAATGGTGAATACACTGTTGAAAACATTGAAGCATACGGTACCATTGGTTTTGGAATTGAAACTAATGATAGACAGGACTTAGCCGCCAATAAAAACGGCGTTTACGGTATTGAAACCTTTGTAAACGGAAACAAAAATTTTGAGATCGATTTTAAGCAATTTTCTTTTAGTGAAACCAAACACATTAACAGACTTATTGATTATGAAGTGTATAAAAAGGAGAAAAATCGTGTGCAGAAACTCTTTAATGATAACAATCCGCTAAGCTTATTAAAACCTTCAATCAATAATGGGTATATATCCATTCAAGATAGCACCTCCTCTATTTACAAAATAAAAATTTCAGATTTTCATGATAATGTCTCCTGGGTTACCATATCTATTGAAGGTAAAGAGAATAGCGTTTCTACACCGGTTCCACCAAAAAAAACGCCCTATTTTATTAATGCGTCCCAAACCGTTAATCTTAAAGAAGGTCACGTCGCTGTAGATTTCTATCAAGATACTTTTTATGACGATTTTTATATTGATTTTGAGGTGAACAGCGATACTCTCAAACTACATGAAGATATCATTCCTGTGAAAAAGAGTTTCACTATAAGTTATGATGTAGGCGCGTATTCTGATCGTGATAAGAGCAAATTATATATTGCACGCTTAGTGGGTTACAAGAATTATCCGTTATATTCTTATACCAGAAGAAAAGGTGATATGCTTACAACAAACACCAAAACCCTTGGCACTTATGCCCTAGCTTCAGACACTTTGAAACCCACCATAAATCCTTTAAATTTTAAAGAAGCACAGTGGCTAAGTAAATTTCGATATTTAAAATTGAAAATAGATGATGAAGGCTCTGGCATCTCTAATTATAGAGCCACCGTAAACGGGAAATGGATATTAATGGAATATGATTATAAAACAAAAACCTTAACGCACGATTTTAATGATGCTGTTATAAAAGAGACTAAAAACAATTTGAAACTGATTGTGACAGATAATGTTGGAAATAATTCTACATTTGAAACTGTGTTTTATAGAAAATAAATTTTATAACTTTTGAAAGCTAAATTCTTACTACCCACCTGCTGTTTAATATTATTTACCTTTTTAAGTTATGCTCAAATAGCGACTGTAAAAGGTGTCGTGCTAGACGAGAACAATTTGCCAATTTCAGGAGTCAATATTAAAACCAATACAAATAAGGGCACCACTACAAATAAAAATGGCTTTTATACAATTCAAATAACTTCTAATCAAGATATCACTTTAGAGTTCAGTCATATTTCGTATAAAAAAATCAAAACCTCTTTTAATTTAAAAAAAGGAGAAAGTTATGAGTTCAACCCTGTTATGCTTACCACAGTTGAACAAATTGCTACAATCACTATTTCTGGCAGGCGTCAAAAAGAAGTGGAGGGCATTATTACCTTAAAACCCGAAACCATTAGAAAAATTCCAGGAGCTAATGCGGGCGTAGAGAACTTACTCTTAACGCTTCCTGGAGTAAGCAATAACAATGAGCTTAGTACACAGTATTCTGTACGTGGTGGAAATTACGATGAAAACTTAGTGTATGTAAATGGTATAGAAGTCTACAGACCTTTTTTAGTGCGCTCTGGCCAACAGGAAGGCCTAAGTTTTGTTAATACCGATTTGGTTCAAAATGTAGATTTTTCAGCGGGTGGATTTCAAGCGAAGTATGGTGACAAGCTATCATCGGTGCTTGATATTACCTATAAAAACCCGTATCAATTTGAAGTTAATGCCGATTTAAGTTTGTTAGGAGGCAGTCTTTCCGTGGAAAACATAAGTAGAGACTCAAAATTTACGAGCATCGTTGGCCTGCGATACCGAGATAATAGTTTGTTGGTTGATGCCAAAGAAACTGAAACCAACTTTAAACCGTCTTTTGCAGATGCCCAGACCTATTTAACCTACAGGTTTTCTGACAAATTTCATTTAAGCTTTTTAGGAAATGCTGCGATAAACACATATGATTATGAGCCTCAAACACGTCAGACCAATTTTGGAACCTTAAGTGATCCTATTGCGCTACTCGTATTTTATGAAGGTCAGGAAAAGGATCGCTATCAGACGTATTTCGGTGCTTTTAAAGGCACGTATTTTGTTAATGACGATTTGAATTTAAAATTGATTGCCTCAAGATATCACACTACCGAAGAAGAATACTTTGATATTTTAGCACAATATAGATTGGGAGAAGTCAATACCAATATTGGGGATGAAGATTTAGGAGACGTAGAGTTCAGTGAAGGAGTTGGTAGCCAACTCAATCATGGCAGAAATGATTTGGATGCCTTAATTACAACGGTTGAGTATAAAGGCGATTTTAAAATTAGTGATAACCGCATAGAATGGTCTGTAAAATATACCAATGAAGATATCCGTGACCGCTTGATTGAATGGGAAGCCATCGATTCTGCCGGCTTCTCCATTAGGCCTCCCAACACATTTCCTAGAAACGAACAACCGTATGAAGCCTATTCTGGTCCCTTAGAAGCGTTTCAAAATGTGCGTGCCACTAATAACACCCAAATTAATAGATTACAAGCCTTTGCGCAATGGAGTAAACGCTCTACATTAGGTACAAGCGATGTGTGGTATAATGCAGGTATTCGAGTACACCATTGGTCTGTAAAGGGTGATGACATAGCCTCATCAAATCAAACGGTTTTTAGTCCGCGTGCGCAGTTCGCCATAAAACCCTATTGGGAAAAAGATATGCTTTTCAGAATTGCTACAGGCTTGTATTACCAACCGCCTTTTTATAGAGAATTAAGAGATGCGGCGGGCATGGTGCAAGCAGATGTGAAAGCTCAAAAATCATTTCATGTGGTATTAGGCAATGATTATAGTTTTAAAATGTGGGACAGACCGTTTAAATTAACTTCAGAAATATACTATAAAGGTTTGTCCGATGTCAATGCTTACACACTTGAAAATGTGCGTATCCGCTATAGCGCTAATAATGATGCCAAAGCCTATTCCTATGGATTGGATATGCGGCTTAATGGTGAGTTTGTTCCGGGTACAGAATCCTGGTTTAGTTTTGGCTATTTAAAGACAGAAGAAAATATAAACAATAGAGGTTATATTGCGAGGCCAACGGATCAGCGTTTAAAATTTGCAGCGCTTTTTCAAGATTACGTCCCTAATGTACCCAGCATGAAGATGTATTTAAATCTGGTTTATAATACAGGGCTCCCTGGAGGTTCGCCAAGTTATGCAGATCCTTACGACTTTCAGAATAGATTACCCGATTACAAACGTGCCGATCTAGGCTTGCAATTTGTTTTGGTAGATGATAATAAGCAATTTGATAGCGGATGGAAAAAACCATTTAAAGCACTGTCTTTTGGATTTGAAATCTTTAATATTTTCGATGTACAGAATTCCATTACCAACACATGGGTTAGGGATGTGTACAGTAAACGGCAGTATGCGATTCCAAATTATTTAACACCGCGTGTTTTTAATGTGCGAACTACGATGAAGTTTTAAGGCTATTGATTATCTTTATAATTAAAGCGTACTAGTACCAATATTTTCCAATAGAAACAAAGCGCCTTAAATCAAAGGAGCTTCTGAGGAATATCAAAAAGTTTAACTTAGTATTATTTATTTCCCTCCGCTTTGGAAATTAATGACTCTTTCAAGGTTTTGATTACATAATCAATTTCACCTTTAGTATTATAAATGCTGAATGAAAACCGAATAGACGGCTTTAGCAAATGTTCTGCGCTTAAAACCTCATTCAATACATGAGATCCTTTTGTGCTCCCACTTTGGCATGCGCTGCCTTTAGAACATGCGATGCCTTTTAAGTCCAATTGGAAAAGCAACATTGCTGCCTTTTCTGAAGGCACCGGCAAGCAGACATTGACTAAGGTATAGGTGCTTTTTTCTATATCACCCGAGCTTCCATTAAACACAGCATCCGGAATATGGATATGCATTTGCTTGATGAAATAGGTTTTTAATGCTTTAACATAAGCAAATTCTGTTTCTAAATTTGTCATAGCCATTTTCAAAGCATGCTCTATGGCTACAATATTATGAACACTTTCAGTTCCAGCACGAAGTCCCCGCTCTTGCTCTCCACCACAAATTAATGGCTTTAAACCGGAGTTCTTTCTTATAAATGCAAATCCCGCACCTTTTGGTCCATGAAATTTATGTGCACTTGCTGCCATAAAATCCACTTGAATATCCTGTAGATCCAAATCGTAGTGCCCAATGGATTGTACGGCATCACTATGAAACAAAGCCTGATGTTTTTTACACAAATTGGCTACCCGTTTAATGTCTAAAATATTTCCTATTTCATTATTTATATGCATTAAACTCACCAATGTCTTTTTATCGGTCTGTAGCAATTGTTCCAAATGTATGTAATCAATATGTCCATCTTTATCTAGGTCGACGTAACTCACTTTAACCTGACAATTTTCATGCAACCAATCAGTAGTATGCAATACCGCATGATGTTCAATTTTAGAGGTTATAATGTGCGTTACCTTTAAGTCGACAACAGCACTTTTTATCACCAAATTATCAGCTTCGGTGCCGCCAGAGGTAAATACTATTTCTCCTGCAGACACATTTAAAAAACTTGCAATGGATTTTCTTGATTTTTCAATTAATGCCTTAGATGACCTTCCAAAACTATGTGAAGATGAAGCATTTCCGTAATTATTTTTCAATACATCTAACATCGACTCAATAACTTCATCACGGAGTTGTGTAGTGGCTGCGTTATCAAAATATAAATGTTGCATTTAGGTGATTTAGTTTGCGCAAAAATACTTGAAATAAAATTATTATCAATATGATGCGTTATAAAATACAATTCCATTATTTTTGTCAAAAACCAGAACTCTATGCGTAAGGTATTTTTTGTTTTATTAGCACTTATTATTTCTATTCAATATTCCTGTGATGATGGTGATGTGATCACTTTAGAGTTTGATTTTGAAGATTCATTTAGTGTTTGCGGGGACAATGATTTGGTTTTTTACAAAACAAAAGATGACCCTGCAGAGACGCTATCTCTAAAAATTTCTAATTTAAGTTTTGCTGATCTTTTAGAAGTGAATGAGGAAAACACCTATGAAGAAACATTTAATTTAAGTGCTGCGAATCCTTTTAATTTTAGAATGTATCGCGATGAATCACTTCCCACTAATTTATTCTGCAACGTCATTCCACCAGATGTCAACATCACTCAAGATATTGAAAGTAATGATGGCAGCGCAACAATAACCACTTTTTTGGTAGAGGATGATGACGATGGGATTCCTGCTGAACTTGAAGATATAAATGGGAATGGCGATTTAAGTGATGATGATACCGATGGTGATGGAATTCCAAATTATTTAGATTTTGATGATGATGGAGACAATGTTAGAACTAAAGACGAAAACCCAGATGTTAATGAGGATGGCGATTTAAGTGATGCGCAAGATACAGACGGCGATTCTATTCCTGATTATTTAGACAATGATGATGATGGTGACACTGTCGCCACACGCGATGAAGAAAATGACTCAGCAGACAATAACCCAGGCAATGATATAACTAATGGTGAAATTCCTGATTATTTAAATGCTGAAGTAGTGACTACTGTTGAGGCCACGGCATATAGAGAACACACGATTGTTCTAAGTTATCAGGTTTCGTTGATTATTTCTAATTTCGATTTGCAATTAATATCACAGGATGTTTTTGATTTTGGAACTTTAGACGATAGCCGATTAAATACCACTAGAAAAGTAACACCTACTTTCAATTAAATGGGTTATTTACTACTTTGATAGATATAGACTTCGGTAGCACCCGAACCATACTTTTGGTAATTGGCATCGTAGAATTTTAAATTATCATACCGTCCAAATAAATATTCCAATTCTATTTTCAGAATGCCCTCACCTACGCCGTGGATAAAAACAATTTTCTGAATACGGTTTTTTATGGCGTATTCCAATTGCCTTTTGGCGGTGTCAAGCTGAAGGGTTAACATATCATGGTTACTCATCCTTCTAGGAGATTTCACTAATTGGTTAATATGCAAATCCACCTCCATAGTCGGCTCAGAACGCTCTTTTGGCTTTACTCTAGCCTGGTTTTTACGCTTAGGTTGCTCCTTTTCATTAATAACCTCTTCTATAGGGTCAAACGAAAATATCTCTGATTGCATTTGAGAATTTTGATTATTCAAAACCAATTCGTGAGCTTCAAAATCCAACAAAAAACCATCCTTAGTTTCAATAGTAACCGTTTCAGACTTAATTTGCCTTATCAGTCCGGAAAAGTCTTCATCTAAAACCGAAACAGAATCACCAATTTTAAATGTCATGATTTTCATTTTCATTTAATTCATCGGCACTCTTGCTTGGGATTTTTCTAGAAATACGATAAATTCCAATCATAAGTATCATAATCCCACCAATTAAAATAAACTGGTTCTGGTCTTCATCTACTTTAGCATATAACGCCACAATAGCGCCTACCACAATTAAAATATAGTTTAAGTACTTCACATAAAACGGATTAGATGCAACACCCAAAAGGCCTCTTATCAAGTATTAAAATATCAATAATTTCAAAACAGGGCAAGCTTGTTTACATCGTTATCCTGCAAAAATAACCGATAAAACCGACTATAGCGTCCTCTTTTTAATAATTTTGTCTATTTTTACGATTACAGAAATGCTAACTATGAAAAAAATCGCCCTGATTTTTACACAAAGTTTATATGACATGAGTCGTTTTAAGTTGATGAAATTGGATTCTCAATTTAATAGTCTAAATAAGCTATTTTTAGTGTTCGCTCTACTCAACGCCTTCCCCTATCTATTTGCTCAAGATTTATATGTAGACACTAATAGTTTCGTATACGCTAGGGATGTTGTGCTTTTTGTTAATGATGATATTCGTCTAGAAACACCTACTTCTAATCTCTATTTAAGAGGTGATGCGCAACTACTTCAGAATACGGATACCAAAAATTCTGATGCTGGTGAGCTTTCTGTTTACCAAAACCAAACCAGTGGCGTTTACGAATACAATTTTTGGTGTTCCCCTGTTGGCGTTTCAGCTGATAATACACAAGCTAATGTGGCTTTTAATGGTACTAATATACACGATCCAGCAAACGATGCAGATTTGACCAATGTTAACTCTATAACGTATCCATACACCACAGCATATAACAGTACAGCTACATCTTTGGCCAGTTACTGGATGTATACCTTAATAGATGCTGAAGGTTATTATGGTTGGAATCAAATTTTTAATACTGGTGATGCTGGACCTGGTTATGGATTTACATTGAAAGGAAGCCCAACAGCAGATAATGTATTGGATTTTAGAGGAAGGCCCAACAATGGTAACATTCTTGTAAGTTGTTATTTTGATGGAACAGATGCTGAACCTTTGGTCGGTTTGCCTAACCGGGTAGAAACTTTATCGGGTAACCCATATCCTTCTGCCTTAGATTTGAAGCTGTTTCTTGCAGAAAATAGTACGATTTTAAACAGTGAAATTTTATTCTGGGAACAAGCCGTTACCAATTCGCATAATTTAGCTGCTTATGAAGGCGGCTATGGCATTTACATTCCTGGACCTCTAGGGGATTTATTTGACAATGGTATATATGTGCCTGCACCTTTTCAATTTTACAATGGAAATGGAGGCGGCATTGGGGGTTCTGCAGGCATAGGTACAGATTTTCTCACTAATAACTCAAGACGCTTTGCAGCTGTTGGTCAAGGCTTTGTAATAAGCAGTATAGATAACGGAGGTGCGCCTGGTGGTGGTTTTGCAGAATTTAATAATTCTATGCGGGTATATTTTCCTGAAGATTCAAGTGCTGGTGGAGATGGTTCCATTTTTAATAAAAGCACTTCTAAAAATACTGATACAACTGATGTAGTACCCATCTCTCATAACGGCGTAGATTATAAAGCGATAAGTAAAAATCCAACCATTGTCCCCAAGATTAGACTTCATACCCATATTAATGAAACCTATTACAAAGAAACACTTATTGCATTTAGAAATAGCACCCCCAACAACCAAACCTATAATCGATTTTTTGATGGTACAAATGCAGCCACTGAATTAAATACCGATGTTTATTTGATATCTGAAGATAAAGAATTGGTGATTAAGTCAATTCGTTATGATGAAACCACGCGCATTCCTTTTGGGTTTAAAGCGGATAGAGACGATACCAAATTTTCAATTAAAGCTTTTGAATTAAAGGATGTTCCTGAAAATGTTGCTTTGTATTTGTTTGATAATACCATAGGAAATTATACCGATATAAAAACCGGAACGTTTGACATAACGCTTCCTGAAGGCGTCTATAACAATCGTTTTGAGATCACTTTTTCACAGAATAGTGCTCTTGGTATTGAGGAAGACCGTTTTAAAGACCTTTCAGTATTTCAAAACAACGCTATTTCCGAACTTAAAATTGTCAACCCAAATGCTCTGAAAATAACACAGGTTACCTTATTGGATGTTTCTGGGAAATCGATTATGAAATCCAATGAGAATTCATCTAAAAAGCGCTATCAATATTCTACGCGATCTCTAAGCGATGGGGTTTATATTCTAAAGGTTGAACTCTCAGACAACCAGATATTCAGTAAAAAATTGGTTATTTCTAATCGGAAATAAATATGGCTTTTAAGTTTTATCCTATAATATTTTCTAAATTTGTTTGGAACAAAATACCACACCTTTGCAAGTCATAGATGATTATATGTTGCCCTGCATCAACAAACAACTATTTGGTGTTGAGTGTTTGGGCTGCGGTTTACAACGTGCGGTATCCTTATTATTTCAAGGTGATTTAATAGGCGCATTTTACAGGTATCCTGCCATCTATCCTTTAATTTTTTTATTTATTTATTTGGGCTTGAATTTTTTCTTTAAATTTAAAAATTCAAATAAAGTCATTAGAATACTGGCAATTTCGTCTGTGCTCATTATAATCATTAGCTATATTATTAAATTAACCTATTAAAAAATTCACATGGAAACACAAAAACTCAATCCAACCATTGTTTACATTTTGGCTATTACTGGTCTACTATGCTGTTGCTTAGGCGGTTTAGGATTTATCTTAGCAGGTATTGCCTATTACATAGCACATACCAAATTAAATGAAGCTAAACTGAACCCCGAAAATTATGACCCCAATAGTATGAAGGCGATGAATACGGCAAAAATAGTAGCGTTAGTGATTCTAATCATAAATGTTTTATATTTTATATTGGCCATCTATAGAATTTCGACTGTGGGCTGGGATGAATTGATGGAGCCCATAAGAGAAGCTATGGAAGAAGCTCAGAGAAATCAGCAAGCTTAATATAAATAGTATACTGAAATAAAAAAGCGTCCAAATTGGACGCTTTTTATATATCAGTTTTTCTCTAATCGGTAGTTATACCAAGTATAAAGAATTTATTTTAATTCAAATTGCTTCAGTGTTTTAGTAATAATACTAACGCAATCTAATAACTGATCTTCCGTCATCACCAATGGTGGTGCAAAACGAATGATATTGCCATGTGTTGGTTTTGCCAATAAGCCATTATCTTTAAGTGCCATACAAATATTCCACGCCGTATCGCTATCTTCATTATCATTAATTACAATCGCGTTAAGCAAGCCTTTACCACGAACCAAGTTCACGATACTACTGGTGGCTATATATTTATTCAACTCACTTCTAAATAGGTTTCCTAATTGAAATGCATTTTCTGCGAGTTTTTCGTCTCTAACCACTTCAAGCGCTGCTATAGCAACGGCTGCTGCAATAGGATTGCCGCCAAACGTACTCCCGTGATTTCCTGGTTTGATAACATGCATCACGCTGTCGTTGGCCAATACTGCACTCACAGGGTATGCGCCACCGCTTAAAGCTTTACCTAATATTAAAACATCTGGTTTAACATCTGGAGTGCCTGAGCAATTTTTGTTTTCACAATTACAATCGCCACAAGTGGCTAATAAACGTCCAGTTCGTGCGATTCCCGTTTGTACCTCGTCTGCAATAAACAGCACATTATATTGTTTACATAATGCTTTTGCCCTATTTAAATAATCATCGGCAGGCACATAAACACCCGCTTCTCCTTGGACAGGCTCCACTAAAAACCCAGCAACATTTGGATTGCTTTTTAAAGTGTTTTCTAAAGCGTCTAAATTATCGTATTCTATTTTTATAAATCCATCCGTGTAGGGACCGAAATTTTTACGTGCCACAGGATCGTTACTAAAAGAAATAATAGTTGTGGTTCGTCCATGGAAATTATTTTCACAAACAATAATTTCGGCATCATTTTCTGAAATCCCCTTAACTTCATAAGCCCATTTTCTACAAAGTTTTAATGCTGTTTCTACAGCTTCAGCACCTGTATTCATAGGTAGTAACTTGTCAAAACCAAAATATTCGCAGGCAAATTTCTCGTATTTACCTAAGATATCATTGTAAAATGCTCGGGACGTTAAGCTTAAGGTTTGCGCTTGATTTGTCATGGCATTCACAATTTTTGGGTGACAGTGCCCTTGGTTTACTGCGGAATAAGCCGATAAAAAATCATAATATTTTTTACCTTCTACATCCCATACATACACACCTTCTCCTTTATTCAGTACTACTGGAAGCGGATGGTAATTGTGTGCACCATACTTGTTTTCTAAATCTATCGCTTGTTGCGAAGTTAATTGGTCTAAAACAGCCATTTTAATTAAATTTAAATTGATAAAATAACCATTCCTACTGTACCTTTATCCTTTCGAAGTGTCGAAAATTCAGCGTGGGAGAGAAATCACCCCTTAGGGCTCGCAAATTACTAAATATTTAATGGCATAAAAAACTTATTCAGACATTCTTCCAGATAGCGAAGATATCTGTAATTCTAATCGCTTCATTTCTCTAATTAAAGCATTTTTGTCCATTTGCATCCAAGCAAAAACTTTTAACATACTAACTCCGAGCATAAACAATATACTTCCCAGCCCCCATTTTATCATATCATTAGTAAGTTCTGAATCAAAAAACTGAATGATACAATATACAAACAGCGCAAATAAAATCAAGGTCATTACATTCATTAAATACATGATCCACTTGTTTTTGCCTTGAAATAATCCGCCAACCATATGCAGCACATTTTGTTCTTCTAGGGCATCGTAAAATTTCCCTTCTTCCTCAGTGAGTGTCTCTTTTATTAATCTGTCAATCTCTTCGTTATTCGTTTTCATGTGTTTATATTTAATTTATTGTTTTTTATTAGTCACATGCGACATCCATTTAATCATTTCACTTGGGTATCAAGTTTTAGTTATGGATGTTTCATTTGTTTATTTTTTTATTATTAATTTCAATTTTTCCCTAGCATGAAATAATCTGGATTTGGTAGTTCCTATCGATATATTTAAAAGTTTACTAATTTCTTTTAAAGAATAATCTTCTATGTAAAACAATCTAATCACCGTCTGTTGGTGCTCTGGTAACTCTCTTATCGCCGCATAAAGTCGTTTCTTTAAAGCCTTCTCAAAATCCCCTGTTTCATTTTCTATATAATCATGTTCATAACCGTAATCGTCATAAGTGTTACGGATTCTTTTATCAGCATTAATAACATCTAAAGATTTATTGTACACAATTCGTGAGGCCCAAAAACCAAAACTATTTGGGTTCTTTAAATGGTCTATTTTATTAATAATGATAGACCAACTGTCTTGTGCAATGTCCTTTGCCACATCAGCATCTTTTAGAATCCAAAAGGCCTTTTTACAAAAAACAGCATGCCAACGTCTCACTAATGTCACTAAGGCTTGTTTATTTCCAGATTGATAATCTAAAACCAGTTGTCTATCTATCAATTGCTGTTTATCGTTCATAAAAACTTTCGCACTTATATATTGAAGACTATAAAAAGGCTAAAAGGTTCACTTTTTTAAAGGTTTTTTACAACTTTAATGGATTGTGGGGAAATATCATTAAAGTTAATGCAAATTAAATGATATTTATTTGTGGCTATTATTATTTTTGCAGCATGTCAAGAAAAAAAACAAGAAAACAAGTTTTTGAGCAGGTAGAGGTTATCGATGCCGGAGCTAAAGGAAAAACCATCGCAAAAGCACCAGATGGTAGAGTCATATTTCTATCAAACGCCGTACCTGGCGACGTCGTAGACGTGCAAACCTTTAAGAAACGTAAAGCTTATTTTGAAGGAAAAGCTACCGTATTTCATACCTTATCAGACAAACGAACAGAACCTGCTTGTCAGCATTTTGGAACCTGTGGTGGTTGCAAGTGGCAACACATGGCCTATGAGCATCAGTTGTTTTACAAGCAAAAAGAAGTCACCAATAATTTAACTCGAATTGGGCATATCGAACTTCCCGAAATCACCCCCATTTTGGGTTGCGAGAATCAATATTTCTATAGAAACAAGATGGAATTTTCTTTTAGTGATAGCCGTTGGCTGACTTTGGAAGAAATACAAACCGATGACGATCTGGGTGATAGAAATGCATTAGGATTTCACATCCCGGGCATGTGGGATAAAATTTTAGATATTGATAAATGTTGGTTGCAGGAAGATCCATCCAACGCCATACGAAACTCCGTAAAAACATTTGCTGTAGAAAACAACTTGGAATTTTTCAATACCAGAAATCAAGCCGGTTTTTTACGTACCATGTTGATAAGAACATCCAGTACCGGGGATATTATGGTAATGCTTCAATTCTTTAAAGAAGATGAAGAGAAACGGAAGCTCCTATTGGATTTTATTGGTGAGACATTTCCAGAGATTACATCATTACAATATGTGATTAATGGAAAAGCAAATGACACTATTTATGATCAAAACGTGATTTGCTATAAGGGAGAAGACCATATTTTTGAAGAGATGGAAGGGTTAAAATTCAAAATCAATGCGAAATCCTTTTACCAAACTAATTCGGCACAAGCCTACAAACTGTATAAAATTACACGGGATTTTGCAAATTTAAAAGGTGATGAGTTGGTCTATGATCTATATACAGGCACAGGTACTATCGCACAATTTGTAGCAAAAAACGCAAAAAAAGTGGTTGGTGTTGAAGCCGTTCCTGATGCTATTACAGCAGCCAAGGAAAATGCACAATTAAACAATATTAATAACGTTCATTTCTTTGTGGGCGATATGAAACAGGTGTTTAATGTAGAATTTATTGAAACCAACGGGCAACCCGATGTGGTGATAACAGATCCGCCACGCGATGGGATGCACAAAGATGTGGTACAGCAAATTTTAAATATCGCTCCAAAAAAAGTAGTGTACGTAAGTTGTAACAGTGCTACACAGGCTAGAGATTTGGCTTTAATGGATGCGCAGTACAAAGTTACAAAAACACAGGCAGTAGATATGTTTCCCCAAACGTTTCATGTGGAAAATGTTGTACTTTTGGAAAGACGATAGTTATTGTAAAAAGGACCCGAAATCTTTTAATATCATAACATGAAACATGCATAACTAAAACTTGATACCCAAGTGAAATGATTAAATGGATGTCGCATGTGACCAATAAAAAACAATACATATAAACACATGAAATATTTTAAATTCTTGCTTTTGCCCGGTATCGTTTTGATAGTAGGAATAACCATAAGTTGCGAACGTGATGATTTATGTCCAGCTGAAACCCCAACAACGCCAAGATTAATTATTGATGTGTATGATGCAAATAATCCAGAAAGCAAAAAAAACGTTTTTGGATTATTTATTATTGGGGTAGATAACGACGAGTTTTTACCTGGATATGGCATTGTGTCCTCAAACAATTTGATACTCCCATTAAGAACAGACGTCAATACCACAGAATATATTCTAATAAAAGAAGCCTCTGTAAATGATAACGACACACCCGATGATACTAGCGATGACTTTATTGATGGCAATCAAGATAGGATTACCATTAATTATAGTCGCGAAGAAGTCTATGTATCACGCGCCTGTGGATATAAAACCATTTTTAAAAACGTCACCCTCACTATTGTAGAAGATGGTGATAATTGGATCCTTTCAAGACAACCTGTAACCGACAACCAATCTGTAGAAGATGAAACAGCAGCACATTTTACCATATCTCACTAGTAGCTTAATAGCCTTGCTTTTTTGTTGTGGCTTAGGGCATTCGCAAGAAAACAGTGAAACAAATGTGGCTATAGATTCTATCAAAATCAAACAAAAATACGGTTTACGTATAGGCGGTGATATTGGAAAATTAATTCGTTCCTCTGTTGATGACGATTACACTGGATTTGAAATTGCGGCAGATTATCGTTTAAGAAACAAGCTATACCTTGCTGGAGAAATCGGTTTTGATGAAAAAAACACGATCACTGATTATTTAGATATCACCAGTAAAGGTAGCTACTTTAAGGCTGGGATAGATTACAATATGTATCAAAACTGGTTAAACATGGATAACATGATTTATAGCGGTTTTCGTATTGGAGCCAGTACCTTTAGTCAAAACTTGAACAGTTATAGTATTTACAGCACCAACCAATATTGGGCGCCACAACTCACCTCCAACGATTTACAGGAATTTAAGGGTTTAACGGCACTGTGGGCAGAACTTATTTTAGGAATCAAAGCCGAATTATTCAACAACCTCTATTTAGGTTTAAATGTTCAATTAAAATTCTTAGCAAGCGAAACCGAGCCTACTAATTTTGAGAACGTTTATATCCCTGGTTTTAATAAAACCTATGACAGCACCCGTATTGGCGTAGGTTACGGCTATACTATTTCGTATCGCATTCCGCTGTATAAGAAGGTGAAATAATACGTCATTGAGAGGAGGTACGACGCGGCAATCTGTTCATTTTTTACTGGATGTTAAAACTTTCCGTCATTGCGAGGACGCAGGACGAAGCAATCTGCCGATAGTTATCTAAAACAACAATGCAATATTTCTTTTAAACGATAAAGCTACAATTCATGAGATTGCTTCGTACCTCGCAATGACGTTCGTTCGTTAGAATTTACTACTTCATATACTTCCCTTTTTTACTCCCTTCATACATCACATATTTTACTAAACGTGCTTCTAGTTTGGCATTGTAAAGTTGTATCTTTCGAGAAGGGCGTAAACCCACATGTTTAAGTGCATCGAGGTTAGAGGTAATAAACCAAGAATCGGTGCCTGGGTAGTTTTGCTTAAGCGTGTCGCCAATGTTAGCATAAAATGCTTCCATATCGATATTTAAACGTTCGCCGTACGGCGGATTAAATACCATGTGTAGTTTTTCGTCTCCTCCTTTTTGGGTTTTAAAGAAATCTTCGTGGCCAACCTCAATAAAATCTTCTAATTGGGCGTTTTTTACATTTTCTTTTGCCTTGGCCACGGCACTTGGTGCTTTATCGTAACCAATGATTTTATGATGAAAATCCCTGGTTTTGCTCAACAGCGATTCTTCAATTTTTTCGAATAAATCGACATCCCAATCTCCCCAACGCTCGAAAGCAAATTCCTTTCGCATGAGGTTTGGGGGAATGTTACAGGCAATCATCGCAGCTTCAATAAGCATGGTGCCCGATCCGCACATGGGATCCATAAAATCGCTTTGTCCGTCCCATCCCGATAGCATTATAAGACCTGCAGCCAATACTTCGTTAATGGGTGCAATATTAGTCGCTGTTTTATACCCGCGTTTATGTAACGAATCTCCTGATGAATCTAAGGAAATGGTGCACTTGCGCCTGTCGATATGTACATTAATTTTTAAATCTGGAAATTTTAAATCCACATTGGGACGCTCTCCGGTAGTATCTCTAAATTTATCTACAATGGCATCCTTTGTTTTTTGGGCAATGTATAAGGAATGTGTAAATAACTCGGAATGTATGGTGGCGTCTATAGCTAATGAACCCGTGGATTTCATATACTTACTCCAATCCATAGCATAGATTTTATCGTAAAGATCTTTTTCGCTGTTTACGGTAAAGGAATGTATGGGTTTTAAAATTTTAATGGCCGTTCTTAAGGCTAAATTGGCCTTATACATAAAGCCCTTATCCCCCGAGAAAGATACATTACGCACGCCTTTTTTTACATATAGTGCCCCAAGTTGCGTGAGTTCCTTTTCTAATAAATCTTCAAAGCCAAATAAGGTTTTGGCCACCATGTTAAAATTTTCTTCCATTGTTTACATCAAATACAATACAAAAATAACGTAATTTTGCTTTAATTAACTAGCAATTGCAGATAATGGGTTAAGGATTGATGCGGCATCCTTTTTAAAAATATTGAAACGTTATGGTGAGGCCATTTTTTTGCCGAAGCCATGTGCTAATGAATAAAACAATTAGCGTCGTTTCCGTTCTCGTCATTATAAAAACGAGACTTTTTAAAAAGATATAGCGGAAAGCCTGACCACGCCAGAGCGTGGGAACCCCAAAATAATTAAAAAAGATTCCTGCTTTTGTAGGACCTGTATATGAGTACAAATAACACGAAATGGTTTACGTCTTGGTTTGATACGCCGTTTTACCACATTTTATATAAGGATAGGGATGATCGTGAGGCGCATGCTTTTATGGATGCCCTCACAAATTATTTAAATATTCCTGAGCAAGGCACTATTTTAGATTTGGCTTGCGGTAAAGGCCGACATGCGGTCTATCTCAATAAAATGGGGTATCATGTTACTGGTGTGGATTTAAGTGAGAACAGCATTGAATATGCTAAGCAGTTTGAAAATCATTCCTTGCATTTTGATGTGCATAATATGTGTGATCCTTACGGAAAAACTTTTGATGCCGTATTTAATCTGTTTACCAGTTTTGGCTATTTTGAACATGAAGAAGATAATTTAAAGACTATTAAGGCGATAAAAGAGGAACTGAACGATGTGGGTTTTGGGGTGATCGATTTTATGAACAGTGAGTTTGTCATTGATAATTTGGTGCCCGAAGAGGTGAAAACAGTTGATGGTGTCGATTTTTACTTAAAGCGCTATGTTGAAGATGGCTATATTGTAAAGGATATTAAATTTACGGCAGTTGGTGAAGATTATGAATTTCAGGAGCGTGTCAGAGCCTTTACTTTAGCTGATTTTGAAGCGCTTTTTGAACAGGCTGGCGTCTATTTATTGGATGTTTTCGGGGATTATAAGTTGAATACATTTAATACCAAAACGTCTGAACGTCTCGTGATGATTTTTAAATAGGTATAATCTATAGTTAATTAAACTCACGGTTGTGAGGATATTGTTTTAAATGAATAAATTTCTTTTTCCTATATTGGCTGTTGTTTTAGGTTTTGTTATAGCCTTGATTACTAAAAAGCAAAAATCTTGGAACACCAAGCTCCTACTCTCTTTTAGTGGTGCTTTTTTATTAGCCTTAACCCTTTTTGAACTTCTGCCAGAAGTTTATAATCACCTAGACGCTAAACTTACCGGACTGTTTATTATGTGCGGTATTTTGCTTCAAATTTTTTTGGAGTTATTTTCAAAAGGTGCAGAACATGGGCACGTCCATGTTCATAAGCATGATAGCACATTTCCATGGTTACTATTTGTGAGTTTGTGTATCCATAGTTTTTTGGAAGGGTTTCCTATTCATGAACATAATGATATGGTTTATGGTGTGCTGGTTCATAAAATACCCATCGCAGCTTTAATTACCACCTTCTTGTTAAAATCTAATTATAGTAAACTACATATTGCTGCATTTCTTTTAATTTTTGCAGCCATGACGCCTCTGGGAACTTATATTTCTAACTCATGGACAGCTATTGCAGATTATGTTCATATTATAAATGCCTTGGTTATCGGCATCTTTTTTCATATATCAACAACCATTCTATTTGAAAGTGGAGAGGGCCATAAATTTGATTTATCTAAGTTTATTGCCATCATTCTTGGGGTTGGGATTGCCTATTTTATCTAGCGTTGGCTGTTGGCTGTTGGCTGTTGGCTGTTGGCAATTTAAATATTCAATTTATACTTTTAACTTTTAACTAAAATAGTGTTTAGCAAAGAAGAATCAAGACAACTGCGGCAGGAATTCTGGACGAGTTTTGGGAAATCATTTCCAAGAAAATGGATTTTATATGATACCAAATTGAAAGGCATGCGTTTTAAATTTCATTTTGATACCAAACGGGCTTTAATAGCTTTAGATTTAGAGGATGATTTAGAACACCGCATCAAACATTGGGAAAAGCTTCAAGCCTTAAAAACTATCCTTATTGACGACTATCTCCCTGATGCTATTTTTGATGAAGATTATTTTTTAGAAAACGAAAAGGAAATCTCTCGAATTTATGTACCGTTAGAACAAAAAGTGTCTATTCATAATAAAAATACCTGGCGCGATGTGATGGTATTTTTCAATGACAAAATGAATCTGTTTGAAGCTTTTTTTGAGGAGTATAAAGAGGTTATTGAGGGGTAAACGTCATTGCGAACTTAGAGAAGCAATCTGTTTAATTTTTAATTCTAATTTCAATTTAAAAAAGATTACCACGTCGCTTTGCTCCTCGTAATGACGGTTTCTATTTAAATTTTTTCTGCATCTCATAATCATCCATAACAAAACCATTTCCAATATCTGTAACCAAAGGCCCAATGTTTACAAAACCTAATTTTTCATATGCTGCGATAGCATCGGCATTATGAATATTTACCGTCAACCGGATGGCATTTAAATGATAAGCTTTAGCTTTTTCTTCAATAAAGTCCATAGCGCTTTTACCAATTTTCTTACCTCGAAAAGTTTTTAAAACATAAATTTTACTTAAAAAAAGACTGTTAGTTTCTTGTTTGATAGCTATATATCCTACAGGTATCTTACTGTAATTGAGCACGTAATACTCAAAGCCATCAGCAACTTGATTTTCGATAGCTTCAGCCGATTGGTATTTAGCAAGCATATAATCTATTTGTGCTTTTCCAACTAGAGGAATGTAGTGATTGCGCCAAATAGTGTCTGCTAATTTTTCAATAATCTCAAAATCCGTTCTGGTAGATCCTTTGTGAATTTTAACCATGTTAAATAACGTAAAAGAAAATCATTAAAAAATGAAAAATCGCCCCAGCCAAAACAAACACATGCCAAATGACATGATTATAAGGTATTTTTTGAACGGCATAAAATATAATGCCAACGGTGTAAGCCAATCCTCCTGCAAAAAATAATAAAATTCCATGACTCTCCATCACATCTAAAAGGTTTGTAAAATCAAATACAATAAGCCAGCCCATGACTAAGTATAACAGCGTTGAAAAAAATTCAAAGCGCCCTGTGAAAAATAATTTTAAAATAACACCAAAGGCGGCAATACCCCAAACCACAAAAAAGAGTGTCCAACCTAAACTTTGTTCTAGTGCAATTAAACACACAGGCGTGTACGTACCAGCGATGAGAATGTAAATACTTATATGATCAATAATTCTGAAATAGTGTTTCCGTTTCTCATCTCTCACAGCGTGATAGAAGGTGGATGCAGAAAATAAAATGATGATGGAAAACCCATAAATAATAACACTTGCTAGACTCCAAGATGTTTTTTCACCTTCATAGACAAAGAGCATGATGAGGGCAACAATTCCAAAAAGGATTCCGATGCCATGGGATATGGCATTAAGTTTTTCTTCAAAAGGGGTTTGTATGCGCATTATTGCGTTTTAGAGAATAACCATTTATCGGTCAAATCATAAAAATTCAAATCAAGAGCCGATTTTTGTCTTTCCAGTTTTCCGCTTTGGAAGTTACGTTGCAGAATATCTTCAATAAGATAATCTTCCTTGTCATGGTACGGATCGAATTCCCTTTTCATTGAAATATCAAACATACTGGCCGTGGTATTAAACCAAAAGGCACGCCAACCGTTGCGGAGCTCTTTTACCAATTCAAAAGTGGTTTTACCTGTTTGCCTGTGAATAAGCTTGATTAAAATTTGACCTTCGGTTCTGGACAACTTTTTTAATTCATCAGAAAACTCACCTTCAATATACTTCTGCATCATTCTAGTATATCTGTTTTTATCGCGCTTTCGCTTTAAAGTTGCCAGTCTGGAATTTAATGAATCCAATCGATCTGCTGCCATTTTTGCATAGGGATAGACTTTAATCGTTTTTCGTCTTAATATCAAATAACGGATGCGGTCTTTCTTACTATCAAACTTAAGTTTATGCAAGAGCATGACCTCGTCTAAATTTATAGCGGTTCTTGGCATCGAATCCCCTTCTATAATTAAATATTTTATTGTAGTGGAGTCCTGCTCCATTTCATCAATCTGGGCAAACGTTATTATAGGGATAATTAGAAAAATATATTTCAATAATATCTTCATAAAAAACAACCT
Source organism: Changchengzhania lutea (assembly GCF_006974145.1). Classification (NCBI taxonomy): domain Bacteria; kingdom Pseudomonadati; phylum Bacteroidota; class Flavobacteriia; order Flavobacteriales; family Flavobacteriaceae; genus Changchengzhania; species Changchengzhania lutea. Next base: position 3,063,086 of record NZ_CP039456.1, on the reverse strand, counting down.
TCTATTTAGGTTTCAAAATTAATAATTTACAAAGCGATAACACTTGTTTTTATATGAATATTGTGATTTCTGTGTGAATTTTAAATGACACTTTATAAAGAACTCGTTTAAAAACAAAAACTCACCAGCAAAAATGATACCAGTGAGTTTTAATTAATGAACTCATCTTGACTTTTTCTATTTCCTAAAAAATGGCCGAAATCTGCCCATATTTCGTTACTTTTTTTATCCGTAGCGATGCTATGCCTTTCAAAAAGTGCCTAATCTGGACAAATTTCATCTCATTTTCGGTTAAACACAAAAAGTCAAGATGAGTTCAATGTAATATAAGGAACTTACAAACGCCTTCTATTGTCATCGGATTTCGTATCGATCAATTTGTTGTATGGGTCGATACCAACTTCAACCGGTTTTTTATCAACCACAATAGTCACTTTATTATTGATTGCTGTTATTTTATGCTTCTTTAAGTAAAGTTCTATTTCTTTATCGTCATCATCATCGTCATTAGCTTCTCCAAAAATACCAATATCTATATAATCAGCCAATGGTACTGATAACAAAGGGCGCCTCATCGATTCCGTTTTATAAGAAAGCGTGTCACCAACTTTCTCTCCATAGTATTTATTGCCCGTATCATCATTTCTATATTTGCTCACTTCAAATTCAATGTCGACCTCGTATTTACCATTGTCCAATGCCTTCGACGATACGTTAACCACGCGATTATTATAAAGCGTTATGGTTTCGAACATATCTTTAATGGTGTATTTTAAGGAATCTGGAGTCGCTTCACGAATGTAATCCACCATTTCAATAGAGGTTGTATAGGGTGCTTCTTGAAATTTCACCTTTTCAACATACTGTTTTAACGCATTCTTCAACACATCTTCTCCAATATAATCGCTTATGGCATAAAACACCAAGGATCCTTTTTGATAGCGTATATATCCTTGTCCGTCATTATACATCAACGGTTTTTCGCGTTTACGCTCAAAAGAACGGCTAGTTAAGTAATCATCTAAAGCCTTTTTAAGGAATTTACGCATCTTGCTTTTTCCCTGTTGATGCTCTAAGACCTTAAGGGACACATACTCTGACAAACTTTCAGAAAGCATCGTAGCACCTAAAACATCTGCACCTATCACTTGGTGCGCCCACCATTGATGTGCCACTTCGTGCACCGTAATAGCGAAAGGATAATCAACACCGCCTGCTTCAGTTTCGTCAACATCGGCGATGAAACCAACACCTTCCGAAAACGGAATGGTATTGGGAAAGGACTGCGCAAAACTCCCTGAAGTTCTAGGAAACTCAATAATTCTTGCCTGTTTATGTTGATACGGGCTAAAATTTTCTGAGTTATACGCCAATGACGCCTTCATGCCATCCATCATACGTTCCAGATTATAGGTATGTGGCTTATGATAGTAGATTTCTAAATTCACATCGTTCCATTTATCTTTTTTAACAGCGTATCGCGCAGAATTAAAGGCATAAAAATTAAGTATTTTACTATCCATCTTATAATGAAAATAGCGACGGCCATTCTCAGTCCATTCTTTTTGCAAATATCCTGGTGCGATGGCAATTTGATCTTCAGAGGTGCTCACCGTAGCTTCAAAATCTATCCAATCGGCATCTTTAGAAATGTAATGGTTCCCTAAAGCGGTTGAGTCTGATGGATGTGGTTTTAAATCATTTGGTGGTAAACCATACTTTTTCCGGGTTTCATCATCGGACAGTTCACCACCCGAGTATCCCAAGGATGGAAAAATCTGCATATTATTAATGAAGGTTCCATTCTCTAAAACGGGCGAATTATCTTTTAATAAGGTATTCGGTTCGTTCTTAACCGTGAAATCCAATTTTAAGGTATCTCCAGGTTGTAAACCTTTTTGCAGTTGATAAATATCAAAATGAAAAACCGTATCCTCAGAAACCAAATGGGTTTCTTTGTTAAATTTAAAATGACTCGGATAATTATTGTGATTTAAGAAAATACTATCTATAACCGTATTGGTTTTATTTACCAAAGTGTATGTCCCACTAGCATCAAAATTCAAGGCCTTTGGGAAAATATTCATAGCTGCTTTCACGGCTACAATTCTTGGTTGCGGGGCATTTTGATATTTTTTATATATCTTTTCCCAATCTACCGTTTGCTGCTCGCGTTCTTTTGATGTAAAACTTTCATTAACTATATTATCGTTATAATAAATGGTAGAGCCAATAGTTACAAAAGCAATTAATGCCAATAGAAAACCCATTCTAGCTGGTCCAACAAAGCGGTCTTTAAAAATTGAAAGGCGTTCTTTAAAAGAATTAGGCAGTCCCCTAACCCGAAATAATCCTGCCAAAATTAACAGGCCCACACCCGCAATAAACCAATACAGCTTATAAACGAAAAACTTAGGTAAGGAATTCCCGTATCCATTCATATCTGAAAATCTAAACGATGGCCCTTGATTAAATTTAAAAATATCCTGTTCTATCAGTGATGAAAATATGAGCGGAAAACCAATAAGAATGATCAACAAAATGAAGAGTCCTAAATACGGATTCCTTATTAAAGATTGAATAAACAATGCTAACATGGCCCAAATAGCAAATTGCAAAAACCGCATGATATAAAGCTCCTTAAAATAATGCCCCAATTCAAAATCATAATACCCATTATATATTTGAAAAAGCATCCCAGACACCAAAATAACTGTAAGTAACACAAATTGCATTTTTAATAAGGCCACAAATTTTGATAATAAAAGCGTCCAATTAGGCACAGGTGTTGTATCGACCAATTGGCTGGTATTAGCCATTTTACCACGATGCACAAGCATACCGGCATACAGAAACGTGGATACCATAATGGCAATGCCAAAGGTGCCGCCGTTACCCAACATTTTCCAAGTAACCGGAAGGGTTGCTGTACCGAATAAATTTCCGATTTCAGATAAGGAAATGAGCATAAGAATAAGCCCAACCAAAACGATGCTGATAAAAGGCCAGCTCTTAATTATATATTTAAAATCTACATTAGAGAGCTTCCAAGTCGTTTTTAAATTCTGAATGAAAGAATAATCAAATTGAACTTTAGGTAAATTAATTTTGGTAATCCCACCAAAATTAGATTTTGTAGCACGAACACCTGTATGCTTTCTAAAGTTTAGGGACATGGCATTTTGACTAAATGAAAATAGTTTGTAAACCATTCCGAAAATAATTGAAGCTATTCCCAACCATAATAAACGGTTGTAAAGAATAACACCTTTTATTGGCAGGTGCAATTCATTCTGTTCTGCAATGGTCCAATACCGTGTGTAATAGTTTGATGCACTAGATCCAAAAGGATCTAAAATGGCTGTTAGGAAACGATTATCTTGATCTGAAAACAAGGTTTCTAAAAGTCCTTGGGCAAACATTAATATAATGACCACTATAAAGCCGGCAGCGACGTTTCGTGTGAATGTGACCACTGCAAAAACGATGGCGCCAAATAGTAGAATGTTTGGTAACACATATACAAAGTAAGCCGAAACATAAGACATGATATCAAAAGGTCCAACCAAGGATGCATTGGTGCCTGGTAATCTAAAACCAATAATGGTTCCTATAGCTACGATTAATACAATAATCGAAACCACCGTAATCCCACTAAAAAATTTAGCGAATAAGTAGTTTACTTTTGTGAACGGGTAGGAATATAAAATGGTATGCATATCACTTTTGAAATCCCGATAGATAGACATCCCAATAATGGACGGAAACAAAAAGAATATAAAAACGGTAAGACTATTTAAAATGCCCGTGACACTTATGGGGGAATTTACAATTAAGGCAGAACCTGTAGTGACAGTTAAAAAATCAAAAATTCCAGCGGCTCCTGCAGAGAGGAACAACGCGAGAATAAAAAAGATGGCAGCATAGATGTAAAAAGCGGGTTTCTTAAACCAGTATTTTAGTTCGTGCTTATATATGGTTGTAAACATGTGCGTGATTTTAGTGTTGGCTATTCGATTAATTAGACGATTTCAATTTCTTCATGCTTTAAGGCAATAAAGTAAACATCATCTAACTGCGGGGTGGATTGAATAAAATCATCTGCTGGTTTATCATCTGCGTAAACACGAATGTTTAAGGTATTGTCTTGATTATAGTTGGATGATAGCATATTGTACGATGCCTCCATAGCCTCCAATTCGTCTCTCGAAATAACCTTGGTCCATATTTTACCACTAATCTCACTGGTCGCTTCAACTGGCGTGGTGTGCTTTAAAATGCGACCACCATTTAAAATAGCCATCTCATTACAAAGTTCTTTAACATCTTCAACAATATGGGTTGAAAATATGACTGTGCAATTGGTGCCGACTTCACGTAGTACATTTAAAAACCGATGGCGTTCTGCGGGGTCCAAACCTGCCGTAGGTTCATCTACAATAATAAGCTTCGGATTATTCAAAAGCAATTGCGCAATACCAAAACGTTGTTTCATACCACCAGAATATCCAGAAACATTTTTCTTTCGAACATCAGATAAATTAGTGATTTCAAGAACCTCGTCAACTATTTTGGCCCGATCGGACTTCGAGCTAATCCCTTTTAAGGTGGCAAAATAATCTAACAAATCCTCAGCGGACATTTTTGGGTACACACCAAAAGACTGTGGTAAGTAGCCCAGAATTTTTCGAAGTTCCATTTTATCTTCCATGACATTAATATCACCAAACGTAATCGTACCAGAATCGGCACTTTGTAAGGTTGCAATGGTACGCATCAAAGAGGATTTACCAGCACCGTTAGGCCCTAATAAACCGAACATTCCTGATCCTATTTCTAAGTTTAAATTGTCAATGGCTTTCACACCATTTTTATAGGTTTTTGTTAAATCTTTGATGATTAATTTCATGTGTTTATATGTATTGTTTTTTATTGGTCACATGCGACATCCATTTAATCATTTCACTTGGGTATCAAGTTTTAGTTATGGATATTTCATGTTGATTTGTGCTTTAAATTGAGTTATTGCTGATTAGTACTTAAATAGTGAACTTTGTTACAAATTATTATTTCAGTTATGTCAATAACTAAAGAAATCCTGTTATTTTTACAAAATACATCAAATTATTAATGGTCAAAATTATATTGACTAAAACTATAAATTACAATCTCATGGCTAAAAAAAGCATTCTTGATAAAAAATCACTAACATTTTTAGAATCCTATTTAAATAACGCAGCACCTACAGGTTACGAGTGGACGGGTCAAAAGTTGTGGATGGAGTATTTAAAACCATATGTAGATGAGTTTATTACCGACACCTATGGTACTGCAGTAGGTGTCATCAATCCTAAAGCAAAGTATAAGGTTGTTATTGAAGGGCATGCCGACGAAATATCCTGGTATGTCAACTATATCAGTGATAATGGCTTAATTTATGTGATTAGAAACGGTGGTAGCGATCATCAAATAGCACCAAGTAAAATTGTAAATATTCATACCAAAAAAGGTATTGTAAAAGGTGTCTTTGGTTGGCCAGCAATCCATACCCGTGATAAATCAAAAGAACAGGCGCCAAAACCAGACAACATCACCATTGATGTGGGTGCAAAAGACAAGGAAGAAGTTGAGAAAATGGGGGTTCATGTAGGATGCGTTATTACCTATCCTGACGAATTTCATGTATTGAATGGCGATAAATTTGTGTGTCGCGCCTTAGATAATCGTATGGGAGGATTTATGATAGCACAGGTGGCACGTTTGTTAAAAGAAAACAAAAAAACCTTACCCTTTGGACTATACGTCACCAATTCGGTTCAAGAAGAAATCGGATTACGTGGCGCTGAAATGATTACACATACCATTCAACCCCATGTCGCTATTGTGACCGATGTGACACATGATACGACAACACCTATGATTGAAAAGAAAACCCAAGGTGACTTAATAATTGGCAAAGGTCCCGTAGTGGCGTATGCCCCAGCTGTACAACAAAAATTGCGCGATTTAATTACAGAAACTGCTGAAGATAAAAAGATTCCATTCCAGCGCTCTGCCTTGTCAAGAGCCACTGGTACAGATACTGATGCTTTTGCTTATAGCAATGGTGGGGTTGCCTCTGCCCTAATTTCGTTGCCTTTACGTTATATGCATACCACGGTTGAAATGGTGCACAGGGACGATGTAGAAAATGTGATTAAATTAATTTATGAAACGCTATTAAATATTAAGGATGGCGAATCGTTCAGTTATTTTGAATAGTTTAAACTATGTTGCTAGATAATCAAAAGCATATATTCAATATCCCTAAGGATGTTACCTATTTAAACATAGCGAGTCAATCGCCATCGTTTAAGGCCATTCACGAAGCAGGCTTGAATGGTCTGTTACAGAAGCAGCATGCGTTTACGATTTCTATTTCAGATTATTTTGAACCAGTTAAAGAACTTAAAACCCTATTTGCAGAACTTATTGAAGCGGACGATTATAACCAAATAGCCTTAATCCCATCGGCGTCTTATGGTATGGCAAGCGTTGCCAATAATATTAGGTTAAAACCTGAAGATGAAATTCTAATCGTAGACGAGCAATTTCCCAGCAATGTCTATGTGTGGCAAAAATTAGCAACAAAATATGGTGCTACTTTAAAAACGGTGAGTATCCCACAATCTGGCAACCTTAAAGGAAAACGTTTAAATGAAGCCATCTTAGCAGCGATAACCAGCAAAACAGCCGTTGTCGCCATGGGTCATATTCACTGGACTAATGGGATGCTTTTTGATTTAAAAGTGATTAGAAAAAAAGCAACCGCTCACAAGGCGTTGCTAATTATTGATGGTTCACAATCTGTAGGTGCATTGCCCTTTTCGGTCAAAGACATAAAACCAGATGCCCTTATTTGCGCAGGCTATAAATGGCTCTTTGGGCCTTATGGTTGTGCTTATGCGTATTATGGTAAATATTTTGAAAACGGATCACCTATTGAAGAAAACTGGTACAATAGAGAAGATAGTGAGAATTTCGCAGGATTAACCAATTATGAATCCCAATACAAACCTTTAGCAAACCGATATAATGTGGGTGAGTGCGGTAATTTTATATATGTTAAAATGCAGATTGCAGCATTAAAACAGGTTTTAGACTGGACACCCCAAGCGATTCAAGAGTATTGTAAATCTATTTCATCTCAGGCCGTTTTAAAATTAGAAAACTTGGGTTGTACCATCGAAAATTCAAGGTATCGTACCCATCATCTCTTTGGTATTGAGCTACCAATTGGATTGGATGTCAATTATTTAAAAAATGAACTGGAAAAACAGAAGATCTATGTTTCTATTCGCGGAAAATATATAAGGATTTCCTGCCACCTATTCAATACTGAAAGTGATTTTGACAACCTTATTACATGCATCGCTGCTGTTCTAAAAACAACTTAAATGGATGAATTAATTGATATTGTTACAGAGCATGGGGAATCAACGGGTAGGTCAGCGTTAAAGTCTATCATTCACCAAAAAGGTTACTATCACAATACGGCTCATATTTGGTTTTATACACTTGATAACAAGATTTTACTATCGCAAAGGGCGGCATCAAAAGTCATTTGCCCACTCCTCTGGGATGTTTCTATTGCCGGTCATATTGATTCTGGCGAAAGCATCATCGAAGGCGCGATTAGGGAAACCAAGGAAGAAATTGGGATAGACATTAATGAAAATGATTTAAAAAAAATCGGTGTTTTTAAGTGTACTCAAAGTTATGATAATACCATTTTTGATAACGAATTCCATCATACCTTTATCTCCATTTTAAAAGTCCCTCTATCAAAATTAATCCCACAGGAAGATGAGGTAGCAGCATTGAAACTGGTGTCCTTCGACAAATTTCAAGCACTGATTAACCATATAGGAAATGATAACCACTTTGTTCCATCAAACAAAGACTATTACCAAAGTGTCCTTCAAAATATCATTCACGCCTCCAAGTCATCTTAATTCCTATAAATGAATTTAATCTTATTAGCTGCCACACCGGTAATCCTTATAATCCTCTTCATCAATTATAAGGATAAATATGAAAAAGAACCCAAGCGCTTGCTATTAGCGAATTTCCTTTTAGGGGCCATTGTGAGTATCATGATCACCACCATGCTCTATTATGGTTTTGATATTATACTACCACTTCCTAATAAAACCAGTATTTTTCAGCAATTTATAAAAGCTTTTTTCGTCGTTGGGCTTACCGAAGAGTTTAGCAAATATATTATTGTTAGGTATTACGCCCAGAAAAACAAAGCCTTTAATGAACCTTTTGATGGCATTGTTTACGCGGTTATGGTTTCCATGGGATTTGCGATTACGGAGAACATTTTTTATGTGATTGAAGGTGGCTATCAAGTAGCCTTGCTAAGAGCATTTACAGCAGTACCTGCACATGCCACCTTTGGTATTTTAATGGGCTATTATATGGGTAAAGCTAAATTTTCAAAAAATAGAATTGGTCTAAATCTATTTGGTCTACTACTGGCAGCTCTGTTTCACGGAACTTATAACTTTTTCCTTTTTATCGATTTCATTCCAGGTATTTGGATAGGTGCGTTCGTATCTTTATTCATCGGTGTTTTATTATCTCGAAAAGCCATCAAACAACATCAAGAGCAATCTAATTTTAAATAATGATAATGCTCATATTCTAAGAATAATTTTGCTGCCAAATTTACACGATTACTTCATTTTGATACAGCGATAAATGCTTATGAAAATGGCATAATAAATTATTATATTTACGTTCAATTAATTAATACATCTATGAGCAAAAGCTTTAAGGCAAATGTAAATGACACCTTTCATTTCGATTTATCTGATGATGATATTTCAAATCTAGACACCTTACGTGTTTCTGAATCTGAACGTCATGTTCTTCACAATAATAAATCTTATGACGTTTTAATAGAAGACAGCGATTTTATTAAAAAATCATATAAAATAAAGGTTAACAATACGACATATAACATCAATATAATCAATGATCTAGATGTTTTAATAAAGGATATGGGATTTGCTATAGGAAGCACCAAGCATGTCAATAAAATTAAAGCCCCCATGCCCGGTTTAATATTAGATATTAACGTTAAAATTGGACAAGATGTTAAAGAAGATGATACGCTATTAATACTTGAAGCCATGAAAATGGAAAATATTATTACCTCTCCAAGAGACGGTGTTATCAAATCTATTACTGCTGGTAAAGGAGATGCTGTAGAAAAAAATCAATTGTTAATTGAGTTTGAATAATTTATGAAAAAGATACTAGTAGCCAATAGAGGCGAGATAGCTATAAGAGTTATGAAAACGGCTCAGAAAATGGGCATAAAAACGGTGGCTGTTTTTTCTACTGCGGACCGGAACGCACCGCATGTAAAATTTGCAGATGAGGCCGTTTGCATTGGCGAGCCACCATCAAATCAATCCTATTTGCGGGGTGATAAAATTATAGAAGTTGCAAAAAATCTTCATGTAGATGCCATTCATCCAGGCTATGGATTTTTAAGTGAAAATGCCGATTTCGCAGAATTGTGTGAGGACAATAATATCATTTTTATTGGACCGCGCTCAAAAGCAATAAAAATTATGGGCAGTAAGCTTGCAGCTAAAGAGGCTGTGAGCCATTATAATATTCCCATGGTACCAGGTATTGACAAAGCCATAACAGATTTTGAAAAAGCAAAGGATATCGCTAAAGAAATTGGTTTCCCTATCTTAATTAAAGCTTCGGCTGGCGGCGGTGGAAAAGGGATGCGTATTGTTGAAAAAGAAAGTGATTTACAATCTCAAATGGCGCGTGCCATTAGCGAAGCAACCTCTGCTTTTGGAGATGGCTCTGTTTTTATAGAAAAATATGTGTCTTCACCAAGACATATTGAAATTCAAGTCATGGCAGATAGCCATGGGAATACCTTGCATTTTTTCGAACGGGAATGCAGTATTCAAAGACGTCATCAAAAAGTAGTTGAAGAAGCGCCATCTTCTGTTCTTACGCCAGCATTGCGTGTCGAAATGGGTGAAGCTGCCATTAAAGTGGCTAAAGCTTGCGATTATTTAGGAGCCGGAACGGTTGAATTTCTTTTAGATGAAGATTTGAATTTCTATTTCCTGGAAATGAACACCAGACTTCAAGTGGAGCATCCTGTAACGGAACTGATTACTGGTGTTGACTTGGTCGAGCTTCAGATTAAAGTCGCCCGCGGAGAAGCACTTCAACTAAAACAAGAGGATCTAAAAATCCATGGTCATGCCCTAGAATTACGGGTTTATGCAGAAGATCCGTTGAACGATTTCCTTCCAAGTGTTGGCCATTTAGACATTTATAAATTACCGGTTGGAGAAGGCATTCGCGTTGATAATGGGTTTGAAGAAGGCATGGATATTCCTATTTATTATGACCCTATGCTTTCTAAACTTATAACTTATGGTAAAACTCGGGAAGAAGCCATTCAGCTCATGATCAAAGCTATAAACGAATATCATGTTTCTGGCGTTCAAACCACCTTGCTATTTGGAAAATATGTGTGTGAACACGAGGCTTTTCGTTCCGGGAATTTCGATACTCACTTTGTTAAAAAATATTATTCGCCAGAAGCTTTAAAAGAAGAAACTGAAAACGAAGCTAAAATTGCAGCGCTAATCGCATTGAAACAGTACTTAGAAGACCAGAAACTGTTGCGCACGCCTAATTAAACCAGACTAAAATGAACTCAAAAATAGATAAGTTAAACGAACGTATCGCCTTAGCGCATTTAGGTGGTGGTGAAAAACGTATTGAGAAACAACATGCCAAGAAAAAATTAACAGCAAGAGAACGGGTTAATTATTTAATGGATGAAGGGTCTTTTGAAGAAATTGGTGTTTTGGTCACCCATAGAACTACCGATTTTGGAATGGAGAATGACATCTATTTCGGTGATGGCGTCATCACTGGATATGGTACGGTTAACGGACGATTGGTTTATATATACGCACAGGATTTTACCGTGTTCGGTGGCGCTTTATCTGAAACCCATGCCGAAAAAATTTGTAAAATTATGGACTTAGCTTTAAAAGTTGGTGCACCCATTATTGGTCTTAACGATTCAGGTGGAGCAAGGATACAGGAAGGTGTAAGATCGCTAGGAGGATATGCTGATATTTTCTTTAGAAATGTTCAAGCGTCGGGAGTTATCCCTCAAATCTCAGCAATCATGGGGCCTTGCGCAGGAGGTGCTGTGTACTCTCCTGCTATGACCGATTTCACTATGATGGTAGAAAACACCAGTTATATGTTTGTTACCGGTCCCAACGTCGTTAAAACCGTCACAAACGAAACCGTAACAAGTGAGGAATTGGGTGGTGCCTTCACGCATGCTTCAAAATCTGGTGTGGCGCATAAAACATCTGTCAATGATGTAGAGTGTTTGGAAGATGTTAAAAAACTCATTAGCTATTTGCCGCAAAACAACACGGAACCTCCAAAACAACTTGACTTTAAGTTACAAGATGAAATAAGAGACGTCCTAACTGATATAGTTCCAGATAACCCCAATAAACCCTATGACATGCACCAGGTTATTGGTGGTATTATCGATGAGGATTCCTTTTATGAAATCCACAAGGATTTCGCTGAAAATATTATTGTTGGTTTTGCCCGCTTAGGCGGACGCAGTATTGGCATTGTTGCGAATCAACCGCAATTTTTAGCTGGTGTTCTAGATGTGAATAGCTCTAAAAAAGCAGCACGTTTTACACGGTTCTGCGATTGCTTTAATATCCCCTTATTAGTACTGGTCGATGTTCCAGGATTTTTACCGGGCACAGATCAGGAATGGAATGGTATTATTGTCCATGGTGCAAAACTATTGTACGCTTTAAGTGAAGCTACCGTACCTAGAGTGACCGTAATTACACGAAAAGCCTATGGTGGTGCCTACGATGTGATGAATTCCAAACATATTGGAGCCGATTTAAATTACGCCTGGCCAGGAGCAGAAATAGCGGTAATGGGTGCTAAGGGTGCGAGTGAAATCATCTTTAAAAAAGAAATTTCTGAAGCTGAAAACCCCATAGAAAAACTTGCAGAAAAAGAAGCGGAGTATGCTGAAAAATTCGCAAACCCCTATCGTGCGGCAAGACGTGGCTTTATAGATGAAGTGATTCTACCAAAAAATACACGCCGTAAACTCATAAAGGCATTCTCGATGTTAAAGGATAAAAAAGTAGATAGACCCAAGCGTAAGCATGGTAATATTCCATTATAGGAAAAAATTATTCTGAAGTAAAATCAATTCGTTTGTACTCTGATTCGTCAGGCGGACCAGCTGTGATTTTTAAATATGGTTTTCCGCTTAAGGACATAATTGTAGATGCAAATGTAAATACTCTACCATTGTTTTGGTTCGATCGGCAGACGGGATTCATTGTATCATCTTTAGAGCGTAAGGCATTTTTAATGTCTTCTTCTGTGATTTTCATTTTATCAATAACATGTTTTTTAACAGCAGATAATCTGATATAACTATTGTTTGAATGTGGCTTTTCGTCCGCCTCTAGGTTGGGATTAAACTGGTTGTACCATGGTTTTAAATCATTGTTCACAATGGGATGATTGGTGTGATACACCGTACCGTTTTCATTTTTTGGATTATACTGTATCACTTGGTTTGCTGATGCTTCAAAATCGAAAACCTCACCACGAATCCCTACGATATAATTCTGCCCAGATGCATGATTTACGGAAGTCAAAAATTCTAATAAATCATCCTTATCAGTACTATCAATAATTTTTCTAACTATAAAGGCGACGGGTAGCCCTGCTGTGGATGCACTTAATTGCATAATGGTATTCACCACAACACCAACACCTGTTTCATTCATACCATTTAATGCTATTAGGCCAGGGTGGGTTAATATAAGCTGTTCCGGGCTCTCATTAGTTTTCTCTAGTCTAACCAAAGTTTGATAACCATCGGTATAGCTTTCAATATCCATATTTTGAGCGACATAACTAGGACTTCCATGTATTGAAGCCACGCCAATATCTGTACAGTGATGGTTATATAACTGATCTATATACACCCAGAATTCATCTAATAAATTCAAAACTAAAATATCATTAAAACGCTGTTTAGACCCATTTGCTATACCTTCAATTTCTTTAAAAAGATCTGGTGTCCATTTTTTAATAGCATCCGTAAAATTGGCATATTTAAAAAATTCTTTCAGGATGATATCAGCATCTTTTCCAAAAGCTTTTGTGGTATTCATTTTCCATTTTGTAACCAAATCGTCAATTTCAATCTTTAGTAGTTTCCCATGTTGAAAACCGAGTTCATAACCTCTCCTCGAGAACGTGACTTCTTTAAGACTTCTTTCAAGTTTGGGGGACTGCGCCCATACCCCACTGACGATTAAAAATAGCAAGATGGTTGATATAAATTTCATAATAAAAAGATTTATTTTTTATGCCTACACCTTAAAATTAAGTCATAATTATTTAGGAAACAAGGTTTTATCTAGTCCTGGCACAATACGAAGCGCATTTTTGTAGTAAACTTTCTTTAAAATAGCATCTGGCAAATTTAAACCATACATGGCCCAAAACGCGTGGTATTTTTTATGATATGGAAAATACTCATCATCACTCTCAAGGACTCTAAAATAGGTAGGGAGTTCCTCGGGTTTCCAACTATCTTTTCCAAACAGAATGCGATCCTGATATTTAACAAAAAAAGCCCTCGCGTAGCGTGGTTGCCTTCCCAATTCGGCAATGATAGCACCAATCCCAACATTCATATTTGGCATAGCATCTAACAGATTTCCTAAGGTTTTTAAGTCGTTAGCGTACCAACCCATATGTGCATTTATAAAAGTTGTTTTTGGATGCTTTTTAAATATGTTGTGTTGTTCGGCAATAATCTGCTCCCAAGGTGCCGGATTGGTCGCACCCCGTTTTCTACGCGGATGGGTTCTGAGTTCTAACCAACGCTCGTTATCACCATCAAAATCAGCCCAAAACAACTTTGGATCTGCTGAATGAATCAGAACGGGGATTCCCATATCACCGCAGGCCTTCCAAATGGGATCTAATCGGGAATCATCAATGGCCAACCGCTTACCTTCCACATCTTTACTATACATGCCCAAGCTCTTGTAAACTTTTAAGCCCCGTGCCCCATTTTCAACATCTGCTCTAAGTTGATTGACTGTTTTATCGATCCAACCTACTGCTCCAGCGCCATCAAAATTAATATTGGCAAAAACTACAAAACGGTTGGGATAGTGATCCGCTATATTTTTAACTGACTTTCTTAAATCCTCACCAGAGCGCCCACTCAAATTTACCATAATACCCATATTTAAGGTATCCATAGCGGCAATTACTGGCGACAGGTTTTGGGTAGGCATTCGGTACTGGTGCCCATGTATATCTATAAATGGATATTTCGCTTTGTTTATAATCTTGCCTGGAACTACTAGAGATGAATTCGGATTATAATCTTCAAAGGTTAACTCTTGTGCAAAAGCAGTCTGAATTATTAATATACCCATAAGCATAGGATGTAAAAATTTGAAATTCATAAGCATGTATTTTATTTAAATCTAAAGATAGTCATATGGCTGTAAAGAGATTATTTTTTTAAGATGGGTTTAACAGGAGGTCTAGTTAAGCTTTATTCAATAAATCTTTCTACATTTTTTAAAGAGTTAAAATTCCCATGAAATGAGCAAAATGAAATTCTATTCTTGATGTAACTTTATAAAAAAAATAAAACTATGAACAATACAAACTTATTCGATGATAACGCCATTAAAAAAATTAAGGAATTAGCAGAAGATATCGACTTCACTATGATGGCAACACAATTAGGGAGTAAACCCTTTCACGCGATTCCTATGAGCACAAAAAAAGTAGATGACCAAGGCTGCATTTGGTTTTTAAGTGGCAAAGACAGCACACATAATGCTCATATAAAAGCTGACAGTAACATTATGCTCATCTATTCAAAGCCAAGTGATTATTCATTTATGAAAGTTTATGCGGATGCTGAAATTGTTACAGATCAGTCTGTGTTGGAAGATTTCTATGGAAAAAGCGATGATATGTGGTTTGATGGTGTTCAAGACCCTAATCTTTCAGCCATTAAGGTCACCCCTATTGAAGCCTATTATTGGGAGCCAAAGCACAATACTTTCACTACAATATTAAAAATGGGATTGAGTGCTATTACAGGTGACGAACCAGATATTAGTCAACATGGAAAAATAAACCCTTAAGATTTGATGATATGAAACCATTAAAAGCTATTTTATTTATACTATCCATTTGCCTATGTTTTTCTTGCAATAACCTTAAACAACAATATAGCGATGGTTTAGAAGATGACATTTTAGCTGAAAAGGACATTTTGAAAGCACCTATAATGCCTTATAATTTAAAGAAAGGAATAGCTTTCGATTTTGATAATAACAATACTTTGGACAGCCTCTACTTATCAGCACAGGTAGAGGTTGATTCTTTAGGGCGAAGCGTGTGGGATGATGCACAGGCATGGCGTGTTACAATTAAATCCAATGATTTGGTAATAGAACTTTACAATAAGAATATTCAATTAGGTAAACTAGAAGTTGAATATGATACTATTCTTAATCATATTTACATTATAGAAAATGCACCGCATCAAAAAGGGCTATATAAAATAGAGCCCTTAATTAATTTGAATGTATCAGTAATAGATTCATTGCCTAGAAACAGAAAATCCTTAAAACTGACCCTTGAGTAAAATAGTAACTACAGCACGTTAAACACGTAGCCTAACAACCAGTAGAGAATTATAAAAACAAACACGGTACCAATGCATCCGCATTTACCACCCCCTATTTTTTTTGCTCCCCATGCAGCACCTATAATCCTTAGTAATTTTTCCATTAATTTATCTTTGCATTAAAAATAAATCTTTTTTTAATGGGAATAAAATTTAATGATAATAAAGCGCATCAAAATTGTAAATGCGTCAAAATTCATGAGATCTGCAAAAAAGTTTGTTTAACGTTTTACTTATTAAAATCCTACAAGGTTTTGAAAACCTTGCAGGATATGAAAAGAATTATTTGTTGTTGAAATTAAAGCTGTTAAATTTTGAATATTAGTAAAACTCAGGTTTAAACTTTTACCATCTGCGCATTGTACATAAAAGACTCTCTCCAGCGCTCAAATCGGGTATCAAAATGTGATGTGAATATTAAATATTGACATTTCCCAATACTCTGTGGCGTTCTGTTAACCTCGGCGAAATTTTCATTTCTAAATAGAAATTCAGCATCCTCTACAATACACATTTGCAATTGGTTCAAATTAATACCGTTCAAAAAGAATATTTTATTCAACCGTTTTGGTGTTGCAATAACGATGTCTGTTCCAATATAAATCTCATCACGTTGGGTATCTATGTTATGCTCATCGTATGCAGAATACACCCTTAAATCCGTACAACGTTTATAGGTGTTAAAAAGCTCCTCTAACTCCAAAGCAGCTTGCTTGTCTTTAACAAATATCAGTGCTCTTGGGGCGTCCTCAAAAGCCTTTTTTAATTTTTGAATCACACTTATTACAAGCGTCATCGTTTTCCCAGAACCTTTAGGAGCGACTATAAACAAAGAACTCCCTCCTTTAATTCTAGATAAAACTTTTTGCTGCAACTTATTAGGGGCTTCTAGCCCATTAACTTTTAAGGCATCATCAAGGGGTTCGATCAATTTTTTAAATGGCATAGCTTAAGTCTTTGAATAATGGCAAATATAAGTTTTTAAATAGCGAATTACGGTTATTTCGAGCCTACTAAAAAAGTGTATTGTATTTAAATATATGGTGTTTTACTCGGCATAATTAGCTTATTTTTGCCAGATGCAAAAAACACAGCACAAGTTACAGTTTGAGTTCGTAGCATTAATGGCATCATTAATGTCCATCGTAGCGCTTTCTATAGATGCCTTACTCCCTGCTTTGCCTGAAATTGGCGATGCATTTGGCGTGACTGAAACCAGTGATAATCAACTAATGATTACTATGATATTTCTGGGTTTAGGTTTCGGACAGCTTATTTTTGGGCCTTTATCGGATAGTTTTGGAAGAAAGCCTATCGTATTCTTCGGATTTGCTGTGTTTTTTATAGCCAGTTTTATCTGTGTGTCGACAAAAAATTTCGAAATTATGATACTTGGACGAATTCTCCAGGGCATCGGACTTTCCTCTCCACGAAGTCTTAGTATATCCATGATTCGAGATCGATATAGTGGCGATTATATGGCTAAAATTTTATCTATTGTCGTTATGTTCTTTATCTTGGTTCCCGTGGTAGCACCTACCTTAGGGCAATTCTTAATGACTTTTTTCAATTGGGAATCTATATTTTACTTCAATATCATGTTTGGGTTTCTAGTCATGCTATGGTTTTGGTTTCGACAAGATGAAACACTTCCAAAGGAAAAGCGTATTACATTCACCTCACATTTATTTATAGATGGCGTATGCGAGTTTTTTAAATATAAGGAAGCTGTTGCCTTTACCTTTGTATCCGCATTCATCACCGGATCGTTTATGGTATATTTAAGTACATCTCAGCAGATATTTCAAGTCCAATACAATCTTGCAGATATGTTTCCCTATATATTTGCAAGTCTAGCAGTTTCGGTAGGATTAGCCACATATTTAAACAGCGTATTGGTTGTTAAATACGGTATGATGCGAATGGCTTATATATCTGCTATTGCTTACGCCACAATCTCCTTATTATACGTGATCTTGTTTTGGTCTGGAAACAATCCGAGCATTGCGGTACTTATTGGGTTTTTTGCGATGCAGTTCTTTGCAGTTGGTTTTCTCTTCGGAAACTTGAGAGCCTTAGCGATGCAACCTTTAGGACATATTGCTGGTATTGGCGCTGCTATAAATGGATTTATATCAACCGTTTTGGCCGTACCCATAGCAAATTATATTGGGAGTTTCGTAATCGATTCTGTCTTACCCTTATTTATTGGCTTTTCTTTTTTTGGAGTGTTATCGGTTTTAGTTTTTGTGGTTTTAAAGCGAAATATTAAACTGATAAACGCTTAGAGTATGCTGAAATTCAATTAACCAAAAAAACATTCTGATATTGAATTATTGATTTTTTTACCTTGGACATAAAAAAATATCTCGTATTTACAGGTGGCTATAGTAAATACACTATTTAATTAGTCCTTGATCCTCTAGTGTGTTTTTCAGTTGCGAGTGATTTTCCCAAAAGCGTTCGTCAATCTTTTGCATAACGTTATTAAACTCTGGATGATTTTTTAGCGGTTTAAAAACTGGATCCATTTTCATAAATAACAATAGCCAATATTGATAATTACTTTTCGTTGCAAAAACCTTAAGTTGCTCAATGGCTTCGTCAATTTTACCTTCATGTGCATATAGCGCTGCAACACTAACTGACTTGTAGATAGATTCATCATTTTCGCAAAAGTCAGCATATGAAGTAAAAAATTCAGAAGCCTTTTCATCTAATCCCATCTTTTCATAGACCAAACCAATCTTGATATCTTCATGAGGATAAATATCTAAATCGGATTCTATTCTAGCTTCAACAAACTTTTCATAATATAGAAACGCTGTATCATAATCCTCTTGATAATAATGCAATTTCGCCACTTCTTGTAGGATATCGAGACGCGTAGTATCCTTTTGTAACTCTAACATTAATGCTTTTTTAGTTTGCTCAATATCTCTATGTCTAGCATACAGGATATAGGCTTTTACATATGGAGCAAAATAATTATTGGGACTATAATTTAGGGACTCATCAATATACTTGCTCGCTTCTTCAGTAAAACCATTTTGGATAAGCGCATTACTTAGGTTTAAATAGATATAACTTTTGGTAATGGAATCATTGGCAGCAATATCGAGTTGTATTCCTTTTAAGGCATAGGTTAGATATTTTGCGGTATTGGGAATGTAATTGGCATATAAACTAGAAAGCATATTAACCACAGCTGATGAATTAGGGTTGTATTCCAGTGCCTTCTCCAGATGGGGCAGTGCTAATCTATACTCCTTGATATGCATGTAATATACTGCCTTTGCGATAAGACTTTCGGCAGATTTAGCATTATATAACAAAGCCTTATCTGCATTATTGTTAATTAGCTCTGTATATTGTTTTTGCTTTTGGAATAAGTCGATATAGTAATATGAAAAAGCAATGTAAGCATAGGCTAGCGCAAATTGTGAATCTTCCTCAACTGCCTTTTCAAATAGTGAAATGGCTTCCTCTAATCCTTCCATTGTTCTTGTATTATACGGATCAAGAGCTTGGAGGTAATAATCATAAGCTAATAAGTTCTCAGTAGGTTTTTTATCAATTTGTTCCATTTCAAAAGCCGTTACCTTTGCCTTAATAGCATCAGCAATTTTCTTAGCCACCTCATTTTGTAAATCAAACACATCCACAACTTTTTGATTATACTGCTTCACCCAAATTGGAGTATCCGTTGAAGCGTCTATCAATTGGATATTCAATAAAACCCGATCTCCAACACGCTGTCCACTACCTTCTACGAGATAGTTTACATCCAGTTCTTCGGCTATCTCAGGGATGCTCTTATTCGTATGCCTGTATTTCTCTACCGAGGTTCTACTAATTACCCGTAAATCTTCTATTTTCTGAAGGTTGTTTAAGGCCGATTCCATAAGCCCATTAACAAAATATAGGTTTGAAGAATTATTGCTCTCATTTTTGAAAGGTAAGACCGCTATAGACTTTTCAATTTCTACAGCCTTAGTTGTTTCTTTTTTACTGAAAATAAAAAATGATATTACTAGTACTAAGAATAATGTAGATGTAGCAATTATTTGTCTTTGATGTCGTTTAAAATAATGAGTTTGAACAGGTTCTTTTTCTTCTACCAATGTCCCTTTTCCAACCTCTCCAGGTGGATGCCCATAATACTCTCGAAAGCATTTAATAAAATAAGATATACTTCCAAAGCCAACCTGATATGAAATCTCAGAAACTGTTAATTGCGTTTCTTGGAGCATTTGCATACTCTTTTTTAAACGTACCTGACGAATAAATTGACTTGCCGAGAGTGCAGTAGTTTTCTTTATTTTTCTGAGCAAGTTAGAACGACTCATGTTCATGGTTTCTGCAAGTTCAGAAACCCCAAATTGTTCATTACAAAGATTCTCTAGAATAATGGTTTCTATCTGGTCAATAAAACTATCTTCAATATTTGGTTCGTGTGACATACTCTTATATACTCCGCCTAAATTAGAACAATTTATACACATACATGTGATATGTGCGTTCACATATTGGTGAATTTATTAGAATTTGCGTCATAATTTATACTCCTGCATCATAGTTTTTATTGTTTTTTCAAACTTTACATATTTAGCCGCATAGCTCATATGTACTGCATTTTCTTTAACCTCACCTTTGTATAATCAAAAATAAAAAAACTAAACCTAAAAATTAAAATCATGAAAACATTAAAAATTAATGCAATGCAAACCTTGTTAATCATTTCATTCGTTGCCTTTTTGCTAACAAATGCTTGTGCACAGTCTGATAAGAATTCAAAATCAGATACAAGCACCAATACTGGGACATTAATAGCAAAACCAGAAATGAATATTAATGCAGCAGTACTATCTGGAAACCTTGAGGTTGTTAAACAACATATTAAAGCACATACAGATATTAACGAAAAAGAAGCCATGAGTGGTTCGACGCCTTTGATTTCTGCAGCCTCTTTTGGCAAAAATGATATAGCTCAAGCATTGATAGATGCTGGTGCAGATTTATCTATTAAAAACAATGATGGATCTACAGCTTTGCATGCTGCCGCTTTCTTTTGTCGTGTTGAAATTGTGCAAATGCTTATAGACGCCAAAGCAGATAAAACGATTCGAAATAACTTTGATGCTACACCTAGAGAAACTGTAATGGTACCTTTTGACGAAATTAAGCCATTCTATGAAATGCTCCAACTACAATTCGAGCCAATTGGCATGCAGATTGATTTAACCGAAATAGAGAAAACGCGTCCAGTTATTGCTATGATGTTACAGTAATTAGATGAAAAACACCATTCAAATGACAACAGAAAGAAGACACGATATTGATTGGCTTCGCATAATTGCTATTGGTCTATTATTGATCTATCATATAGCCATAATATTCCAACCATGGGCCATGTTTATTGGTTTTATAAGAAACGACGAACCTATTGAAGATTTATGGACACCAATGACTATGCTTAACGTCTGGCGAATTCCACTTTTATTTTATGTATCTGGTATGGGACTTTATTTTGCCTTAAAAAAGCGAAATTGGAAACAATTGCTTGTTGAGCGTTCAAAGCGAATCCTATTACCATTCATCTTTGGGATTATTGCTATAACGCCTTTACATATGTATATTTTTCAAGACTACTACAATATGCCTTTGAGTTATTATCCACATATGGGTCATTTGTGGTTTTTAGGGAATATTTTTGTTTATGTGATAGTGCTGTTGCCTCTTTTTTTCTATTTAAAGAAACATGAGGAAGGCAGATTCAGGAAAGGATTATCATCGCTAATGAAGCATCCCATTGGTCCCTTATCAATAACTGTCTTTTTTATATTGGAAGCTGTTTTAGTTAAGCCTCGGTTATTTGAAATGTATGCTCAGACTTGGCACGGATTTATTCTAGGTTTTATTGCCTTCTTTTTTGGTTTTCTTCTGGTTTATAGCGGGAAAGAATTCTGGCAAACGGTTTTAAAATGGCGATGGTTGTATATAGGCCTAGCGGGAATTTTATATGCCATTCGATTATTTGTATTTGAAACCATAACACCAGGATATCTCATGGCTATCGAATCGAACTGTTGGATATTTGGGGTTTTCGGCTTTAGTTATAAATATCTAAATAAACCTAGCACTTTACTGAGCTACTTAAGTCAAGCTGCTTATCCAGTTTATATAATCCATATGATTGGATTGTATGTAGGAGCCTCGATTATCTTACCTTTGGCGATACATCCCATGCTAAAATTCATAGCTGTAGTAGCTTTTACTGGTAGTTTTTGTTATCTCATTTATGAATTCATCATTAGAAGGGTAAATGTCTTAAGACCTTTGTTTGGACTTAAATGGAAATTCAACAAAGCAGAACAGCAAATAAGTATTTTGAAAAAATAAATAGATAAAAATAATATGACAGTTTTAGTAGTAGGTGCAAGTGGCGCAACAGGAAGACATTTGGTTGAACAACTTCTCATTCAAAAGCATAAAGTTAAAGCAATTGTAAGGTCTCCGGAAAAGTTGCCAGAATCATGGAGAAATAATGACAACTTTCAAATCATCTCTGCAAGTATTTTAGAGTTAAGTGACAGGGAAATGAGCGAATATAGTCGGGATTGTCAGGCCATTGTATCGTGTCTTGGTCATAATCTAACCTGGAAAGGTATCTATGGGCAGCCTAGGAAATTGGTTACAGATGCTACGCGCAGACTATGTGATGCCATAAAAGCTAATAAACCAGAGCAAGCTGTACGATTTGTTTTGATGAATACTACAGGTAATCGCAATCGTGACTTAAATGAACCGATATCATTTGCACAAAAATGTGTTATTGCCCTTCTTCGTTTACTTTTACCGCCACATGTAGATAACGAAACAGCAGCAGATTATTTACGAACTAAAATCGGACAGAACAATGAATGTATAGAATGGACTGCTGTTAGACCAGATGGGCTAACAAATGAAAATGAAGTTACCGATTACGAAATACACCCTTCGCCTACCAAAAGCGCTATTTTTAATGCAGGTAAAATCAGTCGTATTAATGTTGGGCACTTTATGGCTAATTTAATAAGCGATGATGATTTATGGAAGAAGTGGAAAGGACAAATGCCTGTAATCTACAATAAATCGTCTGTTGATAAAAAATAAACTTAAGTCGTTTAATTTTAGTGATAAAATATTAAAACGATTTCATATCCTTATAGTTATGAGCAATTTAAAAGTGCACCGTCCTAAAAAAATATGACAGTATGATAAAAAAACAAACAAAACGAATACTAAGAATAGTATTTATTATGGCGAGTATATCCTCGTTGTTCTTCGTCCCGTGGATATTGGTTAAGGCTTGGATATTACCATTACCCGATACGGTTCAAGAACAAGTAAATGAAGCCATTGGTCATGGGTTTGATGGCATGATTGTTTATGTAGACGAAGCAGGCAAACCACCAGCATTTTATGCAGCTGGCTGGAAAGACCGAGAAAACAAAATACCTGCCGACCCACACGCCTTATTCAAAATTGGGAGTATCAACAAGTTATATGTCGCTGTTTCTATAGCAAAATTAGTCAATGATAAACGTTTGTCTTTAGATAAAACGCTCGCTGATTACTTCCCGGAGCTTATGGGCAGAATTGAATATGCAGATAAAATCACTTTAAGGTTGATGGCGCAACACCGCAGTGGCCTTCCTATTTTTACCAACCATCCTGGTTTTTGGGATAATCCACAGGAAGGTGATAAGGATGTCCTTGAATACGCACTTGATTTGCCGGCTAACTTCGAACCTGGTGAAGACTATGAATATTGCAACACCAATTATTTGTTGCTTTCCAGACTCATTGACAAAATAGTGGGTTATAGCCATCACCAATTTATCAAGAAGGAGATTTTAATACCACTGGAGCTTAACCATACGTTCAGTTCGCTTAATGAAGTGAATATAGACGATGTGATGAGTGGCTATTACGTTGGATATGAAGCCGATTTAAAAGCAAATAATTATGGCTCAATGATAGCGACAGCACAAGATGTTGGGATATTTTTGCGTGCATTAAATGATGGTTCTGTTTTTAACGGAGATGAACAGGAAATCTATTCTTCCATTTACGAGTATGAACACGGAGGTCTGATTCCTGGTTATCAATGTCTTGCTGAATACCACAAAGATCAAGACATGGTTGTGGTTCAATTTATGAATACAACTGATTTTAATGGATACCATTGGAATTTATCACAAATCGTCATTAATCGTATTGTGAAAATATTGAGAAGGGAAAAAAATTCATAAATTTTATTTAATCAATAAGGAAATCGTTATAAATCAAAAGTTCGTTACCTTTAAAAACACCGCCAATTTTTTAATTTGGTATTAACGTGGAAAATTACTCTGATAAATACTTAGATTATTATCCTCTCTAGTTGACATAAGAAAATTATTCTGATACCGATCGTTTTTTTATTTTATCAGAAAAAAATGATAATTTCGTTTAACACCCGATAACGTTCTTTGAAACGGAGCTTTATCTGTGTAATACCACACATTTTGAAGCGATATGAATTTACCTCCTACAAAATATTTTGGATCTATCAAATTTGAGCGCACACTCAAGAATTATCACGTTTCTATTTCGCATCATAATATTGGAGAAAAAATTCCAAAACATAACCATGCTAATCCATATTACTCAGTAAATCTTGGAGCTGCATATATAGAAAACAATAACTTCTCTAAAAGTATTATAGATCCTGGAACAATTATTTTACGGCCTAAAGAATATGAACATGAAAACACATTTATAAATAATGTTGGATTTTGCTTCAATATTGAAGTAATCACCATTTCTAATAATAATGTATTGCAGCTATTCAATAATAAAAATATCAACTTTGCTTATTTTGAATTTCTACAAATTTTAATTAAAACATTTAATAATTATTCAGATAATGAATTGGACTGTCTAATTACTGAGACATTAGCTGATAGGTATAACACTCAACTATTAACAAAAATTCCAAATTGGTACAATCAAGTGATTAGCAAGGTAAAAGAAGAATATTGTGATTCATTGACTTTGAGTGAAATTGCAAGCTCAGTTGCTTTACATCCAAACTATCTTGCAAGAAAGTTTAAGAAAATAAGTGGAATCACATTAGGTGATTATATAAGAATGGTAAGACTCAAAAATGCCAGCTTGATGTTACATTCTAATAAACGCCTTACTGATATTGCATTAGAAGCAGGGTTTTATGATCAATCTCATTTTTCAAATTCATTTCGTTCTGCATTTAAAATCTCACCTAAATCCTTAAAAGACTTGTTTTTGGGTTAATCTGATACAAGTTTATTTGAAATGCTAAGAGTATTTTTAAAGTCTCTAAAATATTCATTCCATGAAATTAATATATGTAGCATTTTTACTTTTATTTCTTATTTCCTGCATGACAAAGAAGAATTCAGAAAGCACTACTGATTCAAGCAATCCTAACTTTGAAAAGATATACCCACTTGCTTTAAGAGGGGAACTGGTTAATGTATTTAATATATTAGATACAATTAATGAAAAAACTCTCAATGAAAAAGATTTGAGGTTAAAAGATAAGTATTATGCACGTTTTATTAACAAATCTGACACCTATGATTATAAAACAAAAGATTCAATAATTATTGAGATTGTGGACAAGTTTCATAACTATTGGAAGACTGTAATGCTAGATAGTTTAACCGTGGAAAAGGCTGACTCATTATTCATCAAAACCATGGCTAACTATTTGTATGAGAACAAATATAAATTTGAGAAAATTCCTCTAGGTTCTATTCAACATGATTTATACAAATACTCTAACGATTTTTTGAATGAAAGAGGTTATTACTCAAATGCATTTGGCAAAACAGGACATCTCTATGATTTATTTCTTTGGAAAAAAGAGCACGTCAAAAAATACCATATTGAACTGATTGACGACTCAGTTAATGTAACTGTACACCTAATGCATGATTTTATTTCAACAGGATGGTCCCATTATACAACTTTCGGAAGAAGTTATGCAAGTGGTTGGGCAAAGAGGAAAGCTCTTTATGCAGTAGATAAAGCCTATGATAAGGATACAGAAAATTTCAAGGTTAGCTACCTAACACATGAAGGGCAACATTTTTCCGATTATGTTGAATTCCCTTTACTTCAACAAACAGATCTAGAATACAGGGCAAAACTAGTTGAATTGGTAAAATCTGATAAAACCACAATTCAAATTATAGGCAAATTCATCAACAATGCTACAGAAGAGAAAGAGAATGCCCACGGTTTTTCAAACTATAAAGTTATAAGGGATTTGTCAAAGCTACTTTTTAATGAAGACTATATGACTGAAAAAGAAAAATGGATGAGTATCGAAACCTACCGTATCAAAAAGAATAGTGAGTTGCTATATAAACAACATACTTCAAGACTAAGGGGAATAGGATCAGATACGATAACTAAACTCATAACATTGTGACGGCGACCTAAATATAAATTATAAAAAAAACAAATTATCTATTACAATAATATTACAAGCTCGGAGCTTACAAAGTGCTTTTGGTTGTAACATTAAGTTGTATTAGTTGTATTCTCAAGTGAAAGATATACAAGACAATTTCAGTGAATGGTTTCTTCGTACCAATAATAAAGAATGTTAATCGGTAATAGAAAAATCCATAAGATTTCCATTTAGGTTATTTCTTTTATTAATTAATACCTATCCAACGTAACACACGAACGGAGCAAACCATATACAAACCGCAACACATTTAAAGAGAATTGCAACAGACATTTAATTAATTCGTCTTTAATATATTAACCAATAAATAATTTATTAAAATGAACTTATCTAAAAATCAAATTCGATTATTAATTGTAAGCAATATTTTTTGTTGGGCTATATTATTTTCATTTCTTTTAATGAGTTTTACCCAAAAAACAAATACCAAATTTGAAGTATTAACTGCTGAAAGAATAAATATTGTAAATGAAGACGGTACAACTGTTATGGCAATTTCCAATAAACAACGTATTGCTGCACCAAGAATAAACGGAAAAGAATATCCTGTAAATATGATTGAAAGACAGCATATGGCAGGAATGATTTTCTTCAATGAAAAAGGTGATGAAATAGGTGGGCTTGTCTTTAATAGTGGTGAATTTCCGGATGGAAGAAAATACGGTGTTGGTCATTTATCTTTTGACAGATATAATGACAATCAAGTAATAAATTTAGAGCATAAAGAAAATATTCACGATCTTGTAAAATCCGGTATAACTTTTTATGATAGAAAAGGAAATGGCAGTTTTGGAAAAAACTTAGATTTAATACATGAATTTAAATATGATAGCATCTCGGATAAAAGGAAAAAAGAAATAATTAATGAAAATAAATGCACTGAAAAAGTCTCGTGAATTAGGTTCTGAAAGATTATTTCTTGGCAGTGAGAATGAAATTCCTCAACTGTCAATGAGAGATAGATTGGGAAAAGAAAGAGTAAAAATATTTATTGATTCTACAGATATTGCTAAACTTCAATTTTTTAACGAGAATGGTAAATTGGTTGGTGAATTTCCTGATGACAAATAAAACATGTGGTAACAGTTACTCTAGTTCATTACTTCTAAAATTCCTAATTAGAGATCCAAGTCTTTCTGTTTAATTTATAGTGAGAGTAGAATGAAACTCGCACACTATACCGTAACGGAACCATAACCAAATTCATTCAGCAGTATCTAGCCCTATCGGGCTAATACCGCCGAACGTCACAACGTATAACTCGGAGTTAATTTTACAGGGTTCTATAAATAGATTACGCTAAATACCTATTTTGAATAATTTCCACATGATGCTTTTCATGCCCTAAGAGTATAAAAGCTGCTGCCCGAGCGGAAAGCGATGTTCCATTGGCGTTTCCTAAATACTCTAAATCCACTTCAGAAAGGCTCTTTAAAAACACGATACTACTTTCCCTTACTGTTCGGTATTCTTCAAGCAATTGTTCTAAAGATTTTTTATTCGCTTTAGAAGGTGCTATATAGTCATCCTGCTCGAACCCTGCCAGAGCTGTTATATCACGTCTTGCTATTCGAAAACATCGATACATAAATACACGTTCAGTATCTATTATGTGCTGAAACACTTCTTTTATGGTCCATTTTCCAGCTGCATAGCTATAAGTCAATTTGCCTTCTGGAATTGTTTTAAAAAATTCTATAATCTGTGATAAGCCCTGATTATAACCACCTATCAAATCTAAATTACCCGAAAGCATATTGAGGTATTGACTATAGTATGCATTATATTCAGTGAATGACAAATCTTTAGTTTTCATAGGATGAATTAAATTTTAGCTTGATAAGTATATAAATCATAATACCTGCCTTGAGTGGCGATTAATTCGTCGTGCGTACCACGTTCCATAATGTGTCCAGCTTCAATCACAAGGATTTGATCTGCGCGTCTAATTGTACTTAACCGGTGCGCTATGACAATAGTGGTTCTGTTTTTTATAAGTTCAGATAAACTTTTCTGAATCAATGCTTCACTCTCTGTATCTAAATTTGAGGTCGCTTCATCCAAAATAATTATTTTAGGATTTGCTAATATGGCTCTTGCAATGGCCAATCGTTGACGTTGTCCGCCAGAAAGTTTTACCCCGCGTTCGCCTATTAACGTTTCCAAACCATCATCAAAACGGTCTGTAAACTCGTTAACGTATGCCGCTTTAACAGCATTCTGCAAATCGCTTTCTGATGCATTTGGTCTCGGAAACATGATGTTTTCTCTTATAGTGCCTTCAAATAAAAATTCATCTTGCAACACCACGCCCAAAAACTTGCGATAACTGCTCAAATTAACTTTGGATAAATCTTGATTATCAATGGTCACCTTACCAGATTTTGGATTTAAAAATGTAGCAGATAAGCCTGCTATAGTAGATTTTCCTGACCCCGAGCTACCCACTAAAGCTGTAACAGATCCTGCTGGTGCCTTAAAATTTATATTATGAAGGACTTCTTTACCTGCTTCATATGAGAACGATACATCCTCAAAGGCAATATCCCCTTGAATGGTGTTGAGCTGGATACTTCTTTCCAAATCGTCCTCCTCAGCTGTCATATTCATAAGCTCTTCAGTTCTATCCAAACCCGCCAAGGCATCGGTTAATTGACTCCCTATATTACTCATTTGAACAATGGGTGCAATCATAAACCCGAGGATTAAAGTGAAGAACAAAAAATCTCCAGTCGTCATTTCACCTTGCATCATATAATACCCGCCAATACCCATAATACCTGTGGTAGCAACACCTATTAAAAAGGTTGATGAACTGGTCATTAAAGCTGTGGCCGTCAGGCTTTTTTTAACATTTTGAAATAATTTGTCAACACCCTTTTCAAACACGACGTTTTCTTGCGCTTCAGCATTAAAGGCTTTTATGACGCGAACACCCGCTAATGTTTCTGTTAATCGCCCGGTGACTTCGGCGTTTATTTTACCTCGATTTCTAAAAATAGGTCGAATGTATTTGAAGGCTCTTAAGGCTATGTACCCAAATATAGATAGTGGAATGAATACAAAAAGGGTCATCCATGGATTTATTTTTATCAAAATCACCAAAGAAACAATAGCTGTAAATGTGCCGCCTACGAGTTGCACTAAACCCGTCCCAATTAAATTTCGCACACCTTCAACATCATTCATAATACGAGATACCAAGGCACCAGATTTGGTATTATCAAAAAAACTGATGGGCAGGGACAGTACTTTTTTCTGCACTTGTGCCCGTAATTCGCTAATGAGGTATTGTGCCTGCACGCTTAAGATACGTGTTAAAAGAAAGGAGGTCACGGCTTGCACTAAAATAGCGATTAGGACAATAACTATCAAATTATATAATAGTGACACATCTTTACTTGGCACGACCTCATCCAGTAATACTTTACTCTGCCAGGGTAGAATTAAACCGGACAAACTTCTAATGACGATAAGAATTAAGCCAATAAAAACCAGATTTCGGCGTGGCCAAATAATGGTTTTAAAGGCTTGCGCCATGGTTACTTTTGATTTTGTTTTATCTTTTGGAGAGCCTTTAAGGTGTTGCATCTAAATTATTATTCTATAAAATAAGTTGTAAAAATACTCATTATAAGCCTGAATATGTGGTAACCGTGTAAATTAAAAAACCACTCATACTTCAAGGGCTTGGATTAAACGATAAATATGTAAGAACTGTAATTTCTTATAATAAACTTAGTGTTCTTTACCTAATTCTACTGCTCTGTTAAACGCAGCAAAAGCGGCATCTTTTATTAATTCGTTTACGTTATTATCTTCCATAGAATCTAATGCTGCACGTGTTGTTCCACCCTTTGATGCTACTTTTTTCATCCACGAATTTGGTGATAAGTTGGATTGATTAAATAGTTCAATGGCACCTAAAAAAGTCTGACTTACTAAAACGGTTGAATCCTTTTTTGAAAAGCCCATTTTTAATGCAGCTTCCATCATACTTTGCATAAAATAAAAAACATATGCTGGGCCACTCCCTGAAATTCCCGTGGAAGCATCAATTAATTTTTCGCTTGAAACCTGAATTGATTTCCCTGTGGTATCCAATAGACTTTCTATAGTTAGCATTTCAATTCTGGACACTTCTGAAGAAATAACAAAGGATGTTAATCCTTTTCCAATTTTTGCCGGTAAATTTGGCATGGCTCTAACTATTTTCTCCAGGTCTGTTAGTTCTTGAATGGATTCAATGGTAACCCCAGCCATTATGGATACAATAATTTGCTGCGATTGGACAAGCGGCTTAAGAGCTGCAAATACACCTTCCGCATGGTACGGTTTGACTGCAACAAAAATAATATCTGCTTCAGGAACACAATCATCCAGTTTTTCAAAAGTATCAAAATGCGCTATTTTATTAAGCTCTTGAAGTTTTTCTTCAGAGGTATCTAAAACCATAATATTCTCCTTCTTAAGAAGTTTAGATTTAGACATGCCTTCGGCATAGGTGAGCCCCATATTACCAGCTCCAATTACGAGTACTTTCATGTGTTTATATCTATTGTTTTCACAGGTCACATGCTGTTCGCTATTAATCATTCCCTTGGGTGATAAAGCTTTTAGCATGCTCGTTTCATGTATCTATACTTATTGTTTCTTATCCGATAGCTATCGGGATTAGTTATGGATGTTTCATGTGTTATTCTGTTTCTAGGTAACTTAATAGTGGCTTTAAAAATACTCTAAACGAACAACATACAATCATTACAGTCTTTTACTTCACCGTAATATGTTTCTCTGTATTTATGTATCGTTTTAAGCGGTAAACCCAATAAATACTTTTTAATATAGGTCACTTTTGTAGTTAATTCACCCATAGCAACACTATGTCTTTTTTCTTGGGTTGTTTTTCTTTTAATATATATAATTTTCATTTGTTTGATGTTTGTAATAGTTGACAATTGTTTATTTGTAAATCCTATCCTTATCAATTTGCGATAGCTTAGAACAAGTGTTAATAGTTTTATTTCTATTATTGCTGCATGCTAATGAGATTCTTTACTTAAGACTGTAAGTGTGAAAATGTTAATCGTAGATTTTAAAAAAAAATGGCAAATCTTAATAAAGCACTTCTTTTTAATCACTACCGATAATAGAGCGAACTTTAGCTGCTCTTGAAGTTCAAATTAATTCGCTGGAGGAATAAATTTGTCTGACTGATTTCTAAAAACCAGATAGTTGAAGTTAAATATTCTGCAATTCCGTCTTTCATGATTTCTCTTTTCCATGGCGCAAATGTACAAAAACAGACCGCCGATAGCAAATGCTAATGGTTAAGATAATTATAATACGTGATCCTTCAAGCTATTAAAGCAAAAAAAGAGCCTCCTTAAAGGAAGCTCTTTTTATTAAATATAGATTTTATTTACTTTTTTACTACGGCTGGTGCATTGAGTTTAGTACTCATTTCCATTGATATGGCTGAGCGTTCAAACTTAACTTTACCAGACATCGTTTCAATAATGCAACTACCGTCTTTATCATTCAGCTCTAAAATTTTACCGTGTAAACCACTTTTGGTAATCACCTTATCGCCTCGTTTTAATTCTGCAGCAAACTTCTTCTCTTTTTTAGCGCGCTTCATTTGTGGTGCAATCATAAAGAAATACACAATAACAAACATTAAAACAAACGGTAAAAACTGACCTATTCCTCCTTCTCCCATTATATAATTTATTGTACAGGGTTTGCAGCAGCACTAATTCCTTTTGCTTTCGCATTAGGGTCTGCCTTTACGAATGCCGTAATTTTTACTACTTCTGTTCCTTTTTCTGTATTTGCTGTAACCGTAATGCTTTTAGATACTTTGTTAGCACCACTTCCATTAAACTTAACAGTAAATTGTCCAGATTCTCCAGCGGCTAAAGGCTCTCTACTCCAATCTTGTGGTACCGTACAACCACATGAACTTTTAATATCTGTAATAACTAAAGGTGCATCACCAGTGTTGGTATATTTAAATACCGTTTCAACTGGAGTCTTGGCTTCAATTTCGCCAAAATCATGAACCTGTTTGTCAAACGTTATAATTGGAAACTCAGAAGAACTTGCGTCCCTTTCAGCAGCTTCAGCTACATTATTTTCATCAATCTTTTTTGATGCGTCCTCCTTACAGGAGGTAAATGCCACTAAACACAGTGCACTTAATGCTAATATTAATTTTTTCACAATATGTAATTTTATAATTTGGGGATAAAAGTAAGAATTATTTAATCGATTAAAAACTTTTTACTTAACTCTTAATAAAGAACTCATCTTGGTTTTTTGTTTTTAACCGAAAATGAGATGAAATTTGTCCAGATGAGGCACTTTTTGAAAAGCATAGCATGGCTACACATAATAAAAGTAACGAAATATGGGCAAATTACAGCCGCTTTTTAGGAAATAGAAAAAAACCAAGATGAGTTCAAAAATTAAAGCAAGCCACGACCCACTTTTTTCAAATCACCACTTTCCTGATATTCCTTAACCAACTTATCTAAAATACCATTTATGAAAATGCTGCTTTTAGGGGTTGAATATTCTTTGGCGATCTCTAAGTATTCGTTCATGGTGACTTTAACTGGTATAGACGGGAAATTTTTCAATTCGCAAATAGCCATTTGCAGTAAAGCAAAATCCACATCGGCAATACGATCTGAATCCCAGTTTTGGGTTTTAAGCGCAATCTCACTATTTAATGTCGTTTGATTCAGAAGTGTTTTTTTAAATAAGTCTATTGCAAACTGTTTATCTTCCGCGTCTTTATAAAGCTTCGGTATAAAATGATTTTCTGATGAACTTGGTTTCACTTTACGCAACAACTTCAAGATAGTTGTATTTACTGTAGGAAGGTCGTCTAACCAAGTTAGGTTTTTATCTTCCATATACTCGTAAAGCTTTTCATTGGGCGCTATAATTTCCTTAAAAATATCTACAATAAAATCTTTGTCTTCCCTAAACCCTGAAACTCTGGTCTGCATATAGTCTTTATACAATTCGCTTGAAGTGATGGCTTTAAAAATGATATCAACATATTCAGCATCTAAATCCCAATTGGTGATTTTATGTGCTTCTAAATGATCTTTAAGTGGAAGGTTTTCTTTTAACAGTAATAACAACTCATTATTAACAAATTTCCTGTTTGGATCTTTATCTTCAGAGGTTGCTAAATGTTTCTTTTGTTTTTTTTGTAAATCGGCTTCGGCTCTTTTTTGAACTTCACTCAAGAGCGACACCAACAGAAGGTACAGGTTGTACATGTTATCTATACTGAACAGTAGGAATTTTTGATCTTTACTAAAATCATCGCTTTCACTGCCTTTATAGGCATATATGGTTTGCATGACTTTTACACGTATATGTCTTCTGTTTAGCATAATTACAAGGAACTTAGTTTAAAAACGAATAATCGTTATTGCTTTTGAGCCGCAAAAATAATACTATTTTAAAAAATACCTTCCATTAAAAGCAGAATATTTTATCTATAATTTAGGCTATATTTAACAGTGATGGAAATGTTGAAAATGCCGATTATTGTTTTAAACCTGTATCTTTGCGTTCTTTAATACCGCATAAAGCCTCAATGATTATTATCGAGATATGAAGGAACTTAAACATCTAAATAAATACTTTCTAAAATATAAAGCACACCTTGTTATTGGTATCATTATTACCATTGTAGCTAGAATATTTCTATTATTTACACCACGCTATGTCAAGGAAATTTTTGTAGTAGTTGAAAAATATAAAAACGGCCCTGGCGGAAATATTAAAGGCGAACTTGCCGAAATTATTTTCTACATTATTGGGGCCGCCATTATTGCCGGAATATTAACATTTTTTATGCGCCAGACCATCATCAACGTGTCGCGCTATATTGAATTCGATTTAAAAAACGAGGTGTATGAACAATATCAAAAACTGTCTTTAAATTTTTATAAAAAGAACAGAACTGGCGATTTAATGAACAGAATAAGCGAAGATGTTGGTCGGGTGCGCATGTATGCTGGTCCCGCCATTATGTACAGTATTAATACCGTCACGCTTTTTGTTATTGCATTAATATACATGTTTAGGGAAGCGCCCCTATTGACAGTTTACACCATAGTCCCACTACCCATTCTTTCACTTGCCATCTATAAATTAAGTAAGGAAATACATAAGCGAAGTACCGTTGTACAAGAATACTTATCTAAACTATCCACTTATACACAAGAGTCTTTTAGCGGTATCTCGGTTATTAAAGCCTACGGTATAGAGCCACTTACGTCCAAAAATTTTGATACACTCTCCGCTACTAGTAAGGCAAAGCAAATCAGTTTAGTAAAAGTGCAAGCCTGGTTTTTTCCAATGATGATTTTAGTAATTGGTGTGAGTAATTTATTGGTTATTTACATAGGCGGGATGCAATATATTAACGGTGAGATTGAAAGTTTAGGAACAATTGCCGAATTTGTAATTTACGTAAATATGTTAACATGGCCAGTAGCCACGGTAGGCTGGGTGACTTCCATTGTGCAGCAAGCCGAAGCCTCACAGAAGCGTATAAATGAATTTCTAAAACTTGAACCAGAAATAAAAAATACGGCACAAACCCACACAGACATTACTGGTGATATTCGTTTTGAAAATGTAAAATTTACTTATGACGATACTAATATCACTGCTTTAAATGGTATAAGTTTTAGTATTAAGGAAGGTGAAACATTAGCTATTTTAGGAAAGACTGGCTCTGGAAAATCCACTATTTTAGATTTAATAGGTCGCCTTTATGATATTGATGAAGGTCATATTGTAATAAACAATTTACCAATTCAAGACCACAATTTAACCGATTTACGTAATAGCATTGGCTATGTGCCACAGGATGCATTTCTGTTTTCAGACAGTATTAAAAATAATATCAAGTTTGGTAAGGAAGACGCCACAGATGCTGAAGTAATTGAAGCGGCAAAAAATGCTCAAGTTCATAAAAATATTATAGATTTCAATAAGGGTTACGATACCGTTTTAGGTGAACGCGGTATTACGCTTTCTGGTGGGCAGAAACAACGTGTATCTATAGCTAGAGCCATTATAAAAGCACCAAAAATTTTATTGTTTGATGATTGCTTATCAGCAGTGGATACAGAAACCGAAGAGAAAATACTAAAAAAATTAAATAAACTCACCAAGGGAAAAACCACTATAATAGTGGGCCATAGAGTCTCTTCAGCTAAAAATGCTGATAAAATCATTGTTTTAGATAATGGTAAAATTGTGCAGAAAGGCACGCATGAATCCCTTATTAATGAGGATGGCTACTACCAACATTTGTATTTAAAACAATCTAGCGAAACCCCTTCGAGTAGCTCATAATCTATATTTCTTCAGTTGTAATTCTTTTATTAAAATACGCATACTTTAAAATAAAATTCAATATTAACAAAAGAAACTTCTCAAATTGTTGCTTTGTAAGTGTTTTTTTTAGATTTTTGGTACAGATAACCTTAACAAAATAAATTACACCACAACTATGAACAATAATGATATGATGGAGAAAGAGGAGATATTTTCAAAAGTATTGCGTGCAGGTAGGCGTACATATTTCTTTGATGTAAGAGCAACAAAAGCAGAAGATTATTATCTTACCATTACTGAGAGTAAAAAGTTTACAAACGACGACGGATCGTTTCATTATAAAAAACATAAAATTTACATTTACAAAGAAGACTTTTCTGAATTTAAAGAAATCTTAGCCGAAATGACCGATTACATTATTAATGAAAAAGGTGATGAAGTAATTAGTGAGCGTCATCAAAAAGATTTCAAAAAAGAATACGATGATACACCTAAAGTTACTGAAGATGAATTAAAAACTCCAGAGAGTTTCACAGATATCGATTTCGACGATATTTAGTATTAATACATTATAAAAAACCGCTAGTTAGCGGTTTTTTTAATTTAGTGAAAATGCTAATTAACCGAACTGCCATTTTTAACCGGTTCTTCAGGCTTTAAAAGCATCACATCTTTTTTGTTTACAGCGCCTACTACCAAACATTCACTCATAAAATTGGCAATCTGTTTTTTGGGAAAATTTACAACCGCCACAATTTGTCTATGCAATAAGTCCTCCTTTTTGTACAGCGATGTTATTTGAGCTGAGGATTTTTTAATACCTAATGCTCCAAAATCAATAGTAAGCTGGTAGGATGGGTTTCGCGCTTTAGGAAAATCTAAGACTTCTATTATCGTTCCTACGCGCAGATCAACCTTCGTAAAATCGTCAAAAGTAATGGTATCGGTCATCTCATGGAATTTAATTAACGTGAGTTCGATATATTATTCATTGATAATTAGGGATTTAAGCATTTTAATAAAGAAACTATGTCATTCCGACCGAGGTACGAGGAGGAATCTCATCCTTCTGTGATATCTCGTCGCTCATGCTTCGCTCAGTCGATATGACAAAACCCTGTCTATCAATAACATAAATACTACTCATCTGTTTAAGTTTATATTGAGTTCACGTTAATTATAAAATGTTATTGAAAATGTCATGTAAAATAATCTTATATAAAAAAGCCATTTTTTAAACATTTCATTTTTTAAAAATACAAATTATAACGTACTTTGAATAAAAATAAAATTATGGCTCGTACTCCATCAAATATGCTACCATTGGGAAATACCGCTCCATCCTTCAGCTTGATAGATACCATTAGTAATAATGAATTATCACTAAAAAACGGTAAAGGAGATAAAGGCACGGTGATTATGTTTATTTGCAACCACTGCCCTTTTGTAATTCATGTGAATAGTGAACTAGTAAAATTAGCGCATGATTATTCGAAAAAAGGTATTGGCTTTATTGCCATTTCAAGTAATGATGCTATAAATTATCCGCAAGATGGTCCAGAATTAATGACCATTCACGCTAAAGCAGAACATTACCCCTTCCCCTATTTGTATGATGAAGACCAAAGTGTAGCAAAAGCCTACGATGCGGCGTGCACGCCTGATTTATATGTTTTCGATTCGGATTTAAAATTGGTCTATCGTGGTCAACTTGACGATTCAAGACCTGGAAATGGCATTCCTGTTACTGGTAAAGACATTAGACATGCTGTTGATTGTTTAATTGATGAAAAAGAAAATTTAAACCCGCAGAAACCAAGTATAGGTTGCAATATCAAATGGAAAAATTAGAATTGTAATTGCCAAAAACCAACATCTAACCATATATCAAACTTATAACCAACTTCTTTAAAGTGGGCTACTTTTTTAAAACCGAATTTTTCATGAAGGTTTACACTAGCATCGTTAGGCAGCGTTAAAGCACCAAGTGCACTGTGATATTGTTCTTGCTCCAATAATTCCAGCAATTTTGCGTAAAGTTTTGTTCCAATCTGTTTCCCATGAAGACCATGTTTAACATAAACCGTAGTTTCTACCGTTTTCTTGTACGCAGGTTTTGGCCGCCATTTACTACCATAGGCATACCCTAAAATATCATGGTCTTCTTCAAATACGATAAAGGGATAATGGGATAAAATGTCAGTCATCTTAACTTTAAAAGCCGATAAGGACAAGGGTTCTATATCGAATGTCAAAATGGTATTTAAAACATAATAGTTGTAGATATTTAATAATTGTGGTGCATCTTTAATAGTTACTAACCTTATCATATTTTGCAATTACGATCTACTTATACAAATTAACTCAAAAAAACGCACTCCTATTGTTTAATAAATTTTATGAGCTCTTGGGTATTATTAGAACGGACGCTTAGAAAATAAAGACCAGATGCAAATGAACTCGTATTAATTTCCAAATTTTTTGTACTGGCAAAGTCTTGAGAAAATATGGATTTCCCATTCAAATTAATAATATCGTAAGTCCCTGAATTTATTACCTCTGAAAATGTAATATACATGTTATCCTGAACTGGATTGGGATAGAACCGTAATAAGTTTTTGCTTAAGTCTTGGCTTGAAAAAGTTGCAGAAGACGCCGACGTACTTATAACTTCAGAGTTTAAGGTATTATCAACAGAGTAGGCTTTAACTTTAAACCAAACGTCGTCGCCAGTAGTTAATCCGCTGCCATCCCATGTGTAGGATGTTACCGTTAATCCCGTAGCAATTGGTGTAAAAGTGGCTTGATTGTCAATACTGTATTCCAAATCGTATGTTACTGGTCTTCCTTCATCTGGATTATTAAGGGTCCATGTAATTGGTGATGTTGGATTATATGTACCTCCCGAAGGTGATGACATACTAACATCTGGATCAAAATAATCATGCAATAATTCCGCAAAACCAACACCAGTAACTGCAACGCCATTATCTGTACCAGAAACAGAAACTGAACCTTCAAAAAAGCGAAATGCTATCAAACTGATATCGACTTCGGTTGTGGTATGATTCGCCGTAATAACCAAATCTAAATTTTTAGATGCCGACGTTAATCGCCATTTTTTTGAGTAACTTTTAGCATCATCAGTTGTTGTAAAATACTCTAATCGTTCTATTTCAAAGTCACTGGTAACATATTGCGTACTTTCATTTTCATCTACGTAGGCAGATAACATGACATAATTAGAATTGTTAGGAATTTGTCTGGCTGCATTAAAAACATTCCAAAAATTTAAATCGGTTCCATTGCTTAACTGAATACTAAACCATTCATAATCTTCGCCTGTAAACGGATTAAAATCGCCATACTGTCTATCAATCCACGCATTCCCGCTAACGGTCTCTGTAGTTCCATTTAATGTAAAATCCCCTGTTAAAGCGTTACCCGTTTGGGAATAATAGTATGTATAATTATCTAGTCCTTGATCAAAAAACCCATCACCACCCACAATTAGCGGTCGCTTGGTTGTTACCAACTCGACATCTAAGGTTATCGCTGAGCTGGATGCAAATAGCTCATATTCAAAAGCGATTGGATTTCCTGCATTCATTTTGTTTTTCCATGACTCGACAACGGGTAAGAAAAAAGATGATTCCGTTTGAATATTTACATTTGTTTCTGACAGCAATGTATAATTAACCGGTTGCGTGTCCTGAAAAAACTCCCCAGTAGCCTCATCCGTTACATTCAAAATCCTAAAGCCGTCAAAACCACTTTGCGGATAATAGAAATACGTGAGCATAAAACTGTATACGTTTCCAGAGGTATCACCCGTAAATGAGCCGGATGTATACCACCACTCAACAGGATCTGCTGTATGGCGTCCTTCATCAACTGGGAATGCAATTTCACTTGCAGGCGTCGTGCTAGGCGTATAGGGATATACTTTCCAATCTTGTGAATATGCGAATAGCGATAGTAAGGTTACTAATATGGATAGCGTCGTTTTATAATTCATGGATTCCGATTTAGAGCATAAATCTAATTCTAAAACCAGTTTATGACAAAAAATTAAGATGATTAACTAAATAAATACTACAAATGGCACTACAAATAAAAAATCCACTATACTATAAAAACAAAAAAGCACCTGACTGACAGGTGCTTAATAAATTTATTTTATGAAAATTTAATCTACATTGACAAGTTCTACATCAAATATCAAAGTAGCGTCTGGAGGAATCACACCACCAGCACCTCTGCTACCGTAACCTAAATGGCTTGGAATGACAAAACGTGCTTTATCACCTACTTTTAATAATTGAATGCCTTCATCCCAACCAGAAATAACTTGACCTGAGCCTAACTGAAAATCAATAGGTTCGTTACGCTTATAAGATGAATCAAAAACAGTTCCGTCTGACAATTGCCCTTTATAGTGAACAGACACCGTTTTTCCAGCTTGTGCATCTGTACCATTTCCTTTTTGAAGAATTTGATAACGCAATCCGCTATCTGTTTTTTTAAAACCTGATGCCAATTTCTCTAATTCTACTTCTGCAGCTTGTTTAGATTCAGCTAATTTTTGTTCTCTTGAACCTTCAAAGGTTCTAAAGGCTTCTACAGCATTATACTTTTCAGCATCAACGCCTTGACGAATAATATCAATGCTTTCAATATTGTCACCTTGCTGGATAGCATCAACGACATCCTGTCCTTCTATGACTTTTCCAAAAACAGTGTGCTTGTTATCTAACCAAGGTGTTTCAATATGCGTGATAAAAAACTGACTTCCATTAGTTCCAGGGCCTGCATTAGCCATAGATAGTATACCTGGTGCGTCGTGTTTTAAATTAGGATGAAATTCATCATCAAATTGGTACCCTGGATTTCCAGAGCCAGAACCTTGTGGGCAACCACCTTGAACCATAAAATCTGGAATGACTCTGTGGAATTTTAAACCATCATAATATGGTGTGCCTTGAGGCTTTACCGAATTCTCTAAATTACCTTCTGCCAAAGCAACAAAGTTACCAACTGTTCCTGGTGTTTTTTTATATTCTAAGGCTACTAAAATGGCTCCTTTTGTTGTATTAAATTTTGCGTATATACCGTCTTGCATTGTTTTGTTTTTTTAAATCCCGTGTGCTTTTGGGAGTGCAAAGATATAAAAGTAAGTTAAAACAGTAATGGCTTAAGCGCTAGAAATTTTAAAATTTACATTTACGATTTGTAACGAAGTCACTGGTTTTTAACAGAATGGAAGTCACTTTAAAATGACTAGTTGTTTTTTTGTAGACGATATTATTTGATAAGCCCTAATAGGGTGTAATGCTGTGCCTTGGCAGAAAGGTTGTGTTAGGGATTGAGGCTTTGTTGGAGCTCTTTTTTTGTTTTTCTCAAAAAAAGCGACTGCCGAAAGCCCGACCATCCCGATAGTTATCGGGATGGTAACGCCCAAATTTTTAAGATGTGTTTAAATTTAATTAGCAACCTCACTGATGAATTTGATACGATAGAGTCTGAGTTCTTCATCATCGTAATCGCCATCAAATTCATCAATAGCGGTATCAATGTTATCCGTTTGGGATTCCATAAAATACTCATGGATTTCTTCTTGCTGATCTTCATCTAAAATATCCTGAATCCAATAATCTATATTGAGTTTGGTGCCTGAATAGACAATCATTTCCATCTCCTTAATTAAATCTGGCATCTTCATTCTTTTGGAAGATGCTATATCGTCAAGGGGCAATTTTCGATCTATATTTTGAATGATATATAGCTTATTTGCCGAATTGCTCCCTGTTGATTTCACTACTAAATCGTCGGGTCTGGTGATGTCATTTTCATCTACATATTTAGAAATCAATGCCGCAAAATCCTTTCCGTACTTTTTAGCCTTTCCTTCTCCAACACCATGCACATGGGCTAACTCGGAAACATTAATAGGATATTTAAGTGCCATGTCCTCTAAAGAGGGATCTTGAAAAATAACAAATGGAGGTACGCCTAATTTTTTGGCATTCTTTTTTCTCAGATCTTTTAACATGCCCATTAGCATCTCATCTGCCACCGCACCACTACCTTTCTCTGCGGTAATGATTGAGCCATCTTCTTGTGCACCATCAAATAGATGATCTTCCGTCATCATAAAAGACACTGGTTTTTCAATAAATGCTTTTCCAGAATCGGTAAGCTTTATAACACCGTAAGTTTCAATATCTTTTTTAAGATAGCCAGCTACTAGGACTTGCCGCAACAGTGCCATCCAATATTTGTTATCCTCGTGTTTTCCGTTTCCAAAAAAGGGTTGCTCATTTGTTTTATGAGAATTGATTAAGGCATTTTCTTTACCGATTATAACATTTACAAGGTCTTTAGACTTATATTTTTCATGAGTATTCTGTATGATTTCTAAAAGCGATTTAACATTCTCTTTGGCCTCGTTTTGTTTCTTCGGATGCCTAATGTTATCGTCCATCTCCCCGCCTTCACCTGTTTCATTATCAAATGCTTCTCCAAAATAATGTAAAATAAATTTACGTCTAGAGATAGACGTTTCTGCAAATGCCACTACTTCTTGTAATAGAGCATGCCCTATTTCTTGTTCTGCAACGGGTTTGCCAGACATAAATTTTTCAAGCTTCTCAATGTCTTTATAGGCATAAAATGCTAAACAATGCCCTTCACCACCATCACGTCCTGCCCTACCAGTTTCCTGATAATAACTTTCTATACTTTTAGGAATATCATGATGAATAACAAAGCGCACATCGGGCTTATCAATGCCCATACCAAAGGCGATGGTAGCCACCACCACATCGACATCCTCCATTAAGAATTTATCTTGATGACTCGATCGTGTTTTGGCATCTAAACCAGCATGATAAGGTACGGCCTTAATACCGTTAACTTGGAGTACTTGCGCCAGTTCTTCTACACGTTTTCTACTTAAACAATAAATAATGCCTGATTTTCCTTCGTTTTGTTTTACAAATCGAATGATGTCTGCATCAACATCTTTTGTTTTTGGACGAACTTCATAATATAAGTTGGGTCTATTAAAAGAGGCTTTAAATGTTGTAGCCCCATGAATACCCAAGTTCTTAATAATGTCTTCCTGTACTTTAGGAGTCGCCGTTGCCGTAAGTGCTATGATAGGAATATCATCTCCAATCCTGCCAATAATATGCCGCAAATTTCGATACTCTGGTCTAAAATCATGACCCCATTCGCTAATGCAATGGGCCTCATCAATGGCTAGAAAAGACACTTTTACAGAGCGCAAAAATTCAACATTCTCTTCTTTTGTTAATGATTCTGGTGCTACATAAAGTAGCTTGGTCACACCATTGGTAATATCTTCTTTAACCTGTTTAACCTCTGTTTTATTAAGTGAAGAATTTAAAACGTGTGCCACGCCTTCTTCTTTTGAAATACCACGAATCGCATCCACTTGGTTTTTCATTAAAGCTATTAGAGGCGAGACTACTATGGCCGTGCCTTCTTGCATTAATGCTGGCAATTGATAGCAAAGCGATTTTCCACCGCCCGTTGGCATAATAACAAATGTATTATTACGTGCTACCAGGCTTTCAATAACGGGTTTTTGAAGTCCTTTGAATTTACTAAATCCAAAATATTTTTTTAGCGAAGCATGCAGGTCACTTTTTGCTGTTAACATGAATTATTTAAAAATTAATTTACTTATTTAATACGCACTAAATATTTGAATTGATACTGATTAATTTAGCGCAGTATTTAGAGAACCCTCATATTTTTTTCGTTAGTTTTGTAACGAATTTTTGAATTGTAATTTTGATTAAGTTTAAAGGTAATAAAATCTTTAAAAGCATCAACTAAAAAAAATGATAAATTTTGAATAGTAAAGATTCCATTATTAATGTTGCCAAACAAACCATTGAATTGGAAAGTAAAGCCATTTTTAATTTATCTAGCTTAGTTAATCACCATTTCGCTGAGGCTGTAGAGCTTATATACCATTCTAAAGGACGCGTCATTATCACGGGTATTGGTAAAAGTGCCATAATTGCCAACAAAATTGTTGCTACTTTAAATTCTACAGGCACACCCGCTATATTTATGCATGCTGCAGATGCCATTCACGGTGACTTAGGTCTTATTCTTGAAGACGATGTAGTAATCTGTATTTCAAAAAGTGGTAATACACCCGAAATAAAAGTCTTGGTACCGCTTATTAAAAGTGCAAAAAATAAAATTATAGCCATTACTGGTAATACAGAATCATTTTTGGGGCAACACGCAGATTATATTTTGAATGCTTATGTTGAAAAAGAAGCCTGCCCCAATAATCTGGCCCCCACAACAAGTACCACTGCACAATTAGTATTAGGCGATGCCCTAGCGGTATGCCTATTAGAGTTACGTGGTTTTTCAAGCAAAGATTTTGCTAAATACCATCCAGGAGGTGCCTTAGGGAAAAAATTATATTTACGTGTTCATAATATTTCATCGGTTAATGAAAAACCTCAAGTAAATGGTAGTACCAGTATTAAAAATGTGATTATAGAGATTACAGAAAAGATGCTCGGAGTCACCGCAGTTGTTGAAAACGGAGACATTGTAGGCATCATTACGGATGGCGATTTACGTAGAATGCTTACCAAAGTGGATGATTTTTCCAAATTAACCGCAAAGGATATTATGAGTGCCAACCCAAAGCGCATTCAAAATGAGGCTATGGCTGTGGATGCTATG
The DNA here is from genome assembly GCF_006974145.1 of Changchengzhania lutea. Classification (NCBI taxonomy): domain Bacteria; kingdom Pseudomonadati; phylum Bacteroidota; class Flavobacteriia; order Flavobacteriales; family Flavobacteriaceae; genus Changchengzhania; species Changchengzhania lutea. Next base: position 3,018,567 of record NZ_CP039456.1, on the reverse strand, counting down.
GAGCTTATGGAAATCAACGATATTTCGCAGCTTTTGGTTGAAGAAAATGGTAAATATGCTGGGGTTGTTCATATTCATGATTTAATAAAAGAAGGGATTATATAATGGCGACAAAAGATATAAATGAGATGTCTTTTTTAGATCATCTTGAAGATTTAAGATGGCATTTAATTCGGATTTGTTTGGCTGTAGTTATTGTAGCAACATTTGCTTTTATTTTTAGCAGGTTTATTTTTGATGCTATTATTTTTGCTCCATTGGAAATGAATTTCCCAACCTATCATTTTTTATGTAGTGTAGCAAATTTTATAGGTGTCAATACCACATTTTGTGCTGAAGAAATGCCTATGATTATCCAAAACCGTACGATGGCCGGACAGTTTTCGGCAGATATATGGACTGCTATTTTAGCAGGCTTCATCATAGCATTTCCATACATTATATACCAACTCTGGAAATTTATTAGCCCAGGGCTGCATTCAAACGAGCGCAGACATTCTCGTGGTTTTATCATAATTTCATCCTTGTTGTTTTTTATTGGTGTATTATTTGGATACTATATTGTAACGCCTTTATCTCTTAATTTTTTAGCGAATTATAGTATTTCAAAAGTTGTAGATAATCAAATTGATATCAGTTCATATATCGCTTTGGTTCGGTCTTCCGCTTTAGCATCAGGATTAATTTTTGAATTACCCATCATCGTCTATTTTTTAACTAAAATAGGCTTAGTAACACCAGAATTCTTAAAGACCTATCGAAAATATGCTTTGGTCATTGTATTAATTCTTTCGGCAATTATAACGCCTCCAGATATTGCAAGTCAAGTTATTGTAGCCATCCCCATTTTGATATTATATCAAGTGAGTATTTATATTTCAAAAGTTGTAGTTAGAAATCAGAAAATAAAAGAAAAACAACATGTCTGATATTGTTAATGAGTTTAACGACTATCGTTCTAAAATGAATGATAAAATTTTGGCAGATAACAATAAAGTTATCAAACGCATCTTTAATTTAGATACCAACGCTTTCGCGGAAGGTGCCTTAGATGTCAAAACAAAAGAGCTGCTCGGATTAGTGGCATCGGCCGTGTTACGTTGCGATGACTGTATTAAATACCATATGGAAACCAGCTATAAATTGGGTTTAAATAAAGAAGAAGTTGTTGAAGCTTTAAGTATTGCCACCCTAGTTGGCGGTACTATTGTTATTCCTCATTTACGTCGCGCCTATGAGTTTTGGGATGCTTTAGAAGCCAATAATTAAATAAATATTACGTTATTGCAATATGATTTTAAGAGCCGAAAATTTGATGAAGTCCTATAGCGGACGAAAAGTGGTAAAAGATGTTTCCCTTGAAGTAAAACAAGGGGAAATTGTGGGACTTTTGGGACCTAATGGTGCGGGGAAAACAACATCATTTTATATGATTGTTGGTTTAATTAAACCCAACGGGGGCTCTATTTATTTGGACAATCAAGACATTACAAAGTACCCCATGTATAAGCGTGCCCAGAACGGTATTGGTTATTTGGCTCAAGAAGCTTCGGTGTTTCGAAAATTAAGTATTGAAGATAATATTTTAAGCGTATTACAATTGACCAAGCTTAGCAAGAAAGAGCAACAGGACAAAATGGAATCGCTTATTGAAGAATTTGGTTTAGGTCATATTAGAAAAAGTAGAGGCGATTTATTATCTGGTGGGGAGCGCCGACGTACAGAAATTGCCCGTGCTTTAGCTACAGATCCAAGTTTTATTTTATTAGATGAACCTTTTGCTGGTGTCGACCCTGTTGCCGTAGAGGATATTCAGCGTATTGTAGCGCAACTCACCAAAAAGAATATTGGTATTTTAATTACCGATCACAACGTACAGGAAACCTTGGCCATTACAGATAGAACCTATTTAATGTTTGAAGGCAGTATTCTAAAAGCTGGGAAACCTGAAGAACTGGCCAATGATGAGATGGTACGAAAGGTGTATTTAGGTCAAAACTTTGAACTTCGGAAAAAGAAGATTCGAGAGTAGGCACTTTTTCATTCTTTCTGAAAAAGACTTAAAATACTAGCCTTATACTCATTATCACTCTAAAAAACCTATGGTATGCTACCATGGTTTTCAAACTTTTCAGGAGAACATAACTACATCAAGACAAAATGACTAATTATAGAACTCAGTATTGTAATTACCTTCTACTGTGTTTCATTTAGCTTTCCTTCTGCACTATAACCCAAAACAACAATTCCAAAAAACACAAAATTTTATTCATTCCAAAAAATAATGACATTTTTTTGGAACGCTATATAATTATTTCATATCTTTATAATATCAATATGATATCATTTTAAATAACATTACTAATTATGAAAGACGAGAAAATAATAGTCCCACTAAACGGATACCTTATGTTGTTCATCATTTTAAGTATCATCATCTCTGGTATATTGCTTATTTTTTTTACCGAATCCGTGACATACACTTTGTTTTTATTACTAGTTGTATTTTTTATATTACCCGGGTTTATTATGGTGCAACCTAATAATTCTAGAGTATTGTTACTCTTTGGAAAATACATTGGCACGGTTAAAAAGAATGGCTTGTTTTGGATCTTGCCTTTTTATTCCAAGAAGAAAATTTCATTACGGGCAAGTAATTTTGATAGTGAACGTTTAAAGGTTAATGACAAAATGGGCAATCCCATTATGATCAGTACCATTTTAGTATGGCGCGTAAGAGACACCTATAAAGCAGCGTTTGAGGTTGACAATTACGAAAATTTTGTGCGTGTGCAAACTGATGCCGCCGTTAGAAAACTTGCTAGCATGTATCCTTATGATAATTTTGCCGATGAAGGCCTTACGGAAGATATTACTTTACGTTCCAGTATAAATGAAGTAAGTGAAGCCCTGGAAAAAGAAATTCAGGAACGATTGGATACTGCTGGTATTGAAGTTCTTGAAGCTAGAATAGGTTATTTAGCTTACGCACAGGAAATTGCAAACGCCATGTTAAAACGCCAACAGGCTACTGCTATTGTTGCTGCTAGACACAAAATTGTTGAAGGTGCCGTAAGCATGGTTGAAATGGCACTTGATGAATTGGATAAAAAAGATATTATTGATTTAGACGAAGAACGCAAAGCAGCTATGGTCAGCAATCTTCTAGTAATACTTTGTAGCGATAAAGATGCGGCGCCCGTAGTAAATGCAGGCACATTAAATCATTAATTGTTAAAATTACTTTTTACTGTAAACAGTTTGTTACTTTAAAATAATGGCGAAGAAAAAAGCATTTGCTTTACGTATAAATGAAGATGTAATGAAATCTATAGAAAAATGGGCTTCGGATGAATTCCGTAGTACCAATGGTCAAATAGAATGGATATTAAATGAAAGTTTAAAAAAAGCTAAACGCCTCCCTAAAAATAAAGATTCTAATTTAGACGAGTAAAACTTATAGACCTTTAACTGCTCAAAAAAAATTGGATTCACTATAAATTAGCGACTTATTTCTTTGAAAAAATAGATTTAAAGAGTTTCACCAATAGTAGAGCAGCGAAACCTACTGCCAATCCGATAATAGCATCTTTTAGGAAACTAGGAATCCCTTCTAAAAAGTGATGAAGGAATTCTATATTATGAGAAAAAATACCACCAGCTACCAAAATCAAGGCGATGGTCCCGATTACAGATAAACTTCTGATTACCCAAGGCAAGGCATTCACCAAAAAATTACCAATAGCATTAGAAACACTGCGCTCCTTATCATTCAACTGCACCAATCTGTATCCTAAATCATCCATTCTTACTATAAGTGCCACAATACCATACACACCGATGGTAGCAATTATGGACACAACGGTCACTACCAATATCTGAGTTAAAATGGGCTGATCCAATACCGTACCTAAAGCGATGATTACTATTTCTACCGAAAGAATAAAATCTGTAAATATGGCCGATTTAATTTTCTTCTTTTCCAAGCTTAAAACCTTTTCCTTAGATATAGGCTCTGTACTTAAATGTTCAACTTCATGATGATGTGGAACAACATATTCATAAATTTTTTCAACACCTTCAAATGCTAAATAAATACCACCTAAAATTAAAGCTAAAGTAATGGCCCATGGTGCAAATGCACTTAACAAGAAGGCAATGGGCAGTATAATTAATTTGTTTTTTGCAGAACCCTTTGTAATTGCCCATAGAACAGGTATTTCCCTTGAAGCCACAAAGCCAGTTGCTTTTTCTGCATTCACAGCTAAATCATCACCTAAAATACCAGCCGTTTTTTTTGTGCTTATTTTACTCAGGACAACAACGTCATCCATTAAAACTGCTATGTCGTCGAATAACGCAAAAAACCCTGATGCCATGTATTATCTTATTTAATTATTTAATATTAACCCTGTCCAAAACCGACATCACTACATATAATATGATGATTATAGGAATTGCTGCATAATGCAATACGATTAATAATACTAAGCACAAAACTAAAAAGATATAGCGAGTCATATTAGCTCTAAAACTATAATCTTTGAACTTTAAAGCGAATAACTTAATATTAGAATTAAGTATATAACAGCTTAAAAGCGTGACTCCTATTAAAAACCATTTATTTAAAATGATGGCATTGATGATATCGTTATTCTGAAATTCCATAATAAGCGGCAATGACATAATCAATAAGGCATTGGCAGGCGTGGGGAGACCTTTAAAATATGTTTTTTGTTCTTCGTCTAAATTAAACTTAGCCAGACGGTATGCCGAGGCCAGCGTTATACACAATCCCAATAACGGCAGAATTCCTAAATTTGAAAATTCGTAAGCAGACTCTGAACCACTACTCCAATTTGGATCTGTTAACTGAAGTAGTTTAAACATGACAATCCCCGGCACCAAACCACTGGTAACCATATCTGCCAAGGAGTCCAACTGCAATCCCAATTCGCTTTGAACATTCAGTTTTCTGGCGGCAAAGCCATCAAAGAAATCAAAAAAGATTCCTAAGAAAACAAATAACGCCGCTAAAACGAAATTGTTATTTACTGCTAAAATGACGGCAATACAACCACTGAATAGATTAAGAAGTGTTAGCGCATTCGGAATATATTTTTTCATGTGTTTATATTTATTGTTTTTTATTGGTCACATGCGACATCCATTTAATCATTTAACTTGGGTATCAAGTTTTAGTTATAGATGTTTCATGTAGATTGAATTAAATTTTTGTAAAAATAATAAACAAATGGCGTCTAAAACAATCATCAAACAATATCTATTATAATTTCAAGTTTATAGGTTATAAATTATGTGCATATTTGTAAAAAAATTGCGATTGAAACCTTACATAACCACATTATTTTGTGTTTTATCGGTCTCATTATTTTCACAAACGGTTAGAAAGTATTCTAATGAGTTTATGAATATTGGTGTAGACGCTGCTGCACTGGGGATGAGTAGCGCGGTGACTTCGCATTCGGCCGACGTTAATTCTGGATATTGGAATCCCGCAGGACTGACCAATCTTGAAGATAATCAGCTCGCTTTAATGCATTCCAGTTACTTTGCCAATATTGCCAATTATGATTATGCCGCTTTTGCCATGCCATTGGACGATAGAAGTGCGGTAGGTCTGTCTCTTATTAGGTTTGCTGTGGATGATATTCTAAATACTACGCAGCTTATTGATGAACAGGGCAATATAAACTATGACCGGATCAGTCTTTTTTCAACCGCCGATTATGGTCTCACCTTTTCCTATGCCAGAAAATTGCCAATTCAAGGTCTGAATTATGGAGTGAATGCTAAAGTGATTCGAAGAATTATTGGCAATTTTGCTTCTTCTTGGGGTTTTGGTTTAGATGTAGGCATTCAATTTGAAACTGATAACGATTGGAAGTTTGGCGTTATGGCACGTGATATTACAACCACCTACAATTCTTGGAGTATTAATGAAGATGAATTTAAGACCATTCAAGATGCTGTTGAAGGTCAAAACCAAGAATTACCAGAAACTACAGAAATTACGATACCTAAATTACAAATTGGAGTGTCTAAATTAATGACCTTCCACTATGATTATACCTTACTGGCCGCCGCCAATGTAAATGTCCGCTTTGAAGAAAATAACGATGTCATCTCATCTTCTTTTGCAAGTATTAATCCCGCCTTGGGTTTAGAATTTGGTTATATTGATATGGTCTATTTAAGAGCTGGGGTTGGTAATTTTCAAAATGAAAGACAATTTGATAACTCCGAGCAGTTAAGTTTTCAACCTAGTTTTGGCGTTGGCTTCAAATATAACGGGATTCAAATAGATTACGCCTTTACAGATATAGGCGATCAAAGCATTGCTTTGTATTCCAATGTATTTTCATTGAAACTCAATTTTAGTATCTTTAGATAATGAACTCATTTAAACTTTTTAAATTAGCTAAAAAACTGTCCTTTTGCACTCTTTTTTTGTTTTTTTTTCGTTCCGTAGCGATGCTATGCAACTCAAAAAAGCCTTCAACTGGTTACAAAATGGCTAATTTTCGCCTCAATCCAAAAAGTTTAAACGAGTTCAATATGGCCTTTATGCGACAATCATTATTCTACTTTGTATTCCTATTTGTTTCAATTTCAATATATGCACAAGGTCAAATACTTTCGAATGATGCCGAAATAAGTGTCCTAACTATTGAGCCAGGTGTCTCATTAAACGATGCCTTTGGCCATAATGCCTATAGAATTAAGGATCGTTCAAACAGGATTGACGTGACTTATGGATACGGCAAATACGATTTTGATACACCAAACTTCTATTTAAAATTTGCCCAAGGCAAGCTTAACTATTTGATTGACAGAACAGAATTTAATCAATTTTACCAATCCTATGTTTACTATAACAGAAGCATCACAGAACAAGTTCTAAATCTTACACAGGATGAAAAGCAGAGCTTGTATAATTTTCTAATTAACAACTACAAACCTGAAAACAGAGCCTATTTATATGACTTTTTTTATGACAATTGCGCGACTAAAATAAAGGATGTTACTAATAAAGCGATAGATGGCGACCTTACATTCAATCTACCAAAAGATTATAAGCCTGAAACCTTTAGAACATTAATTCAAAATAATCTCAACAAAAATTCATGGGGAAGTTTTGGCATCGATTTAGCTTTGGGATCTGTAATTGATCGAGCAGCCACACCAGAACAACACATGTTTTTACCCGAGAATATCTATACATTCTTTGACTCAGCTCAAATAAACAATAAGGCTCTGGTGAAAGACACAAAAATTTTATTCACGCAAAAAGAAATCGCTAAGCCATCAAACTTTTTAACAAGTCCGCTATTTATATTGGGTATAATAGGCGCCATTATTATATGGTTGACGTATAAAGATAACAAGAATAACACAAGACAAATTTGGTTAGATGTGACACTATTCGCTATAACAGGTATAGTTGGTGTGATTATATTATTATTGTGGTTTGCTACCGATCATACTGCCACGCACCAGAATTATAATCTGCTATGGGCCTGCGCATTAAATATTTTGATGGTAGGTCAAGTGTATAAAAAACAGGCTAAAGCTTGGTTTATAAATTATGTAAAGTTTCTTGTTATTTTATTATGTCTGTTAACATTGCATTGGATAATAGGGGTACAGGTATTTGCTATAGGGTTAATGCCATTACTTATAGCTTTATTCTTGCGTTACCTATTTCTAATCAAACATTTTAAAAAAACTTATTGACCCCTATAGAAAATTATAGTGCTTAATGTTTTTATAATAATATTAGCATCCAAAAAGAAACTGCGGTATTTTATGTAATACAAATCATACTGTAATTTTAACAAGCTGTCATCCACAGATGAGCCGTAACGTGTTTTAACCTGAGCCCAACCCGTTAGACCAGGTTTGATAATATGTCGCGTTTCATAAAATGGCAGCAATTGCGACAACTGTTTAACAAAATGAGGGCGCTCTGGCCGTGGGCCAATGATGCTCATATCTCCTATCAAGATATTTATGAATTGTGGTATTTCATCGAGTCTTGAATGTCTTAAAAATTTTCCGAAAGGGGTTATTCTGTTATCATTTTTCTTTGCCCACACTACTCCAGAAGATTCCGCATTTTTGATCATTGTACGGTACTTAATCATCTTAAAAACTTTTCCGTTCTTTCCAATTCTATCCTGAAAATATAATAAATCCCCTCTATTTCCTATAACATTACCTAAAAAAAATAAAGGCAATACAACGATACCAGAGATAATACCTATAATAGAAATAGCAATATCCAGTAAGCGATGAAAGAATTGATACAGTTTATTTTTATTGTTTCGGCTAAATGGAAAATACTTGTAAAAATCCTTTCCAATAAATTGTATAGGGACACGTTGTGTCATGTCCTCAAACACTTGTGTATATTCCTTAATGGGAAAACCTTCTTCTAATAATTTAATAAGCATACCATTTATTTTTGGTGTAATGATATCAGAATTATAACTGGCTACTATTATTTCAGAGATATGTTCGTCGGCAATAACTTTATAAATCTCACTAGGTTTATACTCCTTAATAGCTTCAAATTGAAGACGCCCTTGGTTTTCGATTTCACAATTTATAAAACCAACAATTTTATAATTAGGATCAGATTCTTTGAAAGCCTCCAAAATGACATCGATATTAGACGTTTCTCCAACTATAAGCACTTTTTTAAAAAATCGTGGGGACACAATAAATGTGATATATGCGGACCGCCAACCAAACAATGCAAACATTATAGAAAAATAAAAGTATAATATTTGTAAACGATTATCTGGTAATAGCGGTGTAAAATACGGTGTTAAAAAATAAAATAGCACAGTAACAGAAACAGCAAGTACTATGTTGGCATATGTTTTATCTATTTTACTGGATTTTTGCAAATCGTAAAGTTCAAAAATAGTTCCGAATATGCTTATATATATTATTAGAACAAAAACCCATCTCCAATTCTCTTTGGTTATGGTAAAATAATCAAAATTGAACGTGTTACTTACAAAGTATAACACGAACAGTATAGATAGAATATCTATTATCCTGAGTAAAATTTTGCGTTCAGAAATATTAAAATGGATACTCGAATTAGACATGAGAGATGAGTAATTTGGATACCAGTAAAGATAATAAGTTAATTTAATTTGACGATGATTCAGCGTAAGATCTCAAACCATAGGTGTTTAATGGTATTCCATTGAAAACTTTCGGCCTTAGCCCTGGCATTAATGCTAATTCTTTTCACTTTTTCAGGATTATTCATTAAATCATCTATCGCCTTTAGAAATTCATCAATTGCTTCGGCATTTACCAGGATACCATCTTTGTCGTTTTCAATCAAATAAGGCAATCCTCCAACATTTGTAGAAACAATAGGAAGACCAAGTGCCATGGCCTCAATAACGCTAACGGGCATGTTATCAACATTTGTGGTATTTATAAATATATTGTAATATTTTGATAACTTTATCCATTCGTGTTTTGATAATTTGCCCGTAAAATTAATGTCGAGATCTAATGATTTTGCCAATGCTTTAGCATCTTCTAAAGTTTCATCTTTTTCGGGACCCACCATACATAATTGTGCGTTTAGTCCTTTATCTTTTAAATCTTTTAAAATTTTTATGGCTAATAACGGATTATATATTTTGGCAAATGTACGCACCCAAAGTAATTTGGGTGTATCTATAATCCGTTTTCGATATTCATAATCTTTAATTTCAATAGCGTTTGGAATACAAATCAAATTGTTATAACCTAAGGCTTCAAATCTTGATTTTGTATATAATGAAGGTGCCACAATAATATGCGCATGACTAAATATAGCCCTACTTAATTTAGGGCTTTTTTTTATTCTCTGTGGTAAATCACCCCCATGAAGAATAGGAATATATTTCAAACGTAATACCCTGCACAATTGACTCACGAAATAAGCATAATAAAAATTATGAGTACTGTAGGTATCTATTAAAACCAAATCGGTTTTATTCGAGAATTTTAAAACACTAAACAACATATCCAGTAATCTTAAAACCCTGTTTTTTTTGTTGGAAGCTCTCTTGACCACAAATCCTTCAGCAATTAACAAATCCCCAAGCGTATCAATAGCGGTAGCGGTTTTACCTTTTTGTGATAACTGGTTTCCTATGTACAGGATTTTTTTCATATGTTATATTTAATAGGCACAAACCATACAGAAATGCTGGAGCAGCTATTCTCATTGCAGAATGGTTTATAGTAAGCAACCAAAACAGATAAAACGAATAAAAAAATAAGTTTGATCGATCCTTAGTTCGCAAAATTAATGGTGTAAATAACAAAATCAAGAAAGCAAATATGCCCAATAAACCGTGTTCTGCGACAATACGACTAATTTCGTTATGGGATGCTGCCAAAATACCTGTTTCATATAAACGAACTTCCTTCACCTTACCCACCCCGATTCCTAAAAAAGGATGATTAACGAATTCATTAATTTCAAAAGTAACTAAATCGGTGCGTCCCGTAGTCAAATCTTGTTTATCCCGTCCCGCTGCATCTTGGTTCGCATAACGCTTATCAATAAATCCTGATGTTTGAATGGAACTAATCATCCATGTAAACAATGCTATCCCTAAAAAAACAAATATTGACCTTAACACAGTCCGCCTTGATTTTGTATTTACTTTGAAGTAGTAAATTGCAATAAATACTACTATCATAATCAACGCTGTAAATACGCCACCTCTACTAAAGGTTACAATGGCTCTAAACCCCATTAGCCCCAATAACAGCAAATCTAAATATTTCAATAGTATGTTTCCTCTGGACATAAAAAAACGAGCTGCCAGTGCAAACATACCAATCCCTAAAACGGTTGCGACTTGGTTTGGACCAAAGCCTCCTGATGCCGCAAAATTAGATTCTGTTCCAGTAATGGCAGACTGTAAATCGGGAGTATATAAAAATAAATACACCATGGTGCTCACTAGCGGTAGTACAAAGGTTGTCAAAACCATTTTAAGTTGTTTAAAACTTACTTTTCGCCTGTAACAAAATATAGCCGAAATGCCCAGACATACTGGCCCACTCAAATTAAAGGCTACCGCCTTTCTTATATCAGTATCAAAACCCATATTGGTAAAGGCCACAAATATACCCGGTATTAATAAGCATATATAAATGACATATACCAGTGCCCCTGAATTAAAACTGGAGCTAAACATATCCATTAAAATGAAAATTATTACTAAATATTTAATTGCCTCATAGAAAAAGGTGCCATTGTTCATTCTGAGGAATACTTCAATTCCTACTATGTAGGCACAAGCCAATAAGACATAGAATGACTTGTTTTTTTTAGAGACCATCAAAATCTTGTAACTAAAGAATATGGTTATTATAAAGAAATACAGCGTAGCAAGTGGTCTAAACACAAAAATAGCTGCTCCTAAAAACACATGAAAAATTAAAAGTTTATGGTAATTAGACAGTTCCATTTGTGGCTTTACTGTATATTTTTAAAAGTTTATTAATGATTTGTTCTTCTGAAAAGCTGGTCTCTACCTTGCGTTTTAAATGCTGTCCCGACTTGACCCTACCACTAACATCCGTAATGTACGTTTTTAATGCTATACTTAGAGCCTCTTCATTTTCGGGATTTATCAGCAGACCTTCACTATCATTTGAAATGACCTCCTTGCAATTACCGACATTTGTAGCGATTGTTGGTAAGCCTGCCAAACCGTATTCCAGTAATGCTATAGGCAATCCTTCTGACTTTGATGATAATACTCCAATATCAGATTGATTGATAATATGTGTGATATCCAATCTGCTTCCGTATAAAAAAACATGATTATCTAAATCTAGCGTTTTAATAAGGTTTTTAACATCTTCTGAATAGGCATCATCAAAATCTTTACCCACACCATGTAAACTCCAATCTGGATGATTTTTTCTAACTTTTGAAAAGGCATGTAGCAAGTTCAAATGGTCTTTTTGTGGTCGTAAGTTAGCCAAATGAAGAATGCGCTTTCCATCTTTACCCTTTAATGTCGTCTTGGGTTTAGAGGTATCACGTATAGCAAAATTTGGCAAATAGGTAACGCCTTTAGTCTTTAAATGTTTTTTAGCCCAATCTGCCAAAATCCTGTTCACACTTATTATATGTAAAAAATAGCCTGAACACAAACGCAATATTAAAAATTTTCTTTTATCAAGGTGTTCACTATGGCCATAATGGTCGTGCCAAATAATCTTAAGTTTTGAGTTGAAAAATTTCATCACAGCAGCTAAAAAAAAAGAGGTGGAGTGTGCATGAATAATTTCAATATCATGCTTTTTAATAAAACCATTTAATCTAATAATGGCCTTAAAATCAATGGTCTTCGTTTTGTTCAAAAAAAGATAACTCACCTTTGTACTCAAGCTTGATTTTAATAAGCCTTCCTTTCTAGTAGCACATAAATAAGAAGAATCAATTTTATAACTCAAGGCATTGGCCATGTTAACCGCCACGCGCTCTGCGCCCCCTGCATCCAATGAATCAATTAATTGTAAAACCCTCATCCAGAAATCAATAATTTAGAAATTTCTTTTTCAAACACATCTAAAGTATAATTTTGAGACCAATTAAGCGCCGCCTTGCTCATTTGTTTTAAGCGTTCTTCTTCATTTAGATGAGCAATAATTTCCTTTACGGCCTGCGATCTATTGGGTTCAATTAAAATTCCTCGTTGCCCAAAATCTAACATATTAGGAACACAGGATATGTTGGTCGCAATGGGAATGACACCAAAAAACATGGCTTCTGCCACTGCTTTGGGCCATCCTTCAGATTTCGATGGTAACATTAAAAAGTGAGCAGACTTTAGAGCGTTTTTAATGACAGCTTTACTGCAATTACCCTTTAGACTCACCACGTGCTGCAGTTGATTATCAGAAATATAACTTGTTAATTCTGACAGCAATTCTCCTTCACCATACATATCTAAGGTCGCCTGATATCCTTTTTTATTTAATGTTTCTATAATCTGAATAGCCAATAATGGGCGTTTTCCTTTTACTATGCCGCCCGTAAAAATAAAGTACAGTTTATAATTATATTGTTTCTCTTGATAACGCTCTCTTTCTGAATTCGAATAAGATGCCGTAAAAAAAGGTTTAATATTTTTTGATTGATTTTCCCATGTACCATACACAAGCACCTGCATGTTTTTGGTTAAAACACTATTGCTCAAAATCCATTTTTGGAGCTTATACGTAAATGGTTGTTTTGCACGAGGGTCCCAATTTCCTGCATACTTCGCGGTTTTGGTTTTCTTGGGAAATAAAATCTGGACCAAACATCCTAACAGTCCAATATTCCCAGGACAACGTAAATGGATATGATCTGCTTTCTGGCACATCGTAAAGATGGCAGAGAGGATTGACGGTAACTTAAATACAGACAAAACCGATGTCTTTATGCTTGTGAATGTTATGGATGGAATCGTTTCAAAGTGAATCTGGTCATGCTGATAGGCTATCTCAATATCCGATGGTGTGCCTTGACTAGTTGGTGCGACTATGTCCACCTCATCAACATGTTTGAACCAGAGATTCATTTCACGTACATAGGGCGCATAAGCGTAAATTTTACCGCTTACAATCTTATGTTCTACATGTGTAATTACGGCAAACCTCATATCACGATTTCAGCTTATAATAGTCATCCAGCAACTCCATATTGGAGCGTTTCACGTCATCCTTCTTGAATACCATACTAAATCCCATAGGTGAAAATAAGCTTAAATATGATGTATTGCTCTTTAATTTATCGAGATATTTCATCCACCCAAATAAATATCTTGTAAGGAATACCATGAGCATTCTTAAATAGCGATTGGAAAATAAATCGATTAAAAACTGGGCATTATAGGTGGCCACAGCACTGGCACTGCCTTCAGAAGCTTCAAATGTTTCCAATTCGCAATTTGGAAATAAACTTCTTAGACCGGTAAATGTAAACCTAAAGAAGTCATAGGGTGGACTGTGATAAGGAAAATTGAAAGGGGTCTCAACCAGCAAATACCCAGACCTACTAACCACGCGCTCAAGCTCATTTGCCACTTCCCATGGTTTAAAGGTGTGCTCCAATACCTGTGAAGCAATTATTAAATCAAAGCTTCCATCTATAAATGGGATTTGGTGTGCATCAAAAACGACATCTGGATGAAATTGCAAATGGACATCAGAAGTGATAACCAATGCGTTTTTAAACATGTCATTATAAAAACCGACTTTATCTCCAGCTCCAATGACCAAAACGCTTTTAATCCCAGATCTGTTTGCCAATGCTTTATATCTTTTGATCTGATTAAAGTCTTTTGACAAACCGGGCAATACCTTTTTTCTAATATCATTTTTTAAACTGCGTTTTCTATAATTTAAATTTTGAGCTGTAGGTCTCCTTTTTAATATATCATCTACTTTAAAAATACTTCTGGATTCGTCAATAATGATTGGTACACTATTTATTGATTTGAACCTAGTGCCATCATCAAAAATCACATTCTCATCACCAATAGTCACACCCTGCTTTTCTGTCAAGGGATTCATTAGGTGTTTTTTCAGAAACTCTAACTTGGTCATTGCATGTTGGGTTTATTGTAAAATAAGGACAGCCATCCTGTAAATCTACCAAAAGTTTCAGTGAGTGCTTCCTTTTTATTGTTTCCATAAAAACTATTGGAAAATCGAACTATCATGAGCAACCATACCGTCAAGTGAAATTTTAGCGTCGCTTTAAAGGTGGGATCTGGATATTTAACTTTCCAAACATACCAACTGTTGCGTACTATCATTTTACCATGCACAAAATTATCTGGACGCCCCGCTGCTTCATGATGGTGCTCCAATCTTGCAGCCGTGTTTAAATATAACTTTCCCAAGCGGGATACCCGTAAACAAAACTCTAAATCTTCATACAGGCCATAGCCTTCAAAATAAGTAGAAAACTTGATGCCGCTGAACACCTCTTTTTTATAAGAAGACACACCACCCATAAAAAACTCCACTGGATATATATTATTTGATGGTGGCAAGTATCCAATAGATCGCCCGTGCGAAAACGTTGGCAAAAAACCAGGGTTAGTATCGGGTTGTAGACCAAAAAATTGTCTTATTTTAAATCGAAAAGATTCCTTTCGCATCCAACCATCATAATAAAATTTTGAAGGGTCTTTTTTATCATCTGCTAATTGCCATGTCACTTCATTGGTGATATAACCTCCTACCGCAATGGCATCAGGGTAATTTACATACGTGGCCATTAATTGTTCAAAATATGCAGGTCCTAAAATGACATCGTCATCTAAAAAACAGATAATCCCGGAGTTTTCTGAAACCTGTTCAATCCCAAAATTGCGTTGTTTGGTCAGACCTCTTTGTGCATCTTCAACCTTAAAATAATTTAGATTTTTAAAACTATTTTCGTTTAAAATAATTTGCGTGTCATTGTTTGTTGATCCGTCAACGATTATAATTTCGTTGGGATATAGGGTTTGTTCATTTACAGACCTGAGTAGGCTTAACAATGGCTCTGCTCTCATGTAAGTACATACAATCAATGAAAAATTCATAATCATTTAGTTCTTTTCCCTAAAACAATCAATTTTTTGGCATAAAACACTGACTTATTAAACTGTAAAATCTTAACAGGAAGCTTTAAAATTTTTAAAGGTATATCTATCAATTTAGCTTTTGTAAAATAAAATACAAAGTATTTAATTTTATACTCCCTGCGCTGAGCATTATCAAAATGTTTAAACAATAGGTACATAATGGTAGGGCTCGGTTTTGGAATAATGTGCTTAACGGGTTTATCTAATTCCCAAGGTTGCATTTTTCTTTTTTTGCCTTTTAAACCAGCTTGTAGGTTCCACAAACGATAACCTCCTACTGGTGGCTTTAAATGTAAATTAACTGAAAACGGATTATGTAAAACGGTTACACCTAATTTGACTATAGATAAACCAAAGTCGCTGTCTTCACCATATCCGCCATCATAATTTATATCATTTCCAATTATAAGATTTAGTATACGTCTGGATACACATGAATTAGCATTACTAAATGAGTGGGCTGCTCCAACCTTCCAACGGGCATCTCCTAAAATAGTTAACTTTTCATCTAAATCATCCAAATCCTGCTGTTGATTATCTGCTCTAATATCTAAACCATTACAAGCATCTGCATTGTAGGTTTGTAATAATCTGATATGATTTTCAATAAATTCAGGTTGAATTCTAATATCGTCGTCACCAAAAACAATATAATCTCCAGTACATAAATCTATCGCTTCGTTTCTTGCTTTACAGCTTCCTTTTGTAGTTTGCCATTTAAAAACCACATTGAAAGAATAATTATTTGCATTATAAAGAGATGTATTGCGGGCTGCTTCTGGTGTAGCATCAATTACAATCACTTCAAAAGGCTTATACGTTTGAGTCTCTAAATCGTTTAAAAGACTTAAAGTAAACTGCTGACGCATCATGGTTGGAATAATATAACTTACATTGGGCCTTCCTTCTATGTCATGTAATTTACGTGGTTTAAGAACCTTAGTCTTATCTTTAAACTCAAATTTTTTTCTTGCGAAACTATACGCCTTGATTTCTTTTATTTTCCAAATCCCACGACGAAATAGCATATAAACACTATGTGAACGCTTAAAATTCTTGGCGTAAAATGTGTAAATATCATTAGTTGATACCTTTATTTCTTTTTCTATATTTTCGAATAATCCATTTATATATAAAGGAATAGCAGCTTGATACCGAAGTATATTAAAACCAAAATCCAAGGCAGCCATCTCTAAATTTTCATAATCACTATCAAAGCCACCAAAAGTTTCCCAAACATGTTTTCGTATAACAAGTGCGTTTGGACTAATTCGCCAACTTACGCAGTGGTTTAAATTGTCGAAATCTTTAGCATACCAAAAAAACACGACTGTTTGATATATAATTTCTGGAAATGCATTCTTATAACCTTGGTCTAAGCTGCTATGCCAAATATCGCCTTCTTCCTGTGCTAATTTAGCAAGACGTTTAAAATCTGGCAAACCGTTATATAATAAAACGTTGCCGTTTGGTGCAATATATTCTTTTAATTTCAGCAAGATTCTATTACTTTTTTATAAAATTTAACTGAGCATTTTGCAATTAGATTATGGCTAAAATGTTTTTTAACTTTCTCTCTTGCTGCTTTACCAAATAGTTCTTGTTTTTTAGAATCGTTTAACAACTCTAAAATACGTTCAGCAAATTGCTTATGATTTGTGGGATGCACTAAAAAACCTTCTTTTTTATTGGCAATCATTTCGTTTGCCCATCCAATATTAGATGCAACAATAGCCTTTTCCATAGCCATAGCCTCTAACCAAGAAATTGGCAGGGCTTCCGCAAAGGTTGGAAAAACACAAACTGTAGCATCGTTAATTAAATTTTGGATTTTAAAATGTGCAACTGTGCCCAGATAATCGACTTTTTTTATAGATGATTCATTAAAAAGTGGTTTCATTAGTTCCCAAGTTGACGATGAACCTGTTTGGATATCCATGCTATCTTTTCCAACAAGAAGTAATTTAACCTCTGTGTTGGATTTATTTACTAAATTGAATATTTCTGGTAATTCAAAAAGTCCTTTTTTACGGATTAATGTTCCAAAATAAAGTATAGTTAACGTTTTGCCATCCCTTTCTTTTGGTTTGAATAAAGAAGCATTAATGCTATTTGGAATAGCCGTAAAACTTTTATTTAATCCCATTAATTCATTGGTCAATTTGCCTGTGAAGTTACTTACACTTATAATGCCATTTGCTTTCTTTAATGCCCGTTTTTCTAAAAATTTGTTTTTATACTTTACTTTTCTATGGTCTAAATAACAAAAATAGGTGTCACTGCCATGTTCTTTAACAACTAATGGACATTTGGGATTAACAAAAGCTGTAAAACCCGTCCAATCAGGGGCTTCTACAATGTCAATTTTTCCAGATTCATATAATGAATTAATTAATCGTTCTACTTTTTTTTGGGTAAGGATGAGAGACAAACCCTTTACTTTTATATTTTTTATTTTGTAAAAACATATATTTTCCTCAGTAAAATAGTCGTCTTCATCCTGTCCATAAATAAGAATACTTATTTCATGTCCTAAATTAGACAATGCTTTGGATAAATTTAAAATACTTGTACCAATACCTCCTGCATTCCCTGTTTTAGGGTGTGGATATTCTGGGGTTAAAAATGCAATTTTCATTTGTTCGTATCCATTTATTTTTAAAAGTCAAATGTAATGCCTATAATTATGAGTAAATAATTGAATAAAATTTAATGCTGGCATTTCATTAGTTCAAAAGATTTAAATGATTTTTAACCATACTATCAATTGTAAATCTGGTTTCAATTAAAGTTCTGGTATTTCCTTTTATACTTTGTTCTCCCTTGATGATAATCTTCAATAAAAGAGATAGTTTTTTTATATTCTTAGCATCAAATATAAATCCATTTTTGTTATGGGTCACAACTTCAGTATTACCTCCAACAGGCGTCGTTATTACAGGAATATTAGCAGCAAGACTTTCTAAAATTGATAAACTAAAACATTCCATATGCGTGGGTTGAATTAAATAATCATAATTTTGATACAAGGCATTTAAATTGGATTGATTGCCTTTAAAGTTAAAAACAGATTCTAAATTATAAAACGTCACCAGTGTCAATAATTCCCTTTTAAACGGGCCATTACCATATACATCAATTTTTAGGTCCGATTTCAAATCATCTGCCAAAAAATCAACAGCTTTAATTAAATCTTGAATCCCTTTAGATTCCCGCAAGTGGGAAACCACTAAAAACTTTGGATTCCCTTTACTTCTTTTGGTAGTTTTAGCGATGATATCATCTATTAAAACCCCATTATAAATAGTTTGGGTTTTGGGCTTTAAAAAACCTCCAAAATCATTTAAAATAGCATTGCTTGTATATTCTGAGACCCCTATAAATTGATTAATATATTTTGAATATAAGATGCCTTTTATTCTTTTTTTTGATTTTTTTTTAAAAGAATAGCCATGTAACGGTCTTGGGTTATGATCTACGACTATAACTTTAGCATTTTGACAGGTTTTGATTTCTAAAAAAAAAGATGTGCATAACTCGACAAAATGGGTAATGATATGTGAATATTTTGGACGGTTTGATTTCAGATAATTTATAACATAATCTTCTAACTTTATGTTATTAGATGGCATGATATTAAACTTATGATAATCGCCATGCCTCGCTACATTAGGAAAAAACCAATCCACTTTAATATGCTGTTCAGTGCATTTTTTATTATAAGCCCAAAAAAAATGATCCATACCCCCTACGCGATCTTCAAGAAGTTCGTAGTTGCAAATAATGGCGATGTATTTGGGGTTTATGCCCATGCCTTTATACTATCTACTAGTAATTTATTTGTTTGTTCTAAGGCCACTCCTACTTGTTGCTTTATAAATTTTTCACGATTTATCGCACCGTTATCCTCTACTAAATATTCTGAAATAGCATTTAAAAATTCGGCTTTACTCTTCACCACCTTTGATGCTTTACTATTTACCAAATGTTCAATATGGGCATATCCAAGAAAACGCTGATCGTTATACAAACCATTGTTAGCATTACCAAAAACAGGGTTAATTACAGGTTTATTAAACAACATAAAATCTAAACTCATAGTCGAAAGCATGTTGATATTTAAATCACAATATTCCAATAAAGCCCGTAATTGTTTAACATCTTCTAGTGTGGGTATGCGTTGTGACCAAGATTCTTGATGATTTGGACGGACTTGTTTCCACTTTGGGAAATGCCATTTAATAAATGGAAAAAAATATCCTAGAGATTCAAAGCGTACTGGATCTTCAGCAGGTGAGGTTCTAACAATAAAATTTACAGGTCCTATAATTTTATTTTGAATAGCTTCGGCAATGGCTTCAATATATAATTCATCGTTTTTACTTGTAGAAATGTCACCGCAACTAAAACAAATGGTTTTTAAATTTGGGTCTAAATTGAATACATCTAAAAATTCTTTTTTAGACATCTTATATTTTTCCATGACATAAGGAACAAATTGAGGCGTACCCACAACTTTAACCTGATGCTCTTTAATTGATGTGTAAAATTGAAGTAAATCTTGTTTCATTAAATTGCTCCACACTAAATAATAATCAAAATTTGAAGCCATTCGTCCTTTTGAAGCTAAATTATCCCAACTAAAAATAAAGGCTGCCGTTTTTAATTTAAGTTGTTGTGCCGCATAAACCAATGGCGCGATATATGGCGGCCTTTGATGCGTAAAAAACAACATACTAAATTGTTCTTCTTTTAAAATAGACTGATATGTTTTTGTTATTTTATGGCTTTTAAAAGTCGAATTTTGAAGTTTCTGAAACTTTTGTATCGCTGATTCTGAATGAAAAAGCGCTGTTAATCTATAAATAAAACGCGTCGCATAACCCCTAGTGGTTTTAAGTTTTGAATCATTGGTTTTTAAATTATCTTGAATACCTAGATTTCCTTTCTCGTGCAATTTAAGATGTGCTATTTCCTTTGCTTTTCTAAAAAACCATGTTTTAAATATTTCTTCAAAAACATCTAATTCGATTACTCTTAAATTAGTATGTTCGTTGTAGATTTTTTTTGGTAAACACGATAAAATAACGACCTCCTTAAAAGATTGTGTTGCAAATTTTAAAAAATCACTTAAAATAAAATTTCTAAAACCAACACCATCGGTGATTACTAAAGCCAATTTTGATTTTGTGTCTTGCAAATTTAGATTGATTGTTAAACGTTAAAGATACCATTTTAGTGATAAAAATGGGGTTATTAAGTAGATAACATAGAGAAGTTAACCAACTGCCAAATATGAAAACTTGATTGATTATCACCAGCTAAAAACTTGTTCCATTCCAAATCTATTTCCTTTTCATTAAACCACGATCTATGCGCACCAGATTTAATATTATTTATATGATTTTGAACAAAATCCTTTAAATCCGTACCCATCCATTCACGTTGGGGAGTCTGTAAAGGGCGTTTTGGTGTATAGGAAACATGACTATCAACGTAGCGGTTTATTATATTCCTTAAAAGCCACTTACCCTGATTATTTTTTATTTTAAATTCAGTAGGAAGCGAAAAACCAAATTCCACTAATCTATAATCTAAGAATGGTACTCTTAACTCTGTTGAATGTGCCATAGAAATCCGGTCATTAAAACGTAAAGTCCTGGGTATTTTAGTGTAAAATAAATCTCTGTACTGAATATTTTTTAATGCTGAATCAAAAGGCTTAGGATATTCGTTTTTTGAGATATTACCCATGAAAGATGCATGCAAAATATGCTTTCTAAACGGATTCTTTTTTACGCCTTGAATTGTAGTATTAGAATTATTTCTATAATAATCGTAACCCGCTAATTGTTCGTCCATTCCTTGTCCATCTAAAAGCACTTTTACGCCTTTTCTTGATGCAGAAGCAAATAATTTTGAATACGCTAATGTTGGTATGCCTCCAAAAGGTTCATCCTGCATATTCGATATAAAACGAGATAAACTAGGGACTTCACATGAAGATAGCAAAACTTTATTTAACGGACTCTTATAACGCGCAATAATTTGTTCTACCCATGGCAGTTCATCATAATTTTTATCTCCTGTGTAAAATGTAAATGCCTCAATCTTCGACATATCTTTTTGCGAAATATTTGCCATAGTAAGTAACGCCGAACTATCCAAACCACCACTTAAGTTAAACCCAACAGGAACATCTGCACGAAACCTTAAACTAATACTATCTATCAGTAAGTCCTCATAAATCTCTTTAGCTTCTTTATAATCATTTATTTTGTTTTGATGTTTTACATTAGCTACAAAATCATACCACTTTGTTATTTTTACTTGATTATCAGAAAATTCTAAATAATGACCTCCTGATAATTGATTGATGTCCTCCCAAAATGTTTCATTTGGCAAACCATAACTTCCATTTGCAAAATAATTAGACCAAGCCGTTTCATTTGGTTTTCTGTTAACTCCAGAATTATGAATCGCTTTGATTTCACTAGAAAAAATACATATATCTTTATTCTTATAATAATAAAATGGCTTGATACCAAAACGGTCTCTTGCAGCAAATAATTCTTTTTTAAGCGTATCCCAAATGGCAAACGAAAACATACCATTAAGCATTTTTAAACAATCTTTACCATACTTTATAAAAACTCCCAATAATACTTCAGTATCAGACGAGGTTTTAAAATTGTAGTCGTGCTTCAAATGTTCTTTAAGTTCTAAATAATTATAGATTTCACCGTTATAGACCATTATATATCTGCCTGAAGTATCTCTAAAAGGCTGATTAGCATTTTGGGATAAATCAATTATGGAAAGTCTGTTGTGTCCTAATGCAATAAAGCCTTTATCAAAGAAAGTTCCTGTAAAATCTGGACCTCTGTGAGCTTGAAGCTCTAGCATACTTTTTAATTGAAACTCATAATCTCCTGTTCCAATAAGACCTGCAATACCACACATTCTACATGTTATTTAAGTTTAAAAAAGCCTCTGCCTTTTTCCAATCTTCCAGAGTATCAATATTTATGGTATAATTCGAAGGTGATTTTATATAAGCTAATTTGGAACCGTATAAAGAATTTTGTTCTAACAGAACATTGGTTTTTGTAATATAGATTAGTCCATCTCTATGATACACTTCTGGTAAATCCTGACGTCTGGAAACTATTTCTTTTTCACCAGTAAATAATTCTAAATTTCCTTTTTTGTCTTTTTTAAAAGTCCAATGTGGGTTATAGTCATCTGGAACTCTTTGAACAGAAACTAAAGCATCACAATCACTTTCTTTAAACTTTTTTATAGCTTCATCTATAAACTTACCCGTTTTAAAAGGACTAGTAACTTGAAGTAAGCAAACTGCATCAAAACAAATATTTTGTTCAGCGTAAAATTTTAAAGCATGCTGAATTACCCCAAGAGTGGGCGATTTATCTTCCGCAAGATGTTTTGGTCTCACAAAAGGCACTTCCAAATTAAGTTTTTTTGCAACTTCAATTATAGCTTCGTCATCCGAACTTAAAATTAAATTAGTTAATTTTTTCGAATCTTGAGCAGCTTCAATGGTATATTGAATTAAAGGCTTACCATTAAGGATTTTAATGTTCTTTTTAGGTATGGATTTAGAGCCTCCTCTTGCTGGTATAAGTCCTAAAATCCTCATTAATAAGCAATAGTTTTATGAAAACGCAATTCAACTTCTGCTAAAATATCAGCGATTTTCTCACCTGAATTCCCATCGCCATACATAGCATCATTAGATATAACATCTTTAACTTCAATTCTATTTAATATGGCTAATTTAATTTCATCCAACACATAAGAAACATCTATCATATTATTCCCCCTTGCTCTTCCGTTTTGCCGAGTACCTATGTTTACAACTGGTACTCCCAGATAAGCACACTCTCTAATTCCAACGCTAGAATTACCCACTAAACACTTACTATTTATGAGTAAACGTAAAAAATCTTCGGGAACCATATTTTTAAAAAAGTGAATGTTTTCGGGTTTATGAATTTCTCGATACGATCGAATTCCATTAGAAGTACCATCGGCACCAGCATCAACATTTGGCCAAAACCAGAATGTGGGAATTCCTAAGTTATGAACTACTTTTAACGTCGTTAACACATTTTCTTTTGCTTGATTATATTCTGTAGTAACAGGGTGTTGCATCACGACAATATAACCTTCTTGCCAATTAATTGTATGTCCTACACCACCATATTTTGTTATAGGGTTAAAATTCAATTCTGGAGATTTACTAACCTGATACGCAATATCGATTGAAGGGCAACCTGTATTAAAAACATAATCAGCATCCTCTCCCATTCTAATAACTCTTGCTTTTGCATCTTCCGAAGCTACTAAATGTATATCAGCTAGTTTTGTATTTGCATGACGGACTTTTTCATCAATATTCCCCGTAACTTCTCCTCCTTGAACATGAATTAGAGGGATATTTTGATAAGAAGCGGCAATTGAGGTAGCCAGGGTTTCAAAACGGTCTGCAATCGTAACTACCGCATCTGGTTTTAAATTATAAAAGGTATTTGCTAACTCCATTACTCCCAATCCTGTAGTTTTTGCCATCGACGTCTTGTTTTCTCCCTCTAAAACCATAAATACTTTTGCGTCTATTTTAAATCCGTCATTTTCAATATAATCAACCGCATTACCATATCTATCCAACAAAGCAGAACCAGCCACAACAAGTTGTAATTCTAATTTAGGATGCTTTTTTATTGCTGTTAAAGCTGTTTTTATTCGACTGTATGATGGTCTTGCCGTAATAACAACACATATTCTTCTTAAACTCATTTGATATCGTGTATGGTTAAAAAATCCCACTTTTTCATATTTCTTATTATCTGTTTTCCAATAATAGCTTCGAAATTAGATGCAGGAATTCCCTTATTGGCTGGTTTCTTTGCTTCTAAATCAGAAAACTTGATAATCTGTCCAGATTGTAAGTCTTTGTTTATGGCTAAAGATTTTTCAAAAATAGATTTAAGTTCGCTAAATTTTGAATTATCGGATTTATCAACTGGATGCATTTGGGCTTTTTCGATGTTCCGAACAGCCTCTGAAAGCGTTTTAACATCTTCAATAGTAAGTGATGACGTAACATCTGGCCCGAAATCATTGCTACTAAAAACGGCATGAAACTCCAAAATCTCAGCACCTAAAGCTACAGCAGCGATAGCCGTTTCAATTTTTGAAGAATGATCTGAAAATCCAACCGGAACATGATATCTTGATTTTAGTTCTTGAATGACATTTATACCATATTGCTCTGGTTTTGTAGGGTATGATGTGGTACATTGCATTATTGAAAACGCTACTTGTTTAGATTTTAGGAATGCTACCGTTTTATCCAATTCTTGAAAAGAGCTCATCCCTGAAGATAATATAATAGGTTTACCCGTTTGAGCTATTTTTTCTAATAACAAAAAATTATTCACTTCTCCAGAGCCTATTTTATATGTTTTCACCCCTACTTGCTCCAACAAATCTACCGCCATATTACTAAAAGGAGAACTCATAAACTCTAAACCCATATCATTACAATGTCGTTTTAAATCTATCCATTGCTCTAGTGTAAACTCCATGCGTTTCCAATAATCAAAACGGGTTTTATCTTGTTTTGAGAATTTCACTCTAAAAGGTTCATAAATACTGCTCTCAGCCTCGGCTATATGAGTTTGGAATTTAATAACATCAATACCTGTCGTTGCGAGCGCATCAATATAACTATGGGCAGTAGCAATACTTCCATCATGTGCTTGTGCAATTTCAGCTATTAGTTTAATGCTCATTATTTTATCTTTCTTGCTACTATACCGTAACTCATCCCTTTTGCAAATGGATTTCTATATTCTATGTATGCTTCTATTTTAGACTTAAACCAATCTTTTAAAGAGGTACTTTTTTTATCTTTATATTGCATATCTACAATAGCATATTCTAAAATCTCAAAACCACTTCGATTTAAAAATTCGCAAACTACATGTTTCCATGGCGTGAAAACATGATTTTCTTTAATGTGCTTTTTTTGAAACGCGTAAAGCGACCCTCTTAAAAACAAACTTAATGTATTTTTACTAGACTGCGGATTTGGGGTACTCAAAATTAAAACGCCCCCTTTTTCTATATGATTTGAAATATTTTGTATGCCTAAAAGCGGATTATCAAGATGCTCTAAAACTTCTAAAAGTATAACTATTCCTGCTTTATCAGCCGTTGTTGGTGCAGGATTATTTAAATTCCAGATAATGGTTTCATCCATTTTTTTAATGAAATCGAAAGGTTGCCACTTAGCGTTTACGTTTTCAATGTCTTTACGCATGTGCCCAAATCCAGCACCAATATCACTAACAGTTTTATTTGGTGCGTGCGGGATATATTTATCCAACATGGCTTTTGCAAAACCACCTCTATTCTTATATGTATTGATATCTATATTCAATTTTACTTAGTGCCCATAAATTTATAAATCGAACTCGTTTAAACTTTTTCTATTTCCTAAAAAATGGCTGAAATTTGCCCATATTTCGTTACTTTTCTTATGCGTAACGCTGTAATGCCTTGCAAAAAGTGCCTTATCTAAACAAATTTTAACTCATTTTCGGTTAAAAACAAAAAGTTTAAACGAGTTCATCTTTTGGAGTCCAATATAACTTTGTTTCTTCAAGTTTTAAATACTCAGTAAACTCTTTTTTTGATAATCTATTGGCATTTTTATTTAAGCGCGGGAAGTTAATCACTACATCTGCCAATGCTTGTAAAATTGCCATTAAGGCTTTGAAGTCCCCTTTAAACACTTTAGTTTTTATTTGAATCCATAAGGTGTAAAAAAATCGTCTTGGAATGGTATTATATGGATAGAATAAAAAATAAAGATACCAGCCAGACCTTAAAGATCGTCTTAAACGTATTCTATAATCCTTATTCTTTTTACGTTCTTTTATATTCACGCGATGGTTAACCAAAACCGCAGGAAGGTAATGTATTTCCCAATTATTTTTAAACAACTGGTATGATGCAAATTCTTCCTCTCCATAAAACACAAACCATTCGGGATAATTAGGAATGGATTTCCAAGCTACCATATTCCACACATGACCACAACCTACAAAACTTCTAACGCGTTCTGAAATATCATTAGAATCAGTACTTTTTGGTGGTAGCTTACCCCAATATAATCTAAATGCCAATGCACCACACCGTAAATTGCTATTAAAATAAGATTCTATTATTCCTAAAGGATTTTCAATAATAAAATGTGCATCATCATCTAAGGTTATAGCATATTTTGCTTTAGTTAAATTTAGCAACTTATTTCTACATGCTATTAATCCAATAGATTTTTGATGCTGTATTAATAAAATATTTGGCCAGTGCTCATTAATATATTTAGACGTGCCATCGTTTGATCCATCATCACAAATAATACACTCCACATCCACCCTATCAAATAAGTGTTTTATTTTATTTAGGGTTAAAGACAAGTCTTTAATTCTATCCTTTGTAGTAATAATTATAGAGAATTTTTTCATGAATTAAATTACTTTTAAGAGTACTTTTTCTAAATAGTCTGCTGAAATATAATATTCTAAGTCTTGCCTATTTAATTCTAATTTATCTCCATTTTTCAACCATAAATTATATAATTGCCCTATACAATATGCTATGTTATTAACATCATCAATGGATGAATGGTGCAAGTAGTTTCCTCCTAGTAATCGAAAAGTTTCACTGTTTTTTGGCCCTAAATGAAAAATGGGCTTGTTTGCAGATACACAATGTGGAAATTTACCTGGTAAAAACGGGCTAATCTCCGAATCTGCTTCTAATATAACATTTACTGAAACATGGTTTTGGAGCCAATAAACGTCTTTAAATGAAATATGAGATAAATCAATATGTAGTTGCGGTAATTTTTTAGAGTAGTTTTCTATCATTTTTTTATGATAATCTGCACTTCCTAACAGTATTAATTTTGTGTGCTCCTTAGCTTTTATATTTTTATCTAAAAACAATTGAAATCCTTTAATCAAACCTTCGGGATTACGCTGTTTAAGTAAACTACCAGCATGTAAAACATTAAATTTATTGCTGTCAAAATAACTTTGCGCCTTATGTCCTTTCAAATCAATATCAATAATTTGATGTGGAATAATAATTCCTGTTTTTTTAAAATTCTTGAAAGTCTCTCCCATAAATTCTTTAAGCAATAAACTTGGAAAAGCAGAATATTTAGCATTACTGGAAATATCTAAAAAAAATTGTTCTTTTATTTTAGATCCAGGTTCTTTCCAATCATATGGCTTTGGGTAACAACTAAATGGATAAGGATCATGTATATATGCCATCCATTTATCATGGAATTTTGGTGATTTATTTACAGCATAATGCGGTCTAAAACTTGCCGCTTTACTTAGCGTTAATATTAAATTTACTTTTGAAATATCAATCTTCTCCAGCTCAGCTTTAATACTGTTTACATCATTAAAAAACGTAAAAGAAAATCCAAATAATGGCTCTAAATATTTAGCTAAATTTATTTTAAATGTTCTTTGAAAAACTCTTTGTAGACGACTTAAAACATACAGCAAATTATTGTTCTTTTCTTTAATAACCTGACAAGTAGCTTTTTCAATTTCAATCTGTTTTCTGGTATAATGGTAAACTGAAACTTTATATCCCAACTTAATTAAGCTCTTAATTAAAGCCACATTAGCTTTAGAGCCGCTACTATCATCAATATCAATAGAATCTACAACAATTACAATATGTTTAGGCATCTTCAAAAATATTATTTTGAATAAAATCCACGATTTTTACTGCCCCAAATCCATCCCCATAGGGATTACTCATTTTATATTTTATATTCCCAGCATTCAATATTCTATTTGCCTCTTCAATAATTCTGGTTGTATTTGTCCCAACCAAAATTGAACATCCCGATTTTATTCCTTCATTACGTTCGGTGGTCTCTCTAGTTACCAACACTGGAATATTTAACAAAGGAGCCTCTTCTTGAATACCTCCTGAATCTGATATTATTAAATTGGATTTACTCATCAACCAAATAAACGAGGGATAATCTAAAGGTGCTATTAAATGAATATTTTTTATTCCAGACAATCTGTGATATACTGTTTTTTGTACTTTAGGGTTTAGGTGAACTGGGTACACAATTTCAATGTCTTTATTTTGAGATAATTTTAAAATTGCGTTGCATAAATTTTCAAATCCAATTCCAAAACTTTCCCTTCTATGTCCAGTGACTAAAATATTTTTTTTGCTACAATCTATTCTCTTTTTTAAATTTTCTATTGAAGCATTCGTATATCCATTATCAATTCTATTTAATGTGATAAACAATGCATCAATGACGGTATTTCCTGTAATTAAAATTTTTGATTCTTGAACATTCTCATTTAAAAGATTTTGCTTTGATGTTTTTGTTGGCGAAAAATGAAAATCAGCTATTCTCCCAGTGAGTTGCCTGTTAAGTTCTTCTGGAAAGG
Source organism: Changchengzhania lutea (assembly GCF_006974145.1). Taxonomy (NCBI): domain Bacteria; kingdom Pseudomonadati; phylum Bacteroidota; class Flavobacteriia; order Flavobacteriales; family Flavobacteriaceae; genus Changchengzhania; species Changchengzhania lutea. Next base: position 2,989,337 of record NZ_CP039456.1, on the reverse strand, counting down.
GGGAATGTTTATTGTAAGTTCTTAAACCAGCTTCTACGTGAGCGACCTTACAATTTCTATGAAAGGCAGCCAAGGCAACTAAAGATGATGTTGTAGTATCGCCATGAACCAAAACCAAATCAAAACTTTCTTTTTCAAATATGTTATCCATTTCAGATAATATTCTTGAACTTAACATATTCAAACTTTGGTTAGGTTGCATAATGTTAAGATCATAATCTGGTGCTAAATCGAAAAAACCTAGAACCTGATCAAGCATTTCTCTATGCTGGGCAGTTACACATAATTTAAATGGTATGTTCTCTTTTTTGAGCACTAAACAAATAGGTGCCATTTTTATAGCTTCTGGTCGCGTGCCAAAACAGATAAGTAGTTTCATTAAAAATACAACCTTTTATAACTTGTTATTATATAAATCCATTCTGCCAGCCTACCTTTAGTTATTCTATAAAAAACACCTCTACTATTTATAATTTGCTTTTGAAATTTTTTGCCGTTACTTTTTAGGTTACTAGAACCCTGACTTATATGCACTATTTTTGCATCTGGAACAATTACACACTTTTTTTTTGCGATATGGTTTATTCTATATGAAAGTTCAACATCTTCGCTATACATAAAAAATCGTGGATCAAAAAACCCAACTTCATCTATTACGTTCCTTTTTACAAAAAAACCTGCCCCTGAAACATAATCGACTTCTAACAATGTACTAGGTATTTCAGGGAGTTGTTTTCTCATTTTATTGTCAAAATTAGAATTTAAATAAAAATATCTCCAAAAAGAACCTTTTAAAAACAATTCAAACCTAGGAAAATTTCCAGCATAAACATTTGCTGTTAAGTCTTCTTTATACAGCATTGCACCACATACTCCAATATCATGGCTTGCTTCTTTTACCATAAAATCAAACAAAATATTTACTGCATTATTTATTAAATACGTATCTGTATTTAATAAAAATAAATAGTTGCCCTTAGCTACTTTTATACCTTTATTATTCGCCCTACCAAAACCTATATTTTCTTTATTTTCAATAATCACGACTTTAGGAAATATGGCTTTGATTTCGGACACTGAATTATCTACTGAATTATTATCTACCACAATAATTTCAAATTCAATGTTTTTAGTCTTCTTATAGACAGATTCTATAGCATTTTGTGTGAGCTGAGATGTATTGTAATTAACAAAAATAATACTTACATCCATGAAAATTTTTTTATTAAAATAGTCCAAAACTTAATATGATACTTTGATACAGGATTAATTAAAAACAGTTTGGTCCAAGTTGAAAAAGCTATTTCATTTAAATTATATTTAAAACAATCCTTTATGAACCTTTTAGAGTTATTTATTTCCAGATGTTTACCCAGACCTTCATTCTGTATGGATAAAGGTAAAACATCGGCATAAAGTTTATGGATTCTATACGTTGATTCAATCCAGTCTTTATTTAAAGAACCTGCCGAAAAATGCTCAACACTAATTTCATTAGTTACAAAAATTTTGTATTTATGTTTAACATATTCAAAAGAAATATTTAAATCGTAATTATGAAAGCCCGCAATATCATTTCTAAAACTAATGCGAGCATCTTTTCGCAATACCATAAAAACACCATCAATAACCACAACTTGTTCTAACAAACTATCCACAAACCCGCTATTATAATCTTCAACGGATGTATGTTTTGAATGCTGAGTGATTTTAATTCGTTTGTGGCTTTCAGGGCAACGCCACCATGCTGATGGCATTTTAGACTTTGCAGTTGCACCAGCAACTCCCAATAAGCCGATATCGTTATTATTGTTAAAAATCTTATTTATAATAGTTCCCCAGCCCAAAGTATGTATAGAAATATCATCATGTAAAAAACAAACATACGCACCTTTACTTTTTTTCAACCCAATATTATAGGCTTGAAAAATTGAGTAAGTGCTATTTGAATTATTAATAACGATTAACTCAAAATCACACCCAACAGAAGCCTTAATATTGTCCTTTAATTTTTGATCAATATCTTTTTGTCGAGAACAGATAACAATTGAAATCATTGTTTTACACCTAGGATTATTTGATGATGTGGTTTTTTGAAAGTTAAATCTAAGATTTTAATATTAAAATAAGTAAAAACATCTTCAAGTAATTTAAAATCAAAAACATGATGATGTAAACACCTATTATTAAAATTATCTAAAGATCTTTTTTTAAACGCCTCTTTTGTTCCCGCTGCTTTATCTAAATTTAAATCGTGTAATTCCAAAACCCCTGTTAAATGACTTAAATCTGTTTCATCAATATTATTGTTGTAATCTTCAGTTAAATGCTTAAAAGTTGTTATAGGGCGTTTATTATCAAAAGTATATTTCTTGTCCGGTAAAATAAGTAAAATAGCCCCTCCTTTTTTAACAACTCGAAGCCATTCTTCAATAGTTTTAAGTGTATTTGCACAATGCTCTAAACAATGACTTGCAATTAAAAAATCATATTTTTCATTTTTTATCATGCTCAAATTATTGGCTTCACAAATGTACTGCTTACCAGATTTATTCTTAAAATAAATGTAATTGTCGCCTTCAATAATATTTCCTTCCCATATAGTTTTATTACTAAAATTACAGCCATCTAATGTTTTAACGACTGAATATAGTGGGATTTTAATTGAAAATATATTACTAGGACCACCTATTTCAATGCCACATTTGTTTTTGAAATGACTTAAATAAATTTCACTTATTTTAATGGATTCTTCTTTATATGGAAATAATTTATTTACAATAAACAGAACGACCTGCTTAAAAGATTTGGTTTTTAATGCACTATAAAGTGCTACAAACTTGGTCATTTTATTTGTTTTGTATTTAAGTATTGCCAAAAAAATAAGCTTTGATTTTTATAACCAATATATTTATTAATCCTTTTAATGATAATGAAGATTGTATGTTGATTAACTTTTTTTCTAAATTCAACTTGTCTATATAGGCTTCATAAGCATAATCATATCCATATAATTTTATATGCTTTTTAAATATATAATTCCTCATTTGTTTGTTCTTATCGTTATCCGAAACAATCTTTGTACTTCTTGATACTGATTTAATTCTATAATGTAATGTACATTCTTCTGCTAAACATGCATGACCTCCTTTTTTTAACATATTGATCCAAAACTCCCAATCTTCAAAACCAAATGTCATGTTTTCATCATATCCTTTATTTATTTCCCAATCCTTTTTTCTAAAAAGCCCTGAACAATGTATACAATTAAATTTCAATAAGTTTTCTAATGATGGTGGTCTTAAAAGTAGTTCTCCCTCTTTTCCACCAAAAAACGACGCTTTACCATATACTATTTTAACAGAAGGATTCCTTATTTTTGTTAAACATTTTTCCATATAATTTATACCTAAGCAATCATCGGCATCTAGAGGTAGTATAAAACAACCTTTAGCCTGTTCTATACCTTTGTTTCTAGCATGGCTTACCCCGTTGTTTTCTATATACAAGTATTTAAATCGATTATCTTTACTTAGCCAGTTTTTTACGATTTCAGCTGTATTGTCAGTTGAACCATCATCAACTATGATACACTCCCAGTTTTTAAAAGATTGGTTTAAAACAGATTGCAAAGCATCATTAATATATTCTGCTTGATTGTAAGTTGGCACTATAACTGAAACTAGCATTTTTTTACGTATCGTTACTAAAAATAGTTTTTTGTTTTAAATAATTCCCTTTAAATAAGAATTCTCCTTTATTAAAGACCCTATATATAAAAAAAGAAGTCATTAATTTTAATTTACAAGTCACTAATATGTATTTGTTATTAATTATTTTACTTAACAATTCTGAAAAAGCAAAACTATATTGTTTCTTTTTAAGAGCGTTTTTATAACAAGAAATAAAATAAAGAGATAAAAAATCACTTCTAACTCCCTTTTCCTTTAAAAAATAATATATTTTATCTCTAGCTAGATAGTAATTTAAGTCCCTTTTTTCAACATCATTGTTATAAGAAATACTGTCGGAATGTTTTCTTAAGTATATTAAAGGCTTATTACAAACTTGATAACCTGGAGAAAAAAATAAAGCCCTACAATGAAATTCCCATTCTTGGGCGGCTTGTAAATTCTCATCAAACAACTTATCAAAAGTCTCTAAAAAGGATTTCTTCCATAACGCAGAAGGTGTCATCCAAATAACTGCTCTTGAAATATAATCTTTAAGTGTTTGATTTGAATAAATACTGCCATGTCTTAAGCCAATAATATTTTTAATAGATTTATCAAATACTAAAGACTGGCAAACTGAAAAATTAAAGATACTCCTACTTAAGGCCTCCATTTGGATTTTAAGCTTATCAGGGTGCATTATATCATCATCATCAAACCAATTTATATAGTCTCCCTTACTTAATTCAAAACCATAGTTCCTACAAGCACTAGCTCCTTTTTTCCTATTTTTTGGCCTACTATAAAACTTAAACCTTTTATCCTTCTTTTTAAATATCTCAATAACTTCCGGGGTATTGTCGGTAGAACCATCATCCACAACTATACACTCCCAATTGGTATAAGTTTGCGCCATTATACTATCTAAAGTTTCATTTATTAAATGTGCTCTATTATATGTTGGAATAATAATGGAAACTAGAGTAGTCATTTTGGATTAAAAAGATTTTTAAAAAAATAGTAGCCTGGTAATTTGTGAAGTCCTCTTTTTACTTTTTGTTCAATAACCAATAAACTGTAATTTCTAGGGAAATGGATTTTAAAATCGGGATAGCCCTCTAAAGATTTTTCAAAAGTAAGCTCCCCTTTAAATGTATTAATTAAATTATCTTCATGAACAATCTGAAGCCACTGGGCTTTTTCGGGCAAAGTTTTTAATGAGTATGCTTTGTCTAAATCGTGGTGATAATTACTAAAAACAAACTTGGGCTGTTCTTCTTTATTAATTTCCTCAACAAGTGATATAAACTGGTTTTTTGGAAACTTATACTCAGCTAGTTTTGGTGTTCCCACAATATAAAGACATAAGCCATTAGAGAAGTCCAATAGCATTTTATCAATATTTTCATTTGAAGCTTTTTGGATATTTTCAATAAAATCTTTGTGTATGGCATCATCGTTATCCAATCGGGTTGTTATGAGTCTTGAAGTCGTTATGGGCATCAATTCATGAATTTTAGAACGCAAGGCCGTGTTAAATCCATCCATCCCATTTACAAAAATAGGAATTATAAAACTATTCATTTTTAATTCCTCTAAAACTTTTGCCAAGTACCTTTGAGTGCCTTCTTCAAAAAAAATTAGCCAATAGAAGTTTTTGGAAGTTTGATTAAGTACCGACGGCAAACAAAACCTAAGAAATAAATCAATTCTTTTTTCAAGCCACACCAAGTCGCCCACGGCTTTCTCATTTTTACTTTTTTGCCAAGTTAATTCTTTTATGTTAAAACGTGTAATCAAAATATGAAGCAGCATCATATTAATCTTGTTTACTATTCCTAGCCATTTCCAAAACTCTCTGTAACCCCTCAATATGCCTTTCTAAACTCACATGCTCTTTAATATGGTTTTTTCCATTAGCACCAAGTTTTTTGGCCAATTTTTTATCCTTTAACAGCATTAGCATATGCTTACTCATGGTATCAATATCATGTTCTTTTGACAAAAGCCCTGTTTTACCATGAAAAACAACATCTGGTATTCCCGCATGATGAGTAGAAATTATAGGTAGACCTGAAATGCTGGCTTCCAATATTGATAATGGCGTACCTTCCATATCGCCATTGGAAGCTGTAATTGAGTGTTGTACAAAAGCCCGTGACTCTTCTAATAAAAAACGATACTGTTTTGCGGAAATGACACCCATAAAACGAATATTATTGGTTAGGTCAAAATATTTAACCAAATTCTCACAAGTTTCTTTTAAATAACCACTTCCAGCAAACAACAACTTTGCATTGGGATAAACTTCCAATACTTTTCTAAAAGCTAAAATAACATAATATGGTGCTTTTTTATCTGTAAATCTACCAACTGCTATGAATTGCTTTTTTAAAAATTTTGGCTTTATTTTAGCAAATTCAAGTTGGGGTCCATAAACATTATATATTAATTTATTTTTAGGACACCCAAGTTCCAATAAGGCATCTTCCATTTTTTTGGATACAGCAATTATGGTTGTAGATAATTGAAATACTTCCTTATATTTTTCACAGTCTTCAATTACTTTATAGATGCTAGCATCATATCCGTGAAAATGGACTACAATGGGTAAAGCGGAAACCTTTAACATGTTTCTTAGGTGGTGCGCATGCACACCATACTCCACAAGAATGACATCTATCTTATTAATTTTTAAAGAGTGCAATAATTTTTGTGCCCAAATAAAAGCTGAAGGTTTCTTAGTTAGTTTAGCATAAATTTTGAGTAATAGAATTTTAAATCTAGACATCCTAATTTGTCCAGATTCTAGATTAATTCCCGAACCAATTCCATAGTAGTAGAAAACGTTCCCTTTTAAGCAGTTTTTATGTGCTTGAATAAAAGTTTCAGAATAAGGGTTTTTACTAGGTGAAAATATTGCTATATTCAATTTTTTTATACTCATTTTATAGCTATTCCATACAAACCAGTTATCATTTGTCCTTCTTTAAAAATAACGGTATCAGGTTTATCATGTTTAATTAAAAAGCGCATCACGGGTTTTATACATCTTGACAAAATACGTCTTTTAATGTCAGACATATCACTTCTTCTAACCCAAAGCCCCATCATTTGAGCCATGGAAGCATGCCACCCCCCTGTTGCCCTTATATCAATTTTTTTGAATCCAGAATTTTTTAAATGGCGTTCTAACGAAAAAGGGGTGTACCGGTATTCGTCATTTGGAACTTCGTGTAAATTCCATAAAAAAGGAACTGTAAAAAAGAAAGCACCTTTTGGTTTTAACACTCTGAAAATTTCGTTTAATATAATATCTGGCTCAGGACAATGCTCCAAAACCTCTGTTCCCAATGCACAATCAAAACTATTGTTTTCAAAAGGCATGGTAACCCCATCCCATGTATAATCTGGTTTTATATATGCATCATATTCTATAGCATTTTCTATGTCTAAACCTATATATCTTTTTACTGAACTATTTTTTAATATATATTGTTTATAAGGCATTTTTCCACACCCTATATCCAATAAATTGCCTGACAAATTAGAAAGGTTTTTTGTTAGCGCTCTTAATATAGCTTTCCGAATTGAATAGGTGTCTAAACTTTTTTTATTAAAATTAATATTAATGAAATTATCCATGACTACATTTTTACCCCCATTCTACAAGTATAATCTATTCTTTGTAAAAACATTTCTATTTTATTCTTATCCAAATACTCATCAACCGCTTTTTTACAGCCTTGCCAATGACCATAATCATCAATTATTAGTATGCCACCTTTTACAAGCTTGGGAAACAAATATTCTAATTCATGTAAAGTAGATTCATACCAATCCGTATCTAATCTTAGAATTGCTATTTTTTCTGGGATCTTAACATTAGGAATAGTGTCTTCTACTTTTCCCTCAACAAAATGGATTTTATCTTTAGGATATCCTATACTAAAAATATTTTTTTGAACTTCATTTAATGTAGAAAAACATTTTATCCTATTCCAATATTCATCTTTGGTTTTATATGCATCTGTGGCAGATTCTCCCTTAAAAGACTTATCATATTCTGTAGGCTCGCTCATTCCTTCAAAAGTGTCGTATAAATATATATTCCGGTTAAAACTTTTTAAAGCATTTAGAGTCTTCAATGCTGCCATCATACTACCGCCCTTCCACACGCCGCACTCAACTATGTCTCCTTTAATATTATTTGTTTCTACATGCTTTATTGATCTTATTAAACTAACTATCCTTTCATAACTTGTTAATGTAAATTGAGCAACTTCATCAATTATTTTTTTTTCATCATTCTCAATATCTGAATAGTTAATAGGAGGGTTTGGGTTTGCTTTATTTTGAAATTCCTTAAAGAACCTAGTATAAATCTTTCTTTTAATCTTTGTTATCATAACTCCTTTTCTTTAATAACTTCCCAATTAGAGTCTTCTATGTACTTACAAGCTCCTTTACTCCATTTATAATCTTGACGTACATTTTTCATCATTTGAATTTTAAAATCACAAACCGACTCTAAATAATCATATTGTTGCTTTAGCTTAGAATCAGACAAATAAACTCGTAATGAATAATTTCCCATATATAATTTTGGATATCTTATTTCACAATTAAATTTATATTTACCAGCTTCCCTGTTTATGCTTTTCTCTGAATCTATTATCCATAAGTGGGTTACTGGCACTTCTGAATCATCAAGTATTTGAAAGGATAACGCTAAATTATCAACTTTAAAAGGCATTTGAACAGTAAAGATGAAATTTATTTTTTTTCCGAATTCATGAACATTATTTGGAAGACTTGTATCTATGAAAATCTCTGTGATTTTTGGTTTTTCATTACTGCCCCCTATATATAAATAATTAGAATCGTTTGAACCTGTTTTTAAATACTCTTTTATTCCTAAATCAGATGGTCCATTAAAATGTATCATACCATTTTTAAGAACAATAAGTCTGGACGTTAAAATAGATATCGCATCCATATCATGGCTCACAAACAAAACCGTCCTTCCTTCTCCCCTGCTAATATCCTGCATTTTGCCAATCGCCTTTTTCTGAAATTCTGCATCACCTACTGCTAAAACCTCATCTATCACTAAAATATCAGGTTCTAAAAAAGCTGCAACAGCAAAGGCTAACCGTACTGTCATACCAGACGAATATCTTTTTACTGGGGTATCAATATAACGCTCGCAACCAGAAAATTCGATGATTTCATCTATTTTTGAATTGATCTCCTTTTTGGTCATGCCCAAAATAGCGCCGTTCAAATAGATGTTTTCCCGTCCAGTCATTTCTGGGTGAAATCCAGTGCCTACTTCTAATAATGAGGCGATTCTGCCTTTTGTTTTTATTACCCCTGTTGTAGGTGCAGTAACCCGAGATAGAATTTTTAAAAGCGTCGATTTACCTGCACCATTTTTTCCTATAATCCCTAATACCTCCCCACGTTCTACCTCAAAATTAATATCTTTTAACGCCCAAACATAGTCTGAATCTGCTTTAGTACTTCTATCATTAGCCTCACCAATTTTTAAATAAGGATCCTCTTTCCCTCGTATCCTATGCCACCATCTATTAAAATCATGACTGATAGTGCCTGTTCCCACCAAACCTAGTCGGTACTGTTTAGAAATGTTTTCGGCTTTTAAAATAATATCTTTTTGCATTAAATGGTGTCTATAAAGCTTTTCTCTGTTTTGTTAAATATAATAAGCCCTATTAAAAACGTGGCCATACTAATAAGTGTCGCATACATTATTTTTGACATGGAATAATCACCAATACCTAAAGTCATATATCTAAAGGTTTCTATCATAGTTGTCATAGGGTTGTATTCTACTACCCAAGAAATATGAGGTAGTTTTTCTTTAAAATAAGATAAAGGATACATGACTGCAGAGCCATACATTAACAATTGCACCCCAAATGCTATGAGGAATTTTAAATCTCGATATTTGGTGGTCATCGATGAAATTATCATACCTAAACCCAATCCGAAAATTCCCATTAAAACAATTAATATGGGTAATAGGATAATGGCTTTTTGAAGCGTAACGTTATAAGCGCTATCTGTAAAGAAAACAAAGTAGATATAAAACCCTATAAACACTAAAAGCTGAATTCCAAACTTTACCAAATTGGTTACAACCGTAGATAATGGTACAATCACTCTGGGGAAATACACCTTTCCAAATATTCCTTGATTCTGTACGAATGTGTCACTTGTTCCTGTTAGGCACTCTTTAAAATAATTCCAAGTCGTAATTCCCGCCAGATTGAACAAAAAAGAAGGAATGCCACTTCCTGTGGGTATATTTGCTAAATTGTTAAAAATTAAGGTGAATATTACAGAGGTAAAAAGAGGCTGGATAAAATACCACAGCGGACCTAAAATAGTTTGTTTATAAACGGTTATAACATTCCGTTTTACAAATAAAAAGAGCAAATCACGATAGCGCCAAATTTCTTTGATGTTTAAGTTAATTAATTGGCTTTTTGGCGTGATTGTATAAAGCCAATTATCATGTGGTTGTTTTTTATCCAATTATCTTATATTAATATCAATTTCAGATAAATCAATCTAGCTAGTTTCATTTGATAAAGAATGTCTTAACTTTCATCCACAAGGTTAATTTTTTATTGTCTTCCTCATGATACCCGTTGGCATAGTTTCCATAACCATAACCGTAGCCATAACCATAACCGTAGCCATAACCATAATTTGCTCGCTGATCATAACCATTATAAATGAGGCTAATATTTTTAATCTGTTTTGTTCTATATTTTTCGTTAATCAGATTGAACATGCCTTTTTTAGTAAAATCCTGTCTAATAACATACAGGGTTACATCAACGTAATCCAGTAATTCCAACGCATCGGCCACTAACCCAATTGGAGGTGTATCTAATATGATATATTCGTACTTAGATTTCAAATCTGAAATAAGATCATTTAACCTTTCACTAATCAACAATTCCGATGGGTTTGGCGGGATAGGACCAGAGGTAATCACATCTAAATGTTCAACGTCTGTAGCCTGGATAATATTATCAATTGATTCTTGCCCTATTAAATAGTTCACAACGCCTATATCGTTCTGAATGTTAAAATCTCCAAAAATTTTCGGTTTTCTTAAATCCAGTCCAACCAAGATGGTTTTTTTTCCGCTTAAAGCAAATACAGTAGCGACGTTGATAGAGCAGAATGTTTTCCCTTCCCCACTCACAGAAGAGGTAATCATTATAGTTTTTGTACCATCGCCATTCTTTGTGTTTACTTTATAAAAATATTGCAAATTAGAGCGAATGGCACGAAAAGCTTCGGCAACCGCCGATTTTGGCTTTCTATGAACCACTAAGTTATTATCTAGAGTGTTTTTACTTATCACACCCAACATAGGAATGGTTGATAGTTTTTCGACATCCATTGGACTATGAATGTTATTATCTAGAAAAGTCAATATAAAGGCCAAAAGTAACGGAATCAATAGCGCAATAAAGAATGCAAAAACATAGCGTATATTAAGATTTCTGCCCAAGACCATAGCACCTGTATTTTTAGCTGAATCTATAACGAGTATGTCTGAAACGTTAGATGCTTTAATAATTTCAGCCTCGCCACGTTTTGCCAAAAACACATTGTAAGTTTGTTCACTTAATGAATATTGGCGCGTAATACTGATCAGTTTTTGCTGATCTTCTGGGAGTTTTGAAAATTGAGACTCTACCTTTCTAAGATTCGTACTTACCGCTTCTAAATCTCTTCGTAATCCATTAGTAACCGAGCTGATGTTTTCTAAAAGCACGTTCTTCAGACCTTCAATTTGCCTGTTTAAATCATTAAACACTGAGGCATCACTTCGTACAGAGTATTGCAATTTAGATTTCTGAACAGACAGATCGTTTATTTTAGAGACATTACTTAAAATGTTGCCGTCCTCAATTCCTGCCACAGAAGGTGCCGGTATTTCGGTGAACGTGCTACTTGTAAGTAAATAATTTTTCAGACTAGAATAATAATTTAATTGTCTGTTAATGGCTTCTTTTTCATTGTCAAATCTCGTCAGCTTTTCATTTAGCAATGTGCCCTGATCATCTAAACTGTATATCTTATTTTTCTTTCTGTAATCATTCAATGCTTCCGCATTATCAGACAGTTCTCCTTTTACCCTAGCGATCTGCTTATCAATAAAAGCAATGGCATTTGTGGCATATTGGTTTTTTCTATTTAATTGATCTTCGCTCAAAACTGCTACAGCAGCATTCAAATAGTCAACGATTTTAACTGTATTTTTATCAATGAGTGAAATATCAATAATGGGCGAATTACTAGTATTGGCGACAGCCATTCGTGCTTGGTAACTGGAAACAATAGCATTAAAATTGCCAAATTGAATAAAAAATGGATTTCCTATAATAGCTTGACGATTTTCTCGCAATACGACCTCCCCTTTCAAAAAAGGAAGTGAAATGGAATCCCCTAATTTATATTGTTTTTTATAAAGTCCAATTGGTACGTCAATGCTCGAAATTTGTTTTGTTAAGTAATTTTGTGCAGACACTACTGAACTCAAAAATTGGGTTTCCAACTCAAAGGAATCTGAACTTAAAAATGTTATTTTAACAGGTGTATTAAGAAGTTGTGGCGCATTATAATCATGATTAAAAATGAAAGGCACGGCCTTATAAACATCCTGCATTCTAAACCGGCCTTGTTTTAAGTAGCTCTTATAAAACTCTAATCTATCTACCACCTTCTCATGATGCGACCTTGATTTTAAGGTCACAATCATGGTCTGTACCTTAGAGGTAACACCACCCCAGTTAAATGTCAAGCTCGCATTAGAGGTAAACAGCGGATTACTATCGTCTTCAATTGAAATTTTAGTTCCTAACCGATATGAAAACTCTTCCCGTATGTTTTGTTGATATACAATAAAGAAACCAACCGCTAAAAGAATTAAAAAAAACTTCCAATAGCTTAACGCTCTAAATAGGAATTTTTTGATATCAAATGATGAGCTGTTAGACTCTGACATATCAAATTCTTCAGTCATATCTAAAATTATAGGTTTCGAGTTAAAAAATAAGTGGACACCAGCACAGATAATATAGAAGCTATGGTGGTTATATTCTGTATGGCTGTTTGACCTGCTCCTAAAGCCTTTCTCCTCAAAGGTTTTACCAATATCATATCATTGGGTTGTATATAATAAAACGATGACTGCATGGCAGCTATATCAGTCAAATCAATATGATGTATTTTTTGTCCATCGGGATATTGCCTTATTACCAAGACATCCGTTCTATCCCCCGTTTGACTAATGTCACCTGCGTTGGCTAAGGCCTCAATAATATTTACACGATCTTGAAAAAGTGTGTACACACCAGTACCGCCCACCTCACCCGTTACGGTGTATCTTAACCCTGCTAATTTAACAGTCACAAATATATCTGCGGTCTCCTTAAAATAGATTTCCAATAATAGCTGTTTTACTTTTTCTTCAATTTCATTAATGGTAAACCCCAAGACACTGATTTCTCCTAAAATAGGAAATTCAATATCGCCATGTAAATCTACAGTAAAGCCATTAAAATAAAGCGCTCCTTGACCTTGAGAAGTCCCCCCAACACTTCCAGCCGGGTTAAAAATGGCAGTCAACTCATTATCTAAAGCCTTCACATTAATACTTAAAATGTCGTTTACTTGAACCCTATAGGGTTTGGATAGCTGCTTAATAATACTTGTGCTATCTGTAGCAGTGCCCTTATCCTGTAAATAAACAACATCTTTATTTGTAATGCATGAAGAAAACAGCGTAGCTACGATTAAACAAGTTATAAGGGTTAATCGTTTCATTTTCGGAAAATTGATTATTCACAAATATAGCCTTTCAATAGGAAAACCAAAACTAATCTAGTAAATTTTGGCAATTTGTACGTTATTTGCAAGAAAGACATTTTGAATTACTTAACTGTTGAAAATATATCGAAATCTTACGGCGAATTAAAGCTCTTTCAAGACATTTCGTTTAGCGTACATAAAGACCAGAAAATTGCATTTATCGCAAAAAACGGTACGGGTAAAACCTCCATTCTAAATATGCTCGCCGGTGATGATGCCCCAGATTCTGGAAACATCATCTATAGAAATGACATTACGGTTTCCTTTCTTTCCCAAGACCCGAAATTTAATGAAAGCCTTACGGTTGAGGAAACTATTTTCGCCAGTGATAACGATATTTTAAAAGTCATTTCGAATTACGAAAAAGCCCTTTTAAACTCTGAAGATGCTGAAGCCTACCAAATCGCTTTTGAAGCCATGGAGCAGCATCAAGCTTGGGATTTTGAAACCCAGTATAAGCAAATTCTTTTTAAGCTTAAATTAGAAGATTTAAATGCCAAGGTCAGTACCTTATCTGGCGGACAAAAAAAACGTTTAGCACTTGCAAATGCGCTTATTAACAAACCCGATTTGCTTATTTTAGATGAGCCTACCAATCATCTGGACTTAGAAATGATTGAGTGGTTGGAAGCCTTTTTTGCAAAAGAAAATATCACTTTGTTTATGGTGACTCACGACCGCTATTTTTTGGAGCGGGTCTGTAATGAAATTATTGAACTGGATGAAGGACAGCTTTATAGTTACAAAGGAAATTATTCATATTACCTGGAAAAGCGTGAAGCTAGAATAGAACAAGAAGCGGTAGAAACAGGGAAAGCCAAACAGCTTTTTAAGAAGGAATTAGATTGGATGCGTCGCCAACCTAAAGCGAGAACCACAAAATCTAAATCTAGAATTGACGATTTTCAGGATATAAAACATCGCGCAGGGCAGCGACGTAATGACCATGAAGTGCAACTAGAACTGAATATGGAGCGCTTGGGTAGCAAGATTTTGGAGTTTCATAAAGTATCAAAATCGTTTAAAGACAAGATCATTCTTGACGGATTTGACTATACTTTCCAAAAAGGGGAACGTGCAGGAATTATTGGTAAAAACGGAACTGGAAAAACAACCTTTCTAAATATTTTAACGCAAAGCGCTCAACCAGACTCTGGTAAGGTTATTACAGGGGACACGGTTAAATTTGGCTATTACACACAAAATGGCATCACCATTAAGCCTGAGCAAAAGGTTATTGATGTTATTAGAGAATTTGGAGATTATATTCCACTAAAAAAAGGGAAACAGATTAGCGCACAGCAACTTTTAGAGCGCTTTCTTTTCAGTAGAAAAAAGCAGTACGATTTTGTCGAAAAACTAAGTGGTGGTGAACGTAAACGCTTATACCTGTGTACTGTTTTAATTCAAAATCCTAATTTTTTGATTTTAGATGAACCTACAAACGATTTGGATATTGTTACGCTTAATGTATTAGAAAGCTTCTTATTGGATTTTCCGGGCTGCATTATCGTCGTATCGCATGACCGATATTTTATGGATAAGGTTGTCGATCATTTATTCGTTTTTAAGGGCGATGGCCTTATTGAAAATTTTCCAGGTAATTACACAGATTATCGTGTTTATGAAGATAGTCAACCTGTAATTTCAAATACTTCCGAAGACAAAAAAGAAAAGAAAAGTTGGAAAAAAACCGAAGATAACAAATTGTCCTATAAAGAGGAAAAAGAACTTAACAGTATCGAAAGCAAGTTGAAAGCCTTAGGTTTTAACAAAAAAGAACTGGAAGATAAATTTCTGGATACGTCCCTCTCACAGGATGAGATTACTAAATTATCACTAGAATTACAGACCATCATTGACAACATCAATCAAAAAGAAGAACGCTGGTTTGAATTATCGTCTAAACTGGAAGCATAGATATTGGTTTATGGTTTATGGTTTATGGTTTATGGTTTATGGTTTATGGTTTATGGTTTATGGTAATATATGTAAACACGAAATTCCTTTCAACTTTTCAACTTTTAACAAAAGTATAAATGTGGTATCAAATATATCAATACATAAAATTCATATTCAAATCTAAAAATCAACATGGTGTCCACTCCCCTTTTATCTATAATTTGGTCACTACATGTTTTTATGATCGTTCGTATTTTGATGATTATATAAAGCTATTACATTTCAGAAAAACGCTTATTCATAATAAAACCAAAATAAAAGTAACAGATTTGGGTGTCGGCTCTCAAGTCATGTCAAAGCAAATTCGCCAGATTTCAGACATGGCTAGAAATGCTGGTACTACAAAAAAAAGAGTGCAGCTTCTATACAGAATTACGCACTATTTCAAACCGAAATACATTCTTGAATTGGGCACATCGTTAGGTATAGCAACTCATGCTATGAGCTTAGGCTATCCTGAATCTAAAATCACGACTATTGAAGGCTGTCCAAATATTTCGTCATTCACAAAGAAAAATTTTAAAAAGCATCATCTTAGTGATATCAAATTATTAACTGGTAATTTTGATGAGGTTATTAAAACAATACCATCATCGACTTTTGACCTTATTTTCTTTGATGGCAATCATCAAAAAAAAGCGACTTTAAATTATTTTGAACAGCTGCTAAAAACAGCTCATAATGACTCGGTTTTTATTTTTGATGATATTTATTGGTCTAAAGACATGACAGCAGCCTGGGAAACCATCAAACAACATCCCAAAGTCACCATCACCGTAGATACTTTTTTCTGGGGATTTGTGTTTTTTAGAAAGGAACAAGTTAAGGAACACTTTATAATAAGAGTTTGAAAAGAGTTTGCCGTCTTTAGTCTTTAGTCTTTAGAAATATTCGGGAATTCATGGCAAAAAAATTTTCACTTTTCACTTTTAACTTTTAACTTCGTACTATGAAGATTTATACAAAAACAGGAGATAAAGGCACTACAGCATTATTTGGTGGCACACGTGTACCAAAACATCATATTAGAATTGAAAGTTATGGCACTGTGGATGAACTCAATTCTCATTTAGGATTAATTCGCGATCAAGACATCCACCAAAACTATAAAGATTTAATTGTTCATATTCAGGATCGGTTATTTACGGTAGGCGCCATTTTGGCTACAGATCCTGAGAAAGCTATTTTAAAAAATGGTAAAGCGCGTTTAAACATTCCTAAAATTTCTGAGGAAAACATAAATCTTCTAGAAAAAGAAATGGACAGCATGAATGATGCTTTACCACCTATGACGCATTTTGTTTTACCTGGCGGTCATCAAACGGTGTCATTCTGTCACATAGCCCGTTGTGTTTGCCGAAGGGCCGAGCGTTTAGCAACAGCTTTAAATGATATGCAACCAATAGACCCAAAAGCTTTAATGTACTTAAACCGCCTTTCTGACTACCTTTTCGTATTGGCACGAAAGTTGTCCTACGACTTACAAGCAAATGAAATTAAATGGATTCCTGAAAAAGAATAACCCCTTTTCTAATCAAGATTCTTATAAAAGTATTCCAGTTAAAAAATTGCAAAAAGCAGTAACAACGCAAAACTTAATTTCAACTGTTTAAATTACAAAAGAATACGTTCTTAAAAATAATGATTAAATAATTCATTTTTTTCTTGTCTGTTTAAACTAAAAAATTATTTTTGCAAAAATTTAAACACATAAAGAAATGTATTGGACATTAGAATTGGCATCTTATTTAAGCGATGCACCTTGGCCAGCAACAAAAGACGAGTTGATAGATTACGCTATTAGAACTGGTGCTCCTTTGGAGGTTGTTGAAAACCTACAGTCTATTGAAGACGAAGGCGATTCGTACGACTCCATTGAAGAAATTTGGTCAGATTACCCAACAGACGAAGATTACCTCTGGAATGAGGACGAATATTAATAAAGCATAATGAATAGTTAAAAAAGTCTCAAAATGAGACTTTTTTTTTGCTCTAATCTTTATAAACATCATAACAAAATGTATCTTTGAATGCTTTTATAAAAGCTTCAACCAATAACAAACAAACCTTTACAGCACGTTCATTTAATCGTGTTATTTTAAACATAAAACACATGAGTTTTCTAAATTCTGTATTAAAAATATTTGTTGGCGACAAGTCTAAACAAGACGTTAAAGCCATCAGCCCTATTGTAGATCAAGTTAAAACCTTTGAATCTGCCATATCCAGTTTATCACATGACGAATTAAGAGCTAAAACTACAGCCTTTAAAGCCACTATTGCAGAAGCGACAAAAGCCATTAATGAGCAAATTGCTAACTTACTTGAAGAAGCTGAAAACACAGAAGACATTGATAGACGAGAAGATATTTATCAAGATGTAGATAAGCTTAAAGATGATATTTACAATACTACGGAAGCCGTATTAAATGATATTTTACCAGAAGCCTTTGCGGTTATTAAAGAAACGGCCAAACGTTTTACAAACAACACCACTATAGAAGTTACCGCGAATGCGTTTGACAGGGAATTGTCTGGAGAAAATGATTATGTGACATTAGATGATGAGAAGGCTATTTGGTCTAACTCTTGGGATGCGGCTGGAAAACCTATTATATGGGATATGATTCATTATGATGTACAGCTTATTGGTGGCGTTGCCATGCATCAAGGTAAAATTGCAGAGATGCAAACTGGTGAAGGTAAAACCCTTGTAGCGACCTTACCCATGTATTTAAATGCCCTTTCAGGTCAAGGCGTTCACCTCGTCACCGTGAATGATTATTTAGCAAAACGTGATAGTGCGTGGATGGCGCCTATATTTCATTTTCACGGATTGACGGTAGATTGTATAGATTATCACAAACCCAATTCTGCAGCACGTAAAAAAGCGTATAATGCAGATATCACTTACGGAACCAATAACGAATTTGGTTTTGATTATTTACGTGATAATATGGCCAACTCACCAGACGATCTCGTACAACGCCCGCACCATTTTGCCATTGTAGATGAGGTGGATTCTGTGTTGGTTGATGATGCGCGAACCCCTTTGATTATATCCGGTCCTATTCCGCAAGGCGAACGTCATGAGTTTAACGAATTAAAACCAAAAGTTGATGATATTGTTGGTGTACAACGCAAATATTTAACGGGTGTTCTGGCCGAAGCCAAAAAACTGATAAAAGCTGGAGATACTAAAGAAGGAGGTCTACAATTACTTCGTGTGTATCGTGGTATTCCAAAGAACAAAGCCCTTATCAAGTTTTTAAGTGAAGAAGGCGTTAAACTATTACTTCAGAAAACAGAAAATCATTACATGCAGGACAACAACCGCGAAATGCCGCAGGTTGATGCCGAACTGTATTATGTTATTGAAGAAAAAAACAATCAAATTGAATTAACCGATAAAGGGATCGAGTACATTTCAGGAAAGGACAATCCAGACTTTTTTGTGATGCCGGAAATTGGGATTGAAATTGCTAAAATTGAAAATCAAAATTTATCGTCGGAAGAAGAAGCGAATCTTAAAGAAGAGTTGTTTAAGGAATTTGGTGTAAAATCGGAACGCATCCACACATTAAATCAGCTATTAAAAGCATACGCTTTATTTGAAAAAGACACCCAATATGTGGTGATGGATAATAAAGTGATGATTGTTGATGAACAAACGGGCCGTATTATGGATGGTCGTCGTTATAGTGACGGACTTCACCAAGCCATTGAAGCCAAAGAAAATGTAAAAATTGAAGATGCCACCCAAACTTTTGCCACGGTTACCCTTCAAAATTATTTCAGAATGTACCGCAAACTGTCAGGTATGACAGGTACCGCGGTAACGGAAGCTGGAGAATTCTGGGAAATCTACAAACTGGATGTGGTTGAGATCCCTACCAATCGCCCTATTGCACGTGATGATAAGGAAGATTTAGTTTATAAGACCAAGCGCGAAAAGTACAATGCTGTTATTGATGATGTCACGACACTGGCAGAAGCTGGTCGTCCCGTTTTAATTGGTACAACCTCTGTAGAAATTAGTGAGTTATTGGGGAAAATGCTTAGCATTAGAAAAATACCACATAATGTATTAAATGCAAAACAGCATAAAAAAGAGGCAGAAATTGTCGATCAAGCCGGTAAAACAGGTCAAGTGACCATTGCCACCAATATGGCGGGTCGTGGTACCGATATTAAATTATCGAACGAAGTGAAAGCCGCTGGTGGTTTAGCTATTGTAGGTACAGAACGTCATGACTCGCGTCGTGTTGACAGACAGTTACGTGGTCGTGCCGGACGTCAGGGAGATCCAGGAAGCTCGCAATTTTACGTCTCGCTTGAAGATAATTTAATGCGCTTATTTGGTAGCGAACGTATCGCGAAAATGATGGATAAAATGGGATTGAAAGAAGGCGAAGTGATTCAGCATTCTATGATTTCAAAATCTATTGAACGTGCACAGAAAAAAGTAGAAGAAAACCAATTTGGTGTTAGAAAACGTTTATTGGAATATGATGATGTTATGAATGCGCAACGTGAGGTTGTTTATAAGCGACGTCATCATGCTCTGTTTGGCGAACGTCTTCGCGTCGATTTGGCCAATATGATTTTTGATACTTCGGAAGGTATTGCCGAAACTAACAAAGGTGCCAACGATTTTAAGAATTTCGAATTTGAATTAATTCGGTATTTTTCAATGAGTTCCCCAATTACCAAAGAAGAATTTGGTACGCTACCGGCTCAAGAAATCACTTCTAAAATTTACAAAGCGGCATTTGAGCATTATAAGGAAAAAATGGCGCGCAATGCCGATATTGCGTATCCTGTAATTAAAAATGTATATGAAACGCAGCGCGATAAATTTAAACGTATCGTCGTGCCGTTTACAGATGGCGTAAAGAGTTTAAACGTAGTCACCGATCTTGAAAAGGCTTATGAAACTGGTGGTAAACAATTAATTACCGATTTTGAAAAGAATATCACTTTAGCTATAATTGATGATGCTTGGAAAAACCATTTACGTAAAATGGATGAGCTAAAGCAATCTGTTCAATTAGCAGTACATGAGCAGAAAGACCCATTGTTAATATACAAATTTGAAGCCTTTGAGTTGTTTAAAGCGATGATTGACCAAGTGAATAAAGATGTGATATCATTCTTATTTAAAGGTGAATTGCCACAGGAAACCCAAAACACCATTCAGGAAGCGCGACAAACCCGTAAAAAGGAAAACTTAAAAACGCAAAAAGACGAGATTCCTAATCTAGATGAACGTTCTGCACAAAACCGAGCTGCAGGAAATACACAACGTCAACAGGAAGTAGTAGAAACCATAGTACGTGAACGCCCGAAAATTGGGCGTAATGATCGTGTGACCATTAAACATGTGCTCAATGGCGAAAATAAGACCTTGAAATACAAACAAGCAGAACCTTTAATTGCCAAAGGCGACTGGGTTTTGGTAGAAGATTAATTTATATCTGCATAGCTATTAATCTAAGTTTAAAAAAAGAGGCTGTCTAAAAAGATCGTCATTGCGATCTCGAGTATTCGGGAGAAACAATCTGTTAAATTTAAGTTACTGATTAACAGATTACTTCTAAATTAAAATTTCTCGTAATGACGAATAAAAATGACTTTTTAGACGGCCTCTTTATGGTTTAAAGTGTGTCTAGTGGGCTTTTAACATTTTGAATGGAAAAAAATCGTCCTCGCATTAAAATTTAGTTTGTAAAAAGTAAATAATAGTTTACCTTTGAGTTCTGAAACCAAAGCGAAACTGAATGAAATGTTCTCAACTTTATCGAATATTGACCAAAGATGGCTGGTATGCGGTATCGCAAAAAGGTTCGCACGTAAAAATGCGACACGAAACAAAAAAGGGAACAATTATCTTTCCAAATCACGGAAGTTCAGAAATGGGTAAAGGTTTGGAAAAGAAAATCCTTAAAGACGCTGGAATTAAAAGATAGGATTATGGCAAAAATGAAAAAAATAAAACTGACGGTCGAGAAAACAAGTACTGGATTTTCTGCATTTTCTGCGGATTATCCAATATTTACGACTGGACTATCAATTCCCGAGCTGATTAATAATGCTTACGAGGCGACCGAATTACATTTTGAGGACGAGAAAGTAAAAGTTAAACCGAGTGACATCGGATTTGAAATTGACTTTAAGCAGTTCTTCAAATTTTATAAAGTTTTAAACGCAAAATTCCTTGCCGATAAAATTGGAATGAACGCAACTTTATTATCTCAATATGTTTCGGGAACGAAAAAACCGTCAGTGAAACAGACCGAGAAAATTTTGAGCGGAATCCACCAAATCGGACAGGAATTAAGTGGATTAAATCTGTTGCAAACGGCATAGCAGAACGTAGATGCATTTGCCACAGTCGAGTAGGTAAAGGGGAGTTTCACCCCTAAACCTCTCACAGAACCGTACGTGAACCTCTCGGTTCATACGGCTCTTTTAAATCCAAGTCAGCACGGACGAAAACCCTCGTATTTCCAATGCTCAAACATATTGGGATAGCTTTTGGCTATACCTTTAAGATGTTTGAGCGCGTAATACCAATGTCTTCGCTTGAACCGTTTGTATTTGTTGCGTACCCATTTCACGAGCCGTTGGTTCAGCACCTTGAACAACCTGCGCATTTCGGACTTTCGGAACACGCCGTAATAGTTGAGCCATCCTCGTATTTTGAGCCGTAGCAATGCGGCTATCTTGCTCAATGGAAAATGCACCCATCGGTGTATCTTCATCCTGAACAAATCTGCCGTTATCCTGCTGATGCTCTTTTGGCTGGTGGCAGGGGTAAAACCCATTCGAATTTTACCCCCTTTCATTTCCATTCTCGGCTTGAATGTGTAGCCCAAGAAATCGAATTTCTGATAATAAACTTTAAAAGGTGGTTGGCGTTTTTGGTTTCTTCGGCAATAGACTATCTTGGTCCTTTCACGGTTCAGTTCCAATTTACAGGCTCTGAACCGCTCCTTTATTGCCTCCAACAACCGCAACGCTGAAACCTTCTACTTCCGAAAAGGCGCGTTCAGCAATGGTTTTACTTTTTTTTAAACATAATAATAGATTTAAAATTTAGCTATAAGTTAATAAATCTATTGCTTTTATAAAAAAAATCCATCTGAACTATTCAGAAGGGCTTCCGACCTTTTGGGAGGATTCGTTCAACACCGTGTCCTATGAAATTGCTTGGTTCTAGCCTACTTACGAAAATCCTCGCGGATTTTCTATTTGGTTTGTATTTGCTAAATTAGGTGCTTAAACACGCAACAAACCATATACAAACACATTGTGGTTAATTTGACCAAACCAATTAACATTTTTATTAACTTTAAACCAAACGGTATGAAAAAACAAAAACTTAAAAATTATTTAAGAATCGGAATTCTGATTTTCGGTATTTCGCTCTTCTTTCAATCCTGTAGCAAAGATGAAATCATCGATTTACAGGAATTTAAGAACAATAATCTCATCGTAGAAACGGTTTCTCTTAATGAAATTGAGAGCAACCCACTTTTTAGTTCAATTATTTCAACAAAGTCCTCAAAAATTGACATTTATAAATCCAAAACTTCATCAACATCAAAAAGCACTAACGATTATAGTATATTAACAGATGATATCTCTAAAGCTTCCTATAAAGAATATGAAGCCTATACTTTTAGGATTAAAAACCCAACCCAACCATTATTTACCTTTGATAATTACGTCATCCAAAAAAATCATGACGGAACAATAGAGGAATTCATCTTAAGGTACGAATATGACCAGTTGGAGTTTGTTAAAAACAACTCTAAAAAATTTCTATCCGTTTCAAAGTTTGACACAGATTATAATTTTATTTCGTCCAGTAATGATACTTCTGCTATTTCGGGAAAATCATCTTCCAAAGGAGGCTTATCTGCAAAATCCAGTGGTGGTTGTACTGTAACTTTTGTAGTATACCATCGTATTCCAGATGGTAGGGAATTCGTATATGGAGAAGGTTCTGTTTGCCAACATCCTGGTGAATGCGATGTTATTATTGAGTACACAATTACTTGTACTGGCGGTGGTGGTGGTTCTGGAACTGGTGGTGATACAGGCGGTTCTGATGGTTCTGGTGGAGGAACGGACACTGGCGGAGGATATGTTGGTGATGTCCCAGATAATGGGGGAACACCATCTCCAATTACAACCATGCCTCCTCCAGCTGGGCAAGAAGAAGATTTTAATGTTATTGATGTACTTACCGAAATTATTGAAGCGCCCTTGTCCAGAATTCCATCTGAAGGTGAGATCGCACAAAAAAATAGTGCTTTGATTGGTTATCTCATGGAGACCAACCAACCTGTATTTCAAGATTTAAGCACTTTATTGGCCATAAACCTTTATGACAGTACACTTAATGTTACAGATAGAGCTAATTTATGGGCAAAGAGTAGGGCTATTTATGATATTGTAAAGAACAACAACCCTACTATTCATTCTACATTTAATATGTTCTTTTCCAGTTTAGATTTACAGGAACAGGAAAGCTACACGAAAAACACTATGGAAACCGCTTTGTTTTCAAGTGTAAAATCCATTGTTGGTGAGTTTTGGCCTCAAAATGCCGAGGAATGGGGGGCGCTCTTTAAACTTATGGGACCTCTTTTGTTGGAAATTGGCATTGAGTTCCTTCCGGGTGGCGGTGTTTTCAATGCTGGTAAAGATACTTTAGCTGGTTTAAGTAGCGGAGATTATACGACCGCCGTAATTGGTGTGGTCGGCATTATTATGGAATTCGTGCCTTGGGCTAAACTTGCCAAAATAGTTTCCAAGATTTACGATGTCGGCAAGAGTGCCTTTAAGATTTTTAAACTTGCCTACAACTTTTTGGGAAGTATTGCCACAGCCATAGAGAATGGAATAAAAACTGTTTTAGATAGTAACGGTATCTTGAAATTACTTGATAATTCTGGTAACCAAGTGGGGAGAATTGCAAATAATGTTATGGAGGTTTCCAAACATGGTATTAAAGCTATGGATGGCTCTGTTCTGTTTAGAAAAGCGGATGATGTGAATGCTGAATTCATACAAGCTGGGTTAAATGCTCCATATAAATTAGGAAAGCCTGTAACAGAATTTGTTACGTCAGAAACCGAACAATTTGTCAGAGTATTTACAGAGGGGTCGACCCTTCCAGATGGTAGATGGATGGTAAAAGCAAGTGATATTCAAGGAATGACACCTACTCAAATCCAAGACTTTCTATCTTTACCTAACACTCCTAATAAAATTGTTGATGTAAATATTCCATCTGGTACAAAAATGAGAACAGGCGAAGCAGGAGATGTTACTCAATTTGGGACAAACGGAGGTGTTACCCAATTTGAAATACCTTATCCAGATACTTTTGACCCATCTTGGTTTAGTAATATTCAAAATTTATAATTATGAAAATTTCAAGTGATAAGAAATCAGTTATTTTAAATAAAAAAAGTTTAGAATTTCAAAACGAAACTATTTACAAAGTATATGACTTTAATGATTTACATATTGTTATTTTAAATGCATCACGACCATTAAAAAAAATCAATTATAACAATGTTATTGCTTTTAATGCTAATGGAATTTTGATTTGGGAAGTCGAATCAGATGAGAAATACGATTTAGAAAACCCTTATGAAGGAGCTTTATTTAATGGTTTTTATTTAATTTTATTTAAAGCGAAAGGGCAAAGGGTTGCTGTAAATTACACTAATGGAAAAATCATTAAAAATATTGATTTAAATATAGGAAACAGACCATGGTAAATAAAGTCGAGTAGGTAAAGGGGAATTTCACCCCTAAACCTCTCACAGAACCGTACGTGAACCTCTCGATTCATACGGCTCTTGTTATACAGTCGATAAAGCCTAAATTGTATTTAGACCAGTTTGTATCCCAGTCCCCAATGATTGAACAGATTTGGATATGACTTTGTAATAAACCTAAGCCATTTTACTGCTTTGATTTTGCTTCCTTTAAAGCTTTTGTACTTGTTCAATATCTATCTGATCATACAATTATGCAGGTAATAGAACACTGGACTTACTATATTTGACTGGACAGTAAGAAGAGAGATTCTAGGTTAATAACTTAACTTTGAATTATGACCAGAAGCCACAGAAATTACACAATAGAATTTAAGCAGAAAGCTATAGGATTAAGCTATTCCCGGGGCAATGTTTCACAAGCATGTAAAGAATTAGATATACCTACTTCAGTTTTACATCGTTGGCGACGAGAGTCAAAAACCAGTTTTCCAGGACATGGTAAGCCAAAACAGACCGATGAACAGCGAGAGATTGCAACATTGAAGAGACAGTTAAAAGATATGGAGTTAGAACGCGATATCTTAAAAAAGGCGATCAGCATCTTTTAGTTCATAGTTTTTTATTTTCAATTAAGGTATTCATGAATGCTTCGCATTTCCGAGAGCGACAGGAAAAATTTACGTTCATAAAACAGCATAAATTGAAATTTCCAGTTGAAAAGATGTGACGTGTATTAGCAGCGAGTAAAAGTGGTTATTATAATTGGTTAAAACAAGGCCCTTCAAAGCGATGGGTTTACAATCAAAAGTCGACAGCACTTATATCGACTATTTTTGATGATAGTTTTGATAGTTATGGAGCTCCAAGAATTCAAGTAGAATTAGAACAAACCTATGGCGAGTATGTTTCAAGACCTAGAGTAGCTAGAATCATGCGGGCTAACTATTTATATGCAAGAAGGACACGTAAATTTAGAGTCACAACAAATTCTAACCATAAACACCCTATAGCTCCAAATATTTTGAATCAGAATTTTAGAGCTTCTAGAATAAATCAAGTATGGGTATCAGATATGACCTATGTACAAACAGGCCAAGGCTGGATGTATTTAACGGTCATTATTGATCTATTCAACAGAAAAGTGGTAGGCTGGTCTATGAGTGATGATTTAACCACGGAGAATACCATTGTCAGAGCTTGGAATATGGCTATTAAAAATAATCATATAACAGAAGAACTTATTTTTCATTCTGACAGAGGTTCACAGTATGCAAGTTATGCTTTTACTAAAATGATTAAGAATTATGATGGAATGATAAGACAGTCTATGAGTAGAAAAGGTAATTGTTGGGATAATGCTGTAGCTGAACCTTTCTTTTGTATATCCGTAAATATCCCTAATTTGAATAAAATTCCATATATTTAATTGATATCAAGACAGTTGAATATGGATATATTTTCTTTTGGAGTACACTTTACAGATGAGCATAGTTGCAGAATGCATTTTAAAGAACAACGTGACCAACAGGGTGTTGTTTGTCATCGGTGCCGAGGCACAAATCACCATTGGCTCAAAAATAAGTGGAGTTACCAATGTAAATCTTGCAATGCAAGAATATCTTTGCGTAGCGGCACTATAATGGAGAGTTCCAAACTGTCCTTTATGGTTTGGTACAGGACAATATTTTTATTGGGCACAACTAAAAAAGGTTTTTCCAGTAAGGAAATTCAGCGCCAATTGGGGTTGAAGCGCTATGAACCAGTCTGGGCTATGGTTCATAAGCTTCGCAAGGCAATGGGGCAGCGAGACGACCGTTATACTCTTGAGGGAATGATAGAGGCTGACGAAGGATATTTTACAATAGAGGCATCTGCCCATAAACATCGGACACAGAAAGCAGGGCGTGGCAGTGGGACCAAATCCAATGTGATGATAATGGCAGAGAGTACTGTTTTAGAAGGTATAAATACAGGAAAAGTAGGGCGTCAAGCTAGATACTTCAAAGCGAAGGTTCTTACGGGCCATAAAATGGAGGGAACGATCAAACACTACAGAAAGCAATAGATAATGATGATTCTATAGTTTTTACCGATAAGAGCACATCATATGTGAACATCGCCGACTATGTAGATATACATATCAGCGAAAAGCCAAACGAACGAACAACAAAAGAGACCTTGAAATGGGTGCATATTGCTATAAGCAATGCAAAAAGGAACTTCGTGGGAACATATCACAAGATTAAAGCCAAATATTTACAGCTTTGTTTAAATGAGTTCATTTATAAGCTCAATAGAAGATATTTTGGTGAAAAGGTTTTCGATAGACTTGTTATAGTTAGCATTACAGCTAATGGACATTAAACGGATATGCAAAATCTTTCTTTATCTTTAAAAGTAGAATGGATATATAAACATAAATACCAATATAGATCTCAAGCTGAATTATCAATCTTTAGTTGGATAGAAACTTGGTATAATAAAAACAGAAGACATTCTGCTTTAGGAATGAAATCCATTAACGAATTTGAATTAGAATTGTATAATAATAATTTAGCCGCATAGTCTCTTAACTAATTGTCCACTTTTTTGTTGCAAGTCAAATTTCGAAGTAGCTTAAAGTATTGAACGCTTCAAAAGAGCTAACAAGCAGTACATATTTAAACCTTTCCATAAACTGGAACGATAAAATTTCCGTTTAAAAAACATTTTGGTTCAATCTCACTTTGCAATATGATTCCTTTACAAGAAGATTCAAGTAATAGTTGAGCTGATTGTATTAAAGGTACAGCTGTTGTTGTTTGAATGGCTCTTAATTTATGCTTGCCTACTTTTTGAGGAAAAATTTGCTTTGAGACTTCTCGTCTTTGCAATTTTCCATTGGCATCTTTACCTTGTACTGCTGCATATAATACAATTTGGTCATCTTCAATATGTGGAATTTGTTTTTCCATAATTAACTGTAAGGTTTCAATAGGTTTATCAATAGTGTCTATATTATTAATTTGTTCTTGTATCCAAGCATAATGTCCTGGATACCTCAAAGTCTTATAATCAAGCGAATTTACCTTTCCTATTAATGCATCAGGTAAGTCTGCCGCACCTCCCGAAGTGAGGTCTTCTTCATAGGTAGTTCCATCAATTATTATAGGTACACGTTCTGATAAGGAAGGACGCCTTGTTTTTTTAAAATTTCTAATCACTTCGGCTTCTTTTATATATTCTGTAGCGACACCTACAGGACTCCAAGTGAATCC
This sequence comes from Changchengzhania lutea, assembly GCF_006974145.1. Classification (NCBI taxonomy): domain Bacteria; kingdom Pseudomonadati; phylum Bacteroidota; class Flavobacteriia; order Flavobacteriales; family Flavobacteriaceae; genus Changchengzhania; species Changchengzhania lutea. Next base: position 2,960,717 of record NZ_CP039456.1, on the reverse strand, counting down.
ATAATAATGAGGTGCAACAGCATTTTTTGTAAGCGCTCCTACCTTAAAAACTAAATTATCTACTTTACTAACTTGAAAATCAGTGCAAAATTCTTTAAAAAGATGATTAGCCAACACATCAATATAACCTGGAGCGAGACCTGTTTGCAGGATAAAACCTGTTGTTGCATCTTTTGCTAATTCTATGATTTCTTGAGTCTCTGCAACATATTCAGTCAGGTTTGCATAATGCATATTATAATCATTGGCATAGCGTGCTATTTTTGGTGCTTGGGTTCCTGGTAAGCAGTCAAGGATTATATCTGCTTGATTAAATATATCTTTCATTTCTCTAGTAAGACCTTTCTCAGAAAGGTGGAATGATTTTATGGAGCAAGATTTGGTACTGCCATCTTCAATCCATTTTACTAGGCTTTGCGCTTTAGAAAGTGTTCTATTGCCAATAAAAATAGTTGGAGATACTTTACTCCATTCGGCAAGTATGAGTCCTACGGCCTGAGCAATACCACCTGCTCCTGCAATTATAATAGTATGATACTTATTCATAGCTTAACGTTTTTTAAAACAAAATCAATTTACAAATAAAAATGCCCATATCAATTCCGCATTATTATTTTCAAAATATGTGATAAAAATAGTTTTGATAATTATAAATTACTATGATAATCATCAGTTCAATTTATGCCTCTTGGACACTATTTAATCTAAATAATTCTCCGATGGCTCTGCCTCGGGGTTTCCGATTCACCTCTCTTTTGGAGAGGCCGGAACTGCCTTTTTGCAGTTCCGGGTGAGGTAAAATATAAAATTTCGGTTTTTGGCCTAAAGGCCAAAATGAAACCGGCGAAATACCCCTATGGCTCTGCCTCAAGGATAGTCGGTTTCAAGAATTTTTTTATTTGCCTACTTTTTTAAACTAGACCGTTAGGCACGACATAATAAAATTCAATTAACACTTTTAAAACAAATCTAATTAATGTAGATTACCGGTCCTCTAATAGTGTAAAATATGGAATACAATAAAATGCTAAATTATATTAAAGATGTTTTAGAAAATATGCCAGCTGGCTGGTTGAGTCTAACAACTCATCGACTGGATATTTATGATGAAAATTTGGCCAAAATTCAATTTTCAGAACAGTTTGAAACCTTATTTAATGACAATAATTCTGAAGCATCGGCACTAAGTGAATTACCGACTGCTTATGACTATATAAGATTAGGTCACCCATTATCTTGTATTCTAGAATGGGTAATTGCTAACTTGCATCATCTAAAACCAGAAAGTGTAATCAGCTTTTCATCAAAAACAATCCCCATTTTAGCCATTCTGAGAAAGAATTTATTGATTAATAAAAAAACCCAAATTGTTTATACAGATCAATTACCTGATTTTTTTGATACTGAAGTAATCAAACGTGTTTATGGTTATAACTTTGAATTAAAGCATGTTAAGAATTTAGAAAATATTTCTGTGTTTGACGGAAGTACCATTTTCATTTCAGAACAAGATGAAATCAGCACTCTTGATCTCACCCCAATCCCGATAGCTCTCGGGATTGACTTTTTTGTTAATCTTCATGGGCATCTTGGAAGTGTTTTATTAGTAAATGGTGAGCAAAATGAAAGTTATATTTCAGAAATTCAGCATGTCCGAAGAAGAGAGACCATAGCCATGACGCCAGCCAATTGTCTTGCTGCATTAGAGACACTCATTGAGAAGTCTTCTTTTCATAGTAAGAAAAGCAATGTCGAGAGAAACAAAAAACATGTCTTAGAATCTATTGCAACCATTACCGGCACAAATACAAAGGCACTAGTGGGTTCAAGTGGACTATCTATCCAATATGCAATTATGATGGGGCTAGTTCACGATGCGTTAGAAAATCATGAAGGGAAAGCTATAAAATTTGTTGTTCCTCCAAATTGTTATGGTGGCACAAATGACCAAGCAAGACGTGTGGCTACTTGCATAGATAATGTTGAAGTGGTGGATTTACCAGTGGATGGCGACAATGACATGGTGCAAAGTATTGATATCGTTTTAAACAAAATTGCAAAAGAAGATGCTATTCCATACATAATTGCTGAAATACCCACCAATCCTAGAGTTGAAGTTCCAGATCTTATAAAATTAAGAGATGTTTTAAGTAAAGGACGTAAAACTAGTAAAGGTGAAATTGCTGTCGATCCCATTTTTATTTTAGATCAAACATTTTGTCCCAATGTGCACTTTTTAGGTGAAGGCGACATACTGTCAAAGGTTAGGGCAATTTCCTATGCTAGTGGATCTAAATTCCCAAGTGGCGGGCAATGCACTGCCGGCTATTGTGTAGGAAATAAAAAAACGGATGATTTGATGGAAAAAATAGAGATGCATCTAAGACTTTGCGATAACGAGGCTACAGATCTTCAAATGGAAATATTAGCTAAGCAATTGCCTTCCATGAATCAAAGAATTAAGGATGCTTATAAGAATACACGTGAATTTGTAAACTTTATCCACGATACTTTACCAGATGCGAAAATTAATTTTGTTTCGTCAGCATTGGCAGAACAAGGCTTTACTCCGTCTGTGTTTTCATTAGATCTTCCCACTAAAGGCAATACGGATGAAGAAAAAGAAGCCTATAAAAGAGCATTAAATCATAAATTAATCAATTTAATGATTACAAAAATCCCCAATGAAAGCAAGTATTGTGTGAGCTATGGGCAGTTAAATGGGTGTTATTGGACGATTCCTGCAACATCTACTCAAGGGACGACTAAAGAAGGCGACAAAGATTATATTGCCCGTGTAGCACTTTCTCCCAATATGGATCTTGAACGTCACAAAAAAGTCTTTTTGGATTTTGTTGGACAAATTTGAAAATTTGTAAGGTGGTAAGAGCCTTCCAACATAATCCTTTTAATGAGTGATTTTTTTAGAATGATTAAGGATTATTTCAAGCAAAAAAACCTAGGAGGTTCATATTAAAAACAATGCCAAAAACATTCATAATAAATTAATTTTTTGGTTAAAAGAAACATACAGACGGGCTTATATAATAGATAGTAAATTTAAAAAGAGGTGTAATTAATATGTTATATGTAATTAGCGGAGCATCAAGGTCCGGAAAGACAATAATTGCAAAAAAATTATCGATCCAAAAGGGAATACCATATGTATCTCTTGATTGGATTATGATGGGATTTACAAACGGTATTCCAGAGTATGGAATACATGATAAATTATTTCCAGATGACATAGCTCAAAGATTATGGAGTTTCTTGAAAGCCATGTTTGAAAGTATGTTATCTGTTGAAACGGATTGTATTATTGAAGGAGAAGCCATACTCCCTGAATTAATAATAGAATTATTTAAAAAATATCCAGACAAACTAACTATATGTTTTATGGGCTATACAGATGTTAGTATTGATAAAAAGGTTAAAGAAATAAAGGATTTTAGCAATGAAAAAAATGATTGGCTAGAAGATAAATCTGATGCATATGTAATAGATCATGTTAAAAATATGATAGCTCATAGTAGACAAATAGAAAAATCCTGCAAAGAAAATAGGATAAGATATTTTGACACATCTAAAAACTTCATAAAATCTATTGAGGATGCTATAAAATATTTATCTGTGTAAATGTAAAATTGAAAACAAATTTTAACATCATAGCAGACATGTTGTCAAATAAGAATCTTGCTATATTCTGCGCCTACTCTTTATAATTTAAATGTGTATTACCTAGAGTCTTATGTTCACCTTTTTTTACCCCTACAAGTTATCCAATTGATTGCTTTTTTTATCATCACTAATGGTCCAAAAGAAACCGACAAAGAAAAATTGATCTGTGGCAGGCGTTAGTGCCCGCCTATTAAATTGACCGTTTTCATTTGGTATATCGGCATATTGATAGCCGTTAATGTTTTTAAAACCTAGAACATTGTTTACAGAGGCATACAAGATTTTTTGCGGACTAATTAAATATGCCCAATTGATACTTAAGCTATTAAAGGATTTTGTTTTGTCATTCAAAAAACCAGGGCTATTTGGATTCGTATATGTTCTCCCTGAAGCAAATGCATAGCTAAAACCAACTTGACTGCGCCAGTCATTGATCCAATATTTTCCAACAACTGACAAATTATGAGTATTTGCAAAATTTGGTTGTGCTTTTGAAGGGTAGTTTTTATAATCGCGCTCTGTATCCAATAAGGAATAGCTCACCCAATAATCTAAATTTTTAATGGTTTTACTATCACGCCAGAAAAAATCAATGCCCTTGGCTGAACCGTACCCGTTGTTATTAAAGGCACTATCAAATAGCGGGAATTCTGTGTCATACTTTACTAAATCGTCATATTTCTTATAGTAGGCCTCTGCTCTAAAAATTTTTCTATCTGCATTATACTGATAGTTAATGATATAATGTGTCGTATTTTGAGACTTTAAATTTTGATTAAACTTCAAAACGTTGCTGGATGGATTTTGATAAAAGTTTCCATAGGCCAGCGAGATTTGAGTTTTTTCAGATGTTTTATATGCCAACGACAGACGCGGAGCCAAATTAAACGCCTTAAATAGCTCACTGTATGTACCACGGATTCCAGCTTTAAAGGCCAATTTTTTCGATATAAAAACATCAGCTTCAGCAAAAACAGCGGCTATATTATTGTCAAAACCGTAACGTGCATCATTAACGGTAGTATCTGAATAGTCTTCTTCAAAATCGGTTAAAAAGTATTCACCTCCAAAATAAAGCTTTAAGCGATTACTAATTCTGTTCTTAAATTTCAATTTAGCGTGTAATGAGTTTTGGATATCATTAATTGAGCTATCCATAAAATTTAATTTATTATTTGCAAGCGTATAGCTCATGCCTCCAAACACAGACCACATATCATTTAAAGTCCCTTGATACGAGCTATTAAAGTATAAATTTTTATTATTCAGTTTAATACGTACACCATCGGCATAATTAATATCTTCTTGTATGACTTCGAAATTGGTGGCATCAAACGCACCATACAATTTAAATAAACCCAAATTTGTTTTTTTCCGAAACACCGTTTCTCCTGAAAACGTTTCAAATGGAGACACCCAGTCGTTCCTGTTAGGAAATAGAGCATTATAAGGCGCCAAATTAATATAAGATGCATTAACACTCAAAGAACTGCTTTCCCATTTTTGAGTATTTCCAAGCGTAGCTCCGACCGACATGATACCAATATCGGTTTTTTCTTGATCGGGTTCATCGATCGTATTTAGCAACAAGACACTGGATAAGGCTTGCCCGAATTCCGCCGAATAGCCGCCTGTGGAAAAAGTAATTCCATCAAATAGAAATGGCGAATAACGTCCGCGTGTAGGGGCATTATTGGTTGTAGGCGTATAAGGCGTGAACACTCGAATACCGTCGATAAATATTTGAGTCTCTTCGGCATCTCCACCTCGCACAAACAGACGCCCATCTTCGGCTACCGTTGTAGTACCTGGCAAGGTCTGTAAGGCGCCAACAAAGTCACCCAAGGCACTAGCCGTAGTTACGACGTCTAAGGGCTTTAAAACATTTACTTTGCTGTTATCGCCTGCTTGAAATGTTCCAGCAGACAGCACAACAGCATCTAGTGTATTCACATCATCGCGCAACTTGATGGATAAGTTTTCCATGTACGATACATCGCCCATCATAGTAAACGTTTCATAAGAGAGGTAAGAAGCCATTAAGGTTTGACTTCCTGTTTCGTTAGTTTTAAATGAAAACCTACCTTTTTCATTTGTTGTTCCGCCATCATATGTTCCTTCTAAATATATATTTGCGCCTTCTATGGGTGTGTTCTTCGAATTGACAACGGTGCCGTTGACGGTTGTTTGCGCCGTTATTTGGAGGGTTAAACATGTGATAAAAATGATTGGTAGCTTTTGCATGATTTAAGTTATGGTATCGTTCGTTTTTAATTTGATATCGTAAAATTGAACTAAACATTTTATACCTAAAACATTTAATAACCGAATTGTAATTATCTAATGCTGAATTGAAGCATTTGGAAAACTAACAGCTTCTTTATGTTAAATATTACTATTGTATGTATAGAATCGTTCCTATAATTTTTATGGCAGACAGTCCGATTTTGGTTCCTCAAATTGTATCTACTATTGCGATTTATACCTAAGTAAAATAGCATCTTTTTCATCACAAAAAGTCTTAAATAAAAAGTTATATATTAGCATAGACAAGGCAGGCATTGCGTGGTATTTCTGATAATTAATTTACCATATATTTGTTTGATGCGTCTTTTGATTTTTCATATGTGAGTATAATTTTTCACTTATCTTATAACACCTTCAGACAGTAGATTTTAGACCAAAAGAGGCTCATAGACAAAATCTATTAAGTGTTATTAACAAATTAATTATCAAATTTTTATATAATATAATATAAAGTCTTAATTTAATAATTTTAAAATGAGCTACATTCTATTACTCATCACGTTAATTATAAAATAACACGGCTCTTAAAAGAAGAATTTAAGATATGATACAACAAATACTGTAACAATTAACCCTGAAATGCTACTTACAGAATAACTAACCGAAACTTTTGAATAAACAACTAGAACATAGCTTTGTTGAATTGCTTGAAAAGCATCAAAATATCATTCATAAAGTGTGTCGTTTATACACCAATAATTATGACGCTCATAATGATTTATTTCAAGAGATCACCATACAACTTTGGAAAGCCTATCCGAAGTTTAGGGGTGACTCAAAATTCAGCACGTGGATGTATCGCGTGGGCTTAAATACGGCGATTACCTTATACCGAAAATCCAAACGTCAAATAACCACCCAAGATTTTGAAGGTGTCGCCTTTAAAATGAAAGCTGAGGATTATGATGACACCGAAGAACAACAGTTAAAGACATTGTATAAAGCGGTGCACAAGTTAAACGACATTGAAAAAGCACTGGTATTTCTTTATTTAGAAGATAAAGATTATAGAGAAATAAGTGAAACACTTGGTATTAGTGAAGTGAATGCACGTGTGAAGATGAATAGGATTAAAACAAAACTTAGAACCATTTTAAATCCGTAACCTATGGATGAATTAGATTTATTAAAGAAAGACTGGAAGAAACAAGATGCAGAGCACAAGAAACTTTCGGTGACAGACATCTACCCGATGTTACATAAAAAATCGTCTTCAATAGTTAAGACGCTCTTGTACATTAGCATAGCAGAGTTACTATTTTGGATTTTGGTTAATACCATACCTTATATAGTATCAGACTCATATAGAAGCAAGTTAGAGACTATGTATGCTAATACCGGTTTATTTACCGCACTTACCATTTTTAGCTATGCCGTTATTTTACTGTTTATTTACCTGCTCTTCAAGGCTTATAAGTCTATTTCCGTTACAGACAACGCAAAAAGACTCATGGAAAGCATCTTAAAAACTCGTAAAATTATCAAATACTACGTGCTTTATAATTTAATTATGGCGGGTATTTCATTAATTATTGGCTTTTACTTCACCTTTACAAACGACCCCAAGGTCATGAGTAAAATATCCCATTTTAATGACAAACAGATGCTCTTCCTTTACGGCTTTATGTTTATAACTATTACCATTTTCGTGGCAATTATTTGGCTCTTTTACAAGCTCATCTACGGCTGGTTATTAAAACGCTTAAACAGGAATTATAAGGAATTAAAAAAGCTAGAAGTATAGTTTTATGAACGTTACCTAAAGGTCGGGCTTTTATTCATGCACTTCTATTTTGAATTATTGAATTCATGAACACAAATGTTTCGCTATATCTTTTTAAAGTGTCATTTCAAAAAGGACATACTGGGTATTTTAATGATTTTAAGTATCATACATGTCTTATAACAAATAAGTTTTAAAAAGGATGCCGCATCAATCCCTAACGCACAAAACCATCAACCTCAACAACATCACCAGATTGCATATTACCAATTTCGATAGCACCCACTCGAACCCGAACCAAACGCAGTGTTGGAAAACCAACAGCAGCAGTCATTTTTCTAACTTGCCTAAATTTGCCTTCGGTGAGCGTTACAGACACCCAAGATGTTACCCCATGCCTATCATCCCGTATTTTCTTTGAACGCGAAGGCAATCCTGGGATAGCATCCAATTTAAATGCTTTACAAGGTTTGGTAAAGTATTTAGATCCATTAAAACCTATGTCTACACCAGCCTTTAATCGCTCAATCGCACGCAAAGACATGTCGCCATCCACCTGAGCATAATATTCTTTTTCTACTTTCTGGCTATTTATAGTATGACTCATGTTACCGTCGGTAGTCACTAAAAGCAAACCTTCTGACGTTTCATCCAATCGACCAACAGCCATACTGTTTTCAGGAAAATCATAGAGCGAACCGAGAAAATTTTTTGTTTTTTGCTGTCGTGAATTGCTCATAAACTGACTCAAATAACCATAGGGTTTGTACAATATATAGTGTTTATGCATAACTTCAGACTGATCCATTCAATATCTTATAAACCAATTCCTTGGTTGGTTTTTGTCCATTTATTTTTTCTCTAATGGTATCAAAGGACATTTTAAAATCACAGCCCGATTTATACCCACTGCATCCATAAGCCGAATTGCCTTTTATAACAGTTCCTTTTTTACATTTCGGACAAGTTAATTCACCAGTTTTTACTTTTTCGGAAACCTTTTTAGGTTCTAACTTTAATTTGAAGTCATCATCAAAACGCAGTAACCCTTCCACCACTCCAGTTTCTGTTTTAAAACCTTTAAGGTTAACGGTACTGCCCTTTTGAAGTAAACGTATAAATTGTTTTTCTGAAATTTTCTTTCCGTAAACACTAAAAGGCATCACAAAATCACAACCCGATTTATACCTACTACAACCATAGGCGTTTTTACCTTTTATTAAAGACCCCGCTTTGCATTTTGGGCAGGTTTCTGAGGTTATGCCTGCCGCTTTCTTTTTAACCGCCTTAGCTTCTCGTTTTTGAACCGTGATGGCATGCGATATATTGGCGCGTTTGGTTTCACTGCGCACCTCGTACACTAAAGCATCTACCATCTGCTTCATGTTTTTTATAAAGGCACCAGCACTAAATGTGCCTTTTTCAATATCTTTTAACTGCTTTTCCCAGGAGCCTGTTAATTCGGCAGATTTGAGTAAATCATTTTGAATCGTATTAATAAGCTGAATCCCCGTATCCGTTGGTAACACCTGCTTTTTGTTACGTTTAATATATTTTCTTTTAAAAAGTGTTTCAATAATATTGGCGCGTGTTGAGGGGCGGCCAATACCATTTTCTTTCATTAAATCCCGTAAATCCTCATCTTCCACCTGTTTGCCAGCCGTTTCCATAGCACGCAGTAAAGTGGCTTCTGTAAACTGATTGGGCGGCTTGGTTTCCTTTTCTAAAAAAGAGGGCGTATGCGGGCCCTTCTCACCTTTTTCAAACGTGGGTAAAATCCCTGATTCCTTTTCCTTGGCATTCGGGTTTTCAAAAACTACCCGCCAACCTTTACTCAAAATTTCCTTTCCCGTGGTTTTGAATGCTACATGAGCAGCACGCCCAATAACTGTCGTATTTGCAACCGTACAATCGTCATAAAACACAGCAATAAAGCGTTTTACAATAATATCGTAAACCTGTTGTTGATTGTATTGCAGATTGATTTGAATCCCCGTGGGAATAATAGCATGGTGATCGGTTACTTTTTTATCGTTAAAAACCTTGGTGGATTTTTTAATCTTTTTTCCTAAAAGCGGTTGTGTTAATGTGGCGTAGTTAGAAAGCTTCTGAAGTATGCCAGATACTTTAGGATAGACATCGTTTGGTAAAAATGTGGTGTCCACTCTTGGGTAAGTCACTGCCTTTTGTTCGTATAATTTCTGAACTATTTTTAAGGTTTCATCTGCCGAAAATCCAAACTTGGTATTGCAATACACCTGTAGCCCAGTTAAATCGAATAGTTTAGGTGCATACTCTTTCCCTTTCTTTTTGGTAACAGATTCTATTTCGAAATTGCTTTCCTTGACTTTATTAGCTAACGCTTCACCATCTTCTTTTTTCAAAAAACGCCCTTCTTCATAGCTAAAAAGGGTATCCCGATACAGCGTTTGCAATTCCCAATACGGTTGCGGCTTAAAATTTTGAATATCTGCAAAACGATTGACTACCATCGCTAAAGTTGGGGTTTGCACACGGCCAACAGACAACACTTGCTTATACCCACCATGTTTTACGGTATACAATCTGGTGGCGTTCATGCCCAATAACCAGTCCCCAATGGCTCTGGAAAACCCTGCGTAATATAAATTATCATAATCTGCAGAGGGTTTTAGGTTTTCAAACCCTTCCTTAATCGCTTCGGTTGTTAATGACGAAATCCACAAGCGCTGCACCTCGCCTTTATAATTGGCTTCATTCATCACCCAGCGCTGAATCAATTCTCCCTCCTGCCCTGCATCGCCACAATTAATCACCAAATCTGCTCTATCAAATAAACTTTTAACTATTTTGAATTGCTTTTGAATACCTGAATTTGCTACCACTTTAGTTTCAAATTTTTCAGGGAGCATGGGCAAGTTGTTTAAATCCCAACTTTTCCAATACGGCTTATAATCATTGGGCTCCTTGAGTGTACACAAATGACCAAAGGTGTAGGTTACCGCATAGCCGTTACCTTCGTAATAGCCATCACGTTTGGTGTTCGCTCCAAGAACTGAAGCAATTTCGCGGGCTACACTAGGTTTTTCAGCAATACAGACTTTCATTTTTTTTTCTTAAATTATGACTTGCAAAATAGAAATTTTGATATGTTTTTTGATAGAGATTTGTTAGGAGTTATTAACTATATGTTGGGTTGGAATTAATATCAAATTTTTGTCGAATTTAGAAGTGTCCTAAAAACGAGAGAGGCTACAATATACTTTTATTCATGCCGCTATTTGCGTTAGGGATTGCAGTGAAACATTTATGTTCATGAATTCATTATTCTAAAATAGAAAGACATGAATAAAAGCCCACAGCGAGCTACGAGCGCGAACTTGTAACGGAAAGCCCGACCCGATAGGGTAACGCCCAAATTTTTATTTAAGTTGAGTTCCACTTGATAGATTACCACGTCCTAACTCCTTGTAATTATCTAACCAATTAACAGATTGCCGCGTCCTACGTCCTCGCAATGACACTTAGCATAAACTCTAAAAGTTATAATTATATAGTTAAGTGAAATTCAGATTCGTCATTGCGAGGCACGAAGCAATCTTTTTAATTGAAACTGAATTGAAAACAGTTAATAAATGAAATTATTACCACCTCCGTTGTTTATTCAATTCTTCAAGAGCTTCCAATTCTTTTTGAGGAATGACCTTTAAGAATGATGGATGCTGTTCAATGGCATATTCAATGCGTTTTACAATATCTTCAGTGCTTTCATTATCATAATCGATAACCAATGGCTCCTTAATTTCAAAAGATTGTAGAATGTTTTTCTTCTTAATTCGCAATCCTTTTTTATCAAATGAACGTCTGAAACCATCAATAACAATAGGCACTACCACAGGCTTGTAGCGCTTAATAATATGTGCTGTACCTTTTCTAATAGGTTTAAAGGGTGTGGTGGTGCCTTGCGGAAAAGTGATGACCCAACCATCATCCAGCGCTTTCCCAATACTGGAAATATCACTCATTTTCACCTGGCGATTCACATCTTTTCCTTCTGCTCGCCATGTGCGTTCTATACTAATAGATCCCATGTAAGCCAATATTTTTGGCAATAGGCCTGACTTCATGGTTTCTTTTGCAGCGACATAATATATATTTAATTTCGGATCCCATATATAGCCAATGTTTTTTATGGAATCTACCCGTCCACTTAAGCTGGCATTAAATACGTGAAACATAGAAACCACGTCTGCAAAATAGGTTTGATGGTTAGAAATGAACAACACATTAGTTTCTGGAAGATTTTTAATTATCTCGGAGCCATCTATTTGGAGTTCGTTAAACCCTCGAAACCTTCTGTGGGTTAGAAGTCCGAAAATTCTAATCAACCATTTCTTTACGAATAGTATATGCCCGAAAGGATTTTTTTTAAATAACCCCATAAATCAATTTTACATTGTGTTAGATATTTACAAATGTAACAAATCTATCAAACTAGAATGCTTCATTCAATAAGTCTTTAATTTCGCTAAGCATCATGGCTGTGGCTCCCCAAACCACGTGATTGTTTAAATGAAAGGCAGGCACTTCAACCTCAACACTATAGGATGTTGAAATACGCTCTGTGATTACATTTTGCTCATCGAGAAAATGCTTCAAACTAATTTCAATAATAGCTTCAACCTCGTCATCTTGCTTATTAAAAGTGGGAGTTGCCTGCAAAACACCTAAAAAGGGTTGGACACAAAAATGACTTGGAGGAATATAGACTTCAGATAGTGTTTTAACGACTTCAATAGTACGTTGCGGCACACCGATTTCTTCATAGGTTTCTCTAATAGCGGCATCTTTTAGAGACGCATCATCAGGCTCCAATTTGCCACCGGGAAATGCCACTTGCGCAGAATGCACGCCATTATACGTGTTTCTTAATATTAATACAAAGTGGGTTTGCCCATGATTGTCGGGATAAAACAAGGCCATCACACCTGCTCTTTTAACATCTTTCATCATTTTTTGTTGGCGTTTCAATAAGGTTTGCCTAAACGGAGGCACCATTTTAAACTGGGATGCTTCGGCTGGTAGCTGGATATTTTTTATTTTAGCTATCGATTTTAAAAAATCATCAAAATTCATAAGCTCTAGTGCGCTTTATTTTTAATTTAAAAAGATTAATGAGACGTTTATCCTTTTTATGTGTATTCCTTTTATTTCTGAATTGTGAAGATAAGCAATCTGATAAAAAAACGGTTTCTAAAACCGATACGTCATCTGTAGAAAAAAAGATATCCACTAAAGATTCCATTAAAAAACCAGAACGCAAATTTCCCAAGTTAAATTCTAAAAATGCTATGGAATTTTTTCTTCAGTATGAAAAAGAAAATAAAGAAAATACCGTACGCTTAACCACTGATTTTGGAGTTATTGATATTGAATTGTTCACTAAAACTAAATTCCATCGTGCTAATTTTATTTTTCTAACAAAACAGAAATACTTTAATGGCACCCAATTTTATCGGGTGATTGATAATTTTATTGTTCAGGCTGGAAATAGTGACGATAGAAAAACAGCACGCAAACGTGCCAAAATTGGAAAATACTTATTGCCCACAGACACTAAACGCGGTTACACGCATGAGCGCGGTGTTGTATCTATGCCCAGTAGCGAAATTGACAACCCCTACAAACTAGCATCTCCGTTTGAGTTTTTTATTATACAGCAGCATGGAGGCGCGCATTTTTTAGATGGTGATTATACTATTTTTGGAAAGGTAATAAGCGGAATGAGTGTTGTTGATAAAATAGCAGCCGTAAAAACAGATGAAGCCGACTGGCCCTTGCGCAATATTTATATTAGAAAAGTTGAGATTTTAAATTAACCTTTTGTTTTCTGCTTTGCAATACCCAAATTTAAAAAATTTCCAGTATTTACATGGCTTTCAGAGGGTGTTTCAAAAATGTTCGAAAAACAGAAAACAGATGAAGCTTACTGGCCATTGCGTAATATTTATATTAGGAAAGCAGAAATTATAAACTAATCTCTATAGATATTAGGCAGTGCAATCTTGAATTTTACTGCGAGCAGTCTAATAATTATAACTGTTGCGCCAGCTATAACAAACACCCAATTATCTTGAATAGGCAATTTTCGTAAAACAAAATAGCCAATACCTCCAATTATACAAGCTGTGGCATAAATTTCTTTTCTGAAAATAACTGGGATTTCATTACACAAAATATCCCTAATCACACCACCAAAGGAGGCTGTCATGGTTCCCAAGGCAATACAAACAATAGGATGTAAACCTGCATTTATGCCCTTCTCAATACCAACCACGGTATATAAACCGATGCCAATGGTATCGAATAGGAACAGAGAGGTTCTCAAATAATTGATTTTACTTCTGAAAATGATGGCGAAAATTGCTGAAATAAATACAACGTAAAAGAACGTCATATCCTTCATCCAACTTACGGGAGTTTCCCCAATAAGTATATCTCTAAGTGTGCCACCGCCAACTGCTGTTACGAATGCAATAATTAAGATCCCGAACAAATCCATGCGCTTATTAAATGCTACCAACACACCTGAAATGGCAAAAGCGATGGTTCCTAAAATATCAAGTGTGTAAAACATTTTTTAAAACAAATTGGCAGTAATAATAGGCTTTAAATTCGGCATTTACAAACCAATAGCCGGATTGAATAGTTTCATTTATTAACACCTCAACAATTCGTCATTTAAAAACGACAATTCGGTAAGCTCTATTATTTATAATGGTTCTTTCTTTTTAGGTTTGAAAAATATAATAATAAAACTTATAACATGAAAAATTTCTTAACAGCTAAACACAGCCAAAAACGTTCAATAGTAAGGTATCACAAATTAATAATGCTCGTTATGGCTATCATTGGGACAGTCACATTTGGATATTCACAAGAGGATAACACCAAATCAATCACTGTAACTATTGAGAATATCCATAACAACAAAGGTCACGTCATCCTTTCGTTACACAACGAAGACACCTTTATGAAAAGTGAAGGCATCCAATCTAAATCAAAAGACATTGTAGACGGCAAGATTACGGCAATCTTTTCAGGTGTAGCTCCTGGCAATTATGCCATTTTAGCGATACATGATGAAAATGATAATAAGCGTATGGATTTTGAAGATAATGGCATGCCAATAGAATCGTATGGTATGTCTAATAATTCAATGAGTTTTGGTCCACCACAATTTGAATCTGCAAAGTTTGAATTAAGCACAGAGGACTTGGAAGTGACCATTATTTTTTAGAATCATACTCTTAGGGAAACGACTCTTAGCCATCATTATTGATTACCTAGTCATATTATGCCAATGCTTCTTTATTATTTGGAGTAACCATGTTAATTACATCTAACTACTCTATCAACATAGAAAAAGTTCACCCCTACAGAGCACAAATAGTCAGTTTTATAACGCTTAGCCTACCCACATTTTTATATTTCTACCTCTCTGAGATAAGTAAAAATAGAGGTACTATAGGAAAGCGACTTATGAAAATTTATGTTGAAATATCTCATAACAAACCTCCAAAAAGGAACATCTTCAAATTTTTACCATGGGAATTCGCTCATGCTGGCATGCATTGGATGGGCTATTATGGCTTTGATAACCCAGAACTTCCCATGTGGATTTGGGCACTCATAATCATTCCAGAAGTCATTGCGCTATCTTATATTATTAGCGCTATCTATTATAAAGGTTCCAAGACGTTATACGACATAGCCTCAAATACGCTTATTGCAAGGCGATAAGAAGAGGGTGTCTAAAAAACCGTCATTGCGATCCCGAGTATTCGGGAGAAGCAATCTGCTAAATTTAAGTTATCGATTAACAGATTACTTCGAAATTAAAATTTCTCGTAATGACGAATAAAATCGACTTTTAAGACAGTCTCTTTTTTTATTATGAATTCTGTTTTTTTTAAATGGTTTCGTTTAACCATGCTTTCATCATCCAAACGGTCTTTTCTTGTTCTGTGATAAAATCACTCATCATCGAATTTGTGCCTTCATCATTTACATCATCAGATTTATTTAAAATTGCGCGCTCAATCGTCAATAGCTCGCTTAAAGAATCCACTATTAATCGCACCGCTTTATCATCCTGAGAAATATTCTTCCCCACAGGTACTTTTGCCTTTTGCGAATAATCTTCAAAAGTATGTAACGGCGTCACGCCTAAGGTTAGAATACGTTCTGCGATGGCGTCTACTTTTAGATTAACATCCGTATATAATTCTTCAAACTTAACATGTAAATCAAAAAAACGCTTCCCTTTAATATTCCAATGAAGGCCTCGTAAATTCTGATAATATATTTGAAAATTAGACAGCAAGTCATTTAAATCGTTTGCTAAATCTTTCGTTTTTGAGGTGTCTAAACCTATACTATTTAATGTCATTTTCTTTTAGTTTTTATATACCACTAATTTAATCTATTATTAACAATTTTTAGCATCAATTTTATTGATAGTTTTTATATTTTTATAGCCTAATTTGATACCCTAATGACCATAACCCAATTGTATTATGTTTTGGCTGTCGCCGAAAACCAAAACTTCACAAAAGCTGCTGAAAAATGTTTTGTAACCCAGCCCACCTTGAGTATGCAAATTCAGAAATTAGAAGATCAGCTAGATGTTCTCATATTCGATAGGAGCAAAAAGCCTATTGAGTTAACTGATGTTGGTAGAAAAATTGTGAAACAGGCCAGAAACATTGTGAACGAATCGAATAGAATTCAAGATATTGTAGATCAACAAAAAGGATTTATTGGTGGCGAATTTAAATTAGGAATTATACCTACTATAATGCCGACACTGCTACCCATGTTTTTAAAGACCTTCATTAAAAAGCACCCCAAAGTAAAATTAAAAATTGAAGAATTAAATACTGAAGAAATAATAGCCAGACTTAAAGATGGCCATTTAGATGCCGCCATTGCCGCAACGCCTTTAGATGATGAGATTATTAAAGAACGTGTACTTTACTTTGAGCCTTTTGTAAGCTATATACCAAAAAGTCATCGTTTACACAGTTCAAAAAAAATTGATGTGGCCGACCTAGATATTCATGATATGCTACTGTTAGAAGATGGGCATTGCTTTCGTGATGGTGTTATAAATTTATGCAAAGTATTGAAAAGTCAAACTGAGGATGAATTTCAGTTAGAAAGTGGAAGTATAGAAACACTTGTAAAACTATCAAACGAAGGTTTAGGAATGACACTCCTTCCCTATTTACACACGCTAGATATTAATGATGATGAAAAACAAAATCTCCATTACTTTAATGAGCCAACACCTGCAAGAGAGGTTAGTATTATTTACCATAAAAGTGAATTAAAAATGCAAATTGTAGAGGCATTACAAGATGTTATATCTGGTATTATTCGTGGTGCTATTGCTTTTCAAAACGTAAAGATTATAAGTCCTTTACCTAAATAAAATAGTCCAATAAAAAAGCGACCCATGGGTCGCTTTTTTTATTAAGGTTTTAAATAAATTAAACATTGATTTAATTCGGGGTTTTGCTGTACAAGAGAATGAATGAAAATTTTAAGTTCTTCAATCTCATAAGGCAATAAACGAGATATGGCCTTTTGTACTTCTCTGCAAAACAACGTTGTGTCAAAACTAACTTTTTTAAGCACAGTTTTGGTATATTCTAACATTGCTCTTGCCATGATTTAATTAGGTTTAGGTTGTAAATAAAGTAGAATTTAGAATAGGCTTTTTTTATTTAAAATTTAATACCTAAATGTAGTGAAAAAAATTAATATTTATTTAATAAAAGGATGAATTTAACATTAAAATCGATTATCGCCATCTAAAATATCACCTAGACCACCCAAAATACTGCCTTCACCTTTATCTTTACCACCGCCTCTTGGAGCAGATGCTAACACCCTGCCAGCCAGTCTACTAAATGGTAATGATTGTATATAGACGGTTCCTGGACCTTGAAGTTTAGCAAAGAATAACCCCTCACCACCAAATACGGTATTTCTAATGCCACCAACAAATTCAACATCGTAGTCAATATCTTGGGTAAACCCAACAATACATCCAGTATCTACCTTCATAATCTCACCGGCTTGCAATACTTTTTTTGCCATGGTACCACCAGCGTGTACAAAAGCCATCCCATCTCCTTCTAATTTTTGCATGATGAAACCTTCACCACCAAACAACCCACGTCCAAGTTTTTTAGAAAATTCAATACCTACACTTACACCTTTTGCCGCACAAAGGAAGGCATCTTTTTGACAAATAAACTTACCCCTATATTCCGTTAAGTCTATGGGAAGTATTTTACCTGGATATGGCGATGCAAAAGACACATTGCGCTTTCCAATAACATTATTATAAAAAGCTGTCATAAATAAACTCTCTCCCGTAAGTATGCGTTTACCGGCTCCTAATATTTTACCTAAAAAGCCCGAATCTTTTTGAGAACCGTCACCAAAAATAGTTTCCATTTTAATACCATCGTCCATCATCATAAAACTTCCTGCCTCGGCAATAACGCCTTCTTGAGGATCTAGTTCAATCTCTACGTATTGCATTTCCTCGCCGTAAATTCTGTAATCGATTTCGTGTGCTGTCATAATACTGTATTTCGTTAAGTTGTTTGTTGTTGATACGTTTATATGTTGATTTGCTTTGAGTTTTGTTACAAAATTTTTAAAATTTTAAGTATATGAAAAAGTTATTTCACAGAGTTTAGCGGAGTTTACACAGAGATGCACGGAGACAAAAAAAACCTCGAAAAGACACAAAGCCGCAAAGTGTTACGTGACTCACTGTTAACTGAGACTGAGACTGCTTACTGTTTCACTTTCACGCTCCATTCAAAATTAAAAGTTGAAACTATAACACCATCTTCATTTTTACCAACAGATTGCATCCAAAGTGTTTGCCCTTCTCCTGTTTCTATAGCTTTTTCAAGAACTTCGTCAACGGCTTTTCCTTCATTACATGTAAAATTGATTTTACCTATTGCTTTTTTACTAAATGTTGCATTATTTGTTGTGACTAGCATAGACACGCGTTTACCTGATTCTTGGATTTTAGAAATCATTAATGCTCCTGTTGAAAACTCTGCCGCCATACCTTGTACGGCCCAAAACATAGACTTAAATGGGTTTTGGTTTATCCATTTGAATCTAACACCTACTATACATTTTTCATTATCAATATATTTAGTTCTTACGCCACATAAATAGGCTGCTGGCAGCTTAAACATGGTGTAAGTATTTAGTTTTCTTCGTGTTAAGGTCATTTTAAGAATTTTAATTTTTTACTAAGTTATGAAATAAATACAGATCAGTAAATGTTAAATTTATGTTAATTTTTAGTACTATGTGTAACATAATACCTTTTAAAAGACATATATTTGTATAAGAAACTATTATATGCTTTTAAATCATGATAGATAATCATCAAAAAAACATCGCCACTTTCATTCATTTGTCCACCTTTAGTAGATTTATAGTTCCGTTTGGAAATTTTATAGGCCCTATTATTTTATGGGTAACCAATAAGGAAAAATCTGAATTTATAGATGCTAATGGTAAACAAGCCATCAATTTTCAAATTAGCATTTTGTTGTACGCAGTAATTTTAGGCACTTTAACAATTCCGTTTTTCATATTTAAACTTTTTAACGGCATTGATTTTATAGATTTTAATGGGTTTCATGATTTTCATATTAATATTGGGAAACCCTCACCCCTACTTTATGTAGGTGGCGCACTTGGTGTTTTGGCAGTAATCGGGTTTATACTCGAACTCGTTTTTATCGTGATTGCAAGTTTAAAAGCGAGAGATGGCGAAGTGTATAAATACCCATTAACTATCAATTTTTTAAAATAACGACTCGTAAAATGGTAGACGGAACTGCGTTAGGGATTGCAGTGGAAATCCTTTTTTTGAGGCACGAGAAAAAAGATTGCAACGGAAAGCCCGACCCTTGTGGTAACGCCCAGAAAAAGAAAAAATAATTTCATCAATAATCAATTTTAATCAATCAAAAAATGAACAGTTTCAATTTATTAAAACACTTTAAAACATGAAGATAGAAAACACAAAAGCACAGATGCGCAAAGGCGTGCTAGAGTTCTGCATACTATCGGTCTTAAAAGACGACGATGCTTATGTTGCAGAAATACTGGGCACCTTAAAGGACGCTAAGTTGCTTGTGGTTGAGGGAACTATTTACCCACTACTTACACGACTTAAAAACGCCGGTCTTTTGAATTACCGATGGGAAGAATCGACTTCCGGACCACCAAGAAAGTATTACGGTTTAACAGAAACCGGAAAGTTATTTTTAAAAGAACTGAACACGACTTGGAGTGAATTACAGAATGCAGTAAATATAGTAACAAGCCAAAAAACAACTAACAATGAATAAGACAGTCAACATAAATTTAGCAGGTATATTTTTTCATATAGATGAGGATGCATACTTAAAATTACAGCGCTATCTTGAGGCTATAAAACGTTCATTTACAGACTCTCAAGGACGATCTGAAATCATATCTGATATAGAATCGCGTATAGCAGAACTTTTTAACGAGCGCGTAGAAAATGATAAACAGGTCATCCGAATTAAAGAGGTAGATGAAGTGATCTCGATTATGGGACAACCTGAAGATTACTTAGTCGATGACGAGATTTTTGAAGATGAACCTCAAAGCACTTACACTAAAAAAACGAGCACATCTCGGAAATTGTTTAGAGATACAGACAACTCTTATATAGGTGGCGTATCCTCTGGATTGGCACATTATTTTGGAATTGACGCCATATGGATTAGACTCGCCTGGATCCTTTTAATATTTGGTGCTGGTACTGGAATTCTACTCTATATTTTGTTATGGATTTTAGTTCCTGAGGCAAAAACTACTGCCGAAAAAATAATGATGACCGGAGAACCCGTAAACATTTCGAACATCGAAAAAAAAATTAAAGACGGGTTTGACAGTGTTTCCGATGTTGCCAAAAATGTAACCGATTCGGTTTCGGTAGCAGCGAAAAACGTTTCAGACTCAGTTTCGAATGCCGCTAAAAATGTCGATTTACCGAAACAAGGCAACCGAATAAAATCGTCTTCAAGAACTTTTTTCGATACTATTGGTGAAATCATCATGTTTTTCTTTAAAGTGTTTGCAAAGTTCATTGGCATTATCTTACTTATAATTGGAGCAGCTACTTTAATAGGGCTGATTATTGCTTTATTTTCAATAGGTGTCGCCGATGTGATTCATATTCCAGGTTTAGATCTAGTAGATGTTGTAAATGCTGGTAACACGCCAGTTTGGTTGGTATCTTTACTTGTGTTTTTCGCCGTTGGGATTCCATTTTTCTTACTCTCGTATTTAGGATTGAAAATATTAGTTAACAACCTAAAATCTATTGGAAGAATTGCAAAATTCACACTTTTGGGCTTATGGTTAATTTCTATTATTGGTCTAACCGTTGTTGGAATAAGACAAGCGAGTGCGCATGCTTTTAATGAGCGGGTTATTGACAAGAAGGAATTTAATATTATTTCGAACGACACGCTGAATGTGAAAATGATAAGCAATGATGTGTATGGTGATGATTCCTATCGACGACATTCTGCTTTTAGAGTCGCCCACAATGAAAACGGTGAAAAAACCATATACTCATCAGATATAGAAATTATAGTGAAATCTACCACAGATAGTCTTGCGACTATAAGTATTGAAAAAAGTGCAGACGGCAGGAATTACGACCAAGCCATAGCGCGCGCTAAAAACATTAACTACAGCTATACACAACATGGTGATACATTGCTCCTAGACGCTTATTTAACTACAGATCCAGATAATAAGTTTAGCGACCAAGAAATCACTATTATTCTTCATTTACCCGAAGGATCGGTAGTTAACTTTAATAAGAATACCAAGTCTTATTTGAATTACAGAAAATACAACGACAACATTGTATCTTCTAATGATGTAAGTCATTATTTAAAAATTGAAGAAGATGACATCGCGTGTTTGGATTGCCCGAGTGAATACGAAATAGATGTGGACTTAGAAGATGACGATGGGTCATTAAAAATAGATAATGACGGCTTAGAAGTAACGGTTGATAGCTCTGGTTTAGTTATAGATAAAAATGGTTTGAAAGCCAATAGCGAAACCGTACGAGTGAATATTGACCAAAATGGGATTAGCATAAAATCGGATGACGATTAACAAGTCATCCATAAAACATGACAGTTCAGATAATTAAGTTATAAAACCACATCATATTATTAGATATTTGAATCATCAATCAAAAAGCGATACAGTAACCATAGCAATTAATCAAAAAAAACCACTCATCATGACAACATTAACAAAAATTATTTTAGCCACTTTATTAAGTTTAACCCTCTTTTCCTGCAATTTTGATATGCGTCTTCAACCTGGCGTAAGAGGTAATGGAAACGTTCAAATGGAGGATAGAACCATTAATGAACCTTTTACCGCAATCGAAGCCAGTGAGGGTTTAGATGTGTATTTAACTCAAGACAATACTGCCAGTGTCACCATTGAAGCCGATGAGAATCTGCACGACATTATCATTACAGAGGTTGAAAACAATGTTCTAAAAATTCACACCTCAGAAAATATTGGAAAATCAACGTCGAAGAAAGTACATGTCACCTTTAAATCAATTTCAAAAATTAAAGCGACTAGCGGGAGCGATGTTTACTCAACGAACACTATTTCAGTAGATGACTTACAACTTAAAACGACTAGTGGTAGTGATATGACCTTAGATGTAAATACCTCAAACTTAATTTGTAAAGCAACCAGTGGAAGTGACTTAAGAGTGTCTGGAAAGACGACTACCCTAAGTGCAGAAGCTACTAGTGGAAGTGATATAAAAGCTTCAGATTTAATAGCACAATCCAGTAATGTGAAGGCCACCAGTGGCGCAGATATTAGTGTTAATACTGCTAAAGAGCTAACAGCGAAAGCGACTAGTGGTGGCGATATTAAATATTACGGCAATCCAGAAATCGTGAATACAGAAGATGGCACTTCTGGCAGTATTAGAAAGCAATAGTTAATATTTTTAGCGCTAATTAAAACAATCAACCAAAAAAAGGTCTTCATGTATTTGAAGGCCTTTTACATTTAGGGTAAATTATATTTGATTTATAAGTACTATAAACTATTTTGATTATAGTGAGAGCTTGAAACGTTAATCTAGTTTTTTATTAAATTTAAGTACATTGAATTATATGAAACTGTTTTTTATACCATAAAAATATTTAGCAAACCTAAATATTAGATAATCAGATCATTGGTTTTTGCAATAAAACCTTAGTCAATATTTACTCACATTCCTGAAAAATAGCATAGAACAACTCATTAAAATTATTACTTCCAAAATCCTTCAATTTCCTCAAGAGTTTTTCCTTTAGTTTCAGGGATATATTTATAAGTAATAATTATAATAACAATAATAAATGCAATAAATATAAAATAGGGTAACGAACCATTCCAAGAAGCACTATTATTTACTTTGCTATCCATAACCATAGGGAAAGATTGCGAAACCACATAATTTGCTGCCCATTGTCCTGCTACTGCAACAGACATGGCAACGCTGCGTATTTTATTTGGAAACATTTCTGATAGCAAGACCCAAACTACTGGTCCCATGGAAAGTGCAAATGACGCTATAAAAAGGAGCACGCCAAGCAAAGATATAATCCCAACAGCTTGTTGTTGTAAAGAGATTCCTAATAATAAAAACCCGCCAATCATTCCTATGGATCCAATATATATTAATGGTTTTCTACCAAATTTATCTACAGTAAACATCGCAATAAAAGTGAATATTAGATTAATAAACGCTAGTAGTATTTGTTGTGCCAAAACGTCTTCTTTCCCAAATCCTAATGATTTTTCAAAAATATCCGCACCGTAATATAGTACGGCATTAATTCCTGTAAACTGCTGTAAAACAGACAAAGTAGTTCCTATAACAATGATTCCCAATATTACTTTTGAAAAGTAATTCACCTTATGAGTCTTATCACTTGTTTTTAGTGAGTGTCTAATTTCTAATATCTCTTTGTTAGCTTGCTCCGGACCATGTATTTTTACCAATGTTGCCAAAGCATCATCATCTTTTCCTTTAAGCGCCAACCAACGTGGACTTTTAGGCACAAAGAACAGCAATATTAAAAAGAGACAACTTGGAATTAATTCCGACCAAAACATACGTTTCCATCCAAATGCTATGTTTTGTTCTTCAGATAAATTATTTCCAATAAAATAGGTTACTAAAAACACCACAAAAAAACCAACAACTATTGCCAATTGGTAATAAGTAACCATTTTACCTCTTATGCTACTTGGTGCAATCTCTGCAATATACATGGGTGCATTCATAGATGCAATACCAATACCAAGACCTCCTATAATTCTAAAAAAGACCAATAAAGAAACGGATTCTGGAAAAATCGATGGCAAACCAGAACCATAGGCTGAAATTGAAAATAGCACAGCTGAAATTATTAAAGAGTATTTTCTGCCAAATTTTATACTTAAAGGGCCAGCTACAATGGCGCCAACTAAACATCCTAAAAGAGCACTTCCTACAACCCAACCTTTCATTGCCGAATCTAAATCGAAATGTTTACTTAAATAATATTGAGCACCATTAATGACACCGGTATCATAGCCAAATAATAATCCGCCTAATGCAGACACTGCCGCTATTAATAATAAAAAAGTTTTTTTATTCATAATCTGTGTTTTAGTTAATTAATTGAATTTCTATATAAACAGGTAAATGATCTGAAAGGTATTTACAATCTTTAGAATCACTCAATATCGCATATTTATAGACGTTAATATTATTACTTACAAAAATATAATCAATTCTTTTGGTAACTGGCCGGTCAAAATGAAATCCATTAAATGTACCAGATGGTCCAAATGGTTTTGTTTTTGAAACCTCAATAGCATCTTGTAACACAGTTTTTATGATTTGAATGCTCTTGGTCTCGGGTGTTAAATTAAGGTCACCCATTAAAATTACAGGAAGATTTTCACTGTTTAAATTGTTTATTTTTTGAAGAATTAATTTAGAGCTTTCCATACGTGCAATTTTCCCAACATGATCAAAATGTGTATTGAATACCCAAAGACGCTCATTCGAATTTTTATTTTCCAAAAGAACATACGTACAAATACGATTACAAACGGCATCCCAGCCCATTGACACATTCCCTGGTGTTTCAGACAACCAAAATGTTGAACTTTCTAAGATCTTGAATGCGTTCCTTTTATAAAAAATAGCGGAATACTCCCCTTTATTTTTACCATCATCACGACCAACGCCTACATAATTATAGTTTACCAGCGTACTATCCATGTATTTCATTTGATTTGGTAAAGCTTCCTGAACACCAAAAATATCTGGTTCGTAGAAATTAATTTGACCCATCACAGATTCCTTCCGATTATTCCAACTGCTCTCCCCTCCTTTCGGATAATCCAGTTTAATATTATAAGTCATTACTTTTGTGGTCTCTTGACCAAACAAAACGCCCAAGCAACTGAACAATATAAAAAAACAGCAAATGTTTTTCATGTCTTTAGGTTTATTTTTTTGGCATTAATGATATAGCACACCCACCACCGGCGGCTAAATCGATTTCCAAAACAGTGCTGTTATTGACCTCTTGTTCAGAGATTTCATAAACTTCAGGATTGGTCATATAATGTGAATCTTTGGCGTCCTTATATATTTTGGCAATATAAGTTTTACTATCATCTAAAAAATCCAAGTTCACTTTAACAATGCGTTTATTTTCATCGGTTATACAACCCACAAACCAGTTTTCTGTCCCTTTTTCTTGGCGAGCAACAGCAATAAAATCACCAATCTCAGCGTCTAAAACTTTAGAGACGTTCCAATCTACACCAACATCTTCAATGAATTTTAAAGCCAGATGGTTTTCATAATGCTTGATTAAATCTGGCACCATTTGGATCGGGCTGTACAAAACCACATACAAAGCCAATTGGTGGGCCAAAGTGGTATTGATTTGATTGTTTTCGGCATACGGTTTTAACGTCGTATTAAAAATTCCCGGGGTATAATCTATAGGGCCACCCAGCATACGCGTAAACGGTACAATAGTTAAGTGTTCTGGCGGATTGCCACCGTCTTTGGACCATGCATTGTACTCTTGCCCACGAACGCCTTCACGCGAAATAGCTACCGGAAATGTGCGTCTTTTGCCAGTTGCCTTTATGGGTTCGTGTGCATTTATCGCCACTTGGGATGCTATGCCTTTTTCCAGAACTTTTTGGTAATGGTTGACCATATATTGCCCATGATGATATTCACCTTCTGGAATGATACTGCCTACATAACCTGTTTTTACTGAATGAATTCCAAGTTTTTTCATCAATGCAAAAGCGGTATCCAATTGCTTTTCATAACGTATAATATCTGCCGAAGTTTCATGATGCATCACCAATTCTACACCTTTTGATTTTCCATAGTTTACAACTTCTTCTAAGTCATAATCAGGATAAGGGGTTACAAAATCGAAATGCTCTTTCTTGTTCTTTTTATCCCACCATTTTTCCCAACCGGTATTCCAGCCTTCTACCAGCATCCCGTGTATCTTGTGTTTGGAAGCAAAGTCTATCATGTCCTTGGCATATTTTGTGTTAGCGGCATGGTATGCTCCTGAATAATCCCAATTGCCAGTTCCTATATGCATGTCCCACCAAATACCCATATATTTTGTGGGTTTGAAAAAACCCATATCGGCTACGGTATTTGGGTCATTAAGATTCAAAATAAGTTTAGACTCCAATAAATCGCCTGCTCTATCTGCAATTTGAATGGTTCGCCAAGGCGTTTCGAAAGGCGTTTGACGTTTTACTTTTATGTTTTGACTATTACCTACCAACTCGCTTTTCATTTTTAATGCTGAGGTGTCCACCGCTAAAGTCATGCCTGCATAATCCGTTAAATCTGCTTCATGGAAACTTAAATACACCCCAGACTCTGTTTTCATGGTCAGTGGGGTATTTGCGGCATTTTCAGGCATATAAGTTTGCCCTAAATGTGTTCCCGGCTCATAGTATTTTAAGGCATCAATTTCTGAAAATTTAGTAGTATTGTACAAATATTCATAAATATCCCAATCCCCCGGGATCCACCAGACTTTATGGTCGCCTGTTAGGTTAAATTCAGTATTTTCATCTGTAATAACCACATCATTTAAATGCTCTTGTTTGGGGAATTCGTATCTAAACCCCACCCCATCATTATAGACTTTAAAAATGATGTTCAGTTTTCTTTTTAATTCTGAAGTTTCTTCCAATTCAATTTTAAGTTCGTTATAATGATTACGGACTTGTGCATCTTCACCCCATACCATATCCCAAGTATCATCGGTAGTGGATTCTTGACTGTTTTTTATTTTAAAATTTGAACTTAAGGGTAACGCATCTTTAAATTCAAATCCCATTTTCGAGGAATCGATTACTTTTTCATTTTTATAATTTACCGTATAAAATGGTTCCTGATTCTCTGATAAAAAAAAGGTTACCTGAATGTTTTTATCTGGCGAAAGCACTTCGGTTAAAAGATTTTTTTCTTCGGAAGTACAGGAAAATAATACTATCACGCTTAAAAAAAGTATTGAAAATCGAATCATTTGTTCTTGTTTATTTTGTAAATAATATAGGGCTCTTTTCGGAAATCCCGTTTTCATTAAACGCTTCCACCTGATAATAATAAGATTGATCTGTGGTTAAAGCTCGTAAGTTGTAATTTGGTTTGTTATACATTAAAGCCGAAAGGTTTAGTTTGTCTTTTGATATTCCCCAATAAATCACATAGCCAGTAGCATCTTCGACTTTATTCCAAGTCAGGTTGGTGTTTCTTCTATCTTTTTGCCTTTCCGCTTTAAAATTTGATGGGGTTTGGGGTAATGGCTCCTTGCCGTTTCCAAAAACCCTGAATTCTGAAATGGCCAAATATTTATTATAACAATACACATGGTTATATCTAACATATCGCACATTTACTGGGCTTTCGAGTTCTAGATAAGCATGGGGCATATCTTTTACATTTTCAGAATAATCGGCGATGGTTCTCCAAGTTTTTCCATCAAGGGAACTTTGAATTACAAATTGCTGCTTGATGCCTTTTGGTCTTCCAAAAACTTCGGCATTAAAATCTTGAAAATTCAGCTGGATTGCCTTCACGCTCATAGGCTTCAACAAATCCATTTCTACATAAATAGAATCGTTATTGGCTTCTGATACCCAATAGGAACGTATTTCTTCATCATTGATTTTATGGATATTGAAATCGGTAATTTGTTCCTGCATAAATCCGCCTTCACTTTCATCAACTACATTAATTTCCTTTTTCACTAATCCCGAATTGGTCTTTACAGGCTTCTTATAGGATAACAACATCCAACCCGTAAATCGGTTTTTATGGTTATCAACTTTGGTGTTCGGCAAATAATGCGGATAATCACCATAAGCCGTATTGACATACATTTGTCCATTATCTTCAAAACCTGCAGGATACATGCCCAAACGACGTTCAAACTTAAAATTTACCGAAATGGCCATGGTTGAGAAATGCCAATAATTTCCGTTGTTATCTTTAACCGTACTACCATGGCCAGAGCCTTTTAAAAAACCCCCAGGTTTGTATGAAATCGGATTGTAGGGTGCGTATTCAAAAGGCCCCAACGGATTTTTACTGGTATAAACCCCATCGGCATAGACATTCCATTGGGTTCCCGGTGCACCATATTCCAAATAATATGTGCCGTTATATTTTACCATCCAAGGACCTTCTATAAAGGGTTTTAAATCGGAATCGTGATCTTGACCAAAACGTTCCCAACCGTGTTTTTCTGGTTGCAGATTGAACAAATCCACTTGTTCACCTATTGGAATATAATAATTTTCAGCATCTAACTCAATGCCGTGAATGGGCCATTTATTAGAAGATTCTTCATATAAATAAACCTTATTATCATCATCAACAAATAAATTAGGGTCTTGCACGCCGCCCGGAACATTTATGACGGCATAATTGGTTTTCCAATCGCCTAATTCCGGGTTTTCGGTTTCGATAACTGCTCCTCTACCTGAAGGATCCCCCAACAAAATAATTTTACCATTTTTTACAGCCGCAGCGGGCGCATTGCACCCATTAAAATACCAGCTCTGGGGTTTTATAAATGTCCAATTACTCATATCATCCGAAGCCCAATAGCCATGCGAACGTGTTACGAACATATAATACCTTCCTTTAAAATTTACAATAGCTGGGTCTGCGCCCGAACGATAGGATACATTATTTTTAGCTCGATAATGCGACATATAGGAATAGTCTATATCAATTGGGTTGCAATAGGTTTTAAAATGCTTTTTAGTACTTATTTCTGATTTTGTCGTATCTGAGGTGTTTCCTTTGAATATGTTTTCTTGACAAGAATTCACTAACAAGAAGGCAGCCAATAGAGAAGTTATTGCAGTAAGTGCTAGTAAGTGTTTCATCTATAAATAGTTGTTTTTTAATAAGACCTGCAAGGTTTTTGTAACCTTGTAGGTCTCTTCTCTTTGATTTAAATTATACCTACAAGGTTACAAAAACCTTGCAGGATATTAATGCTCATAAGCTTCCATAGGTTTCCCTCTTAAACGTTCAAATCCTTTATAATTTCTTTTGATTTGGTCTTTTCTGGCACGTTCAAATTCTTTTTCGGTCACTTGATATTGTTGTTGCAATTCGGCCAATCGCTTTCTTAAAATCTGTTCAATTTCATTATAAGCATCATCATTTATTACATTGTTGACCTCTGAAGGATCTTCTTTTAAATCATACAATTCCCATGCATCAATATCATCATACACATGAAATAATTTGTAACGTTTCGTTCTTACACCATACATTTTTTTGACCATGTGAAACGCAGGAAAATCATAATAATGATAATAAATAGCATCTCTAAAATCTTCATCTTCAATAGTATTCGTCAATATTGGTTTTAAAGATTTTCCTTGCATATCTTCTGGAATGTCCACTTGTGCAAAGTCCAAAAATGTTTCAGCAAAATCAAGGTTTTGGGTCAATGCCGTAATTTCCGTTCCGGGTTTTACCACTCCGGGATATTTCATAAGCATGGGCATTGCCAAGGATTCTTCATACATAAAACGTTTATCGAACCAGCCTTTTTCACCCAGATAAAATCCTTGGTCTGTGGTGTAGACCACGATGGTGTTGTCCTCTAGATCATGCGCTTTTAAATAATCTAAAATCCTCCCAACGCCCTCATCAACCGCGGCTATTGTTGCCAAATAATCTTGCAAGTAGCGTTGCAGTTTCCATAGATCTAAATCTTTCCCTGCTAAATCAGCATCATGAAAAGCATCATTTTTTGGCTGATAAGCTTTGTTCCAAGCAGCTCGTTGCGCCGGCGTCATCCGTTCAAAATCTGTTTTCCAAGGATTATGGGCCAATTCTGAACTTCCTTTTTTCTTGGTCATTTTTAAATCATGGCCTTCGTACATATCCCTATAAATGGTTTGGTATTGTTCTTTTGAAACCGTAGAGCCTTTATGGTCTGTAAAATAGGTGTCGGGAACAGGAAATTGAATTGAATCATATTTGTTAACATGGCGTAAAGCAGGCATCCAATTTCTGTGTGGCGCCTTGTGCTGAACCATAAGCATAAAAGGTTGATTTTTATCTTTGATCTTATCTAAATAACGTATGGCGTCTTCAGTTACAATATCGGTAGCATACCCCATAACCATAGTAGTATCCACTTTTTGCGTTTGTTGATTTACGGAAATAAAGTTGGGATTATAGTAATTGCCTTGGTCCTGAAGAATATTCCAATAATCAAACCCTTCTGGTTCCCCATGCAGGTGCCATTTCCCAAACATGGCGGTTTTATAACCTGCCTTTTGTAAAATTTTTGGATAGGTCTGTTGGCTGCCATCAAAACGGTCGCCATTCATTCTAAAACCATTAATATGATTGTGTTTTCCTGTTAGGATGACGGCACGACTTGGTCCGCAAATGGAGTTAGTGCAAAAATTATTTCTAAAGATTGCACCTTCTTTTGCTATTCTATCAATATTTGGTGTAGGTGCTAATTTACTAATAGGATGCCCATAGGCACTAATAGCTTGAGTAGCATGGTCATCAGCCATGATAAAGATGATATTCGGACGCGGTTTTTGGGTTTCAACAACCTCGTTACTTTTCGCCTCTTTACAAGATTGAAATACGACCGGAATTAGAATAAAGAACAAAAGCTTTTTCATGGGTTCTTGGTTATTATTTTTTTGGTTTGAATAATTTCTGATTTAAATATGGTTTTCTCGAAAAACCGTAATACGTTCTGCAATTGATCAAAAGGGATGGAAGCCAGTTCGTGCTTACCACCTATCACTTTATTTAGATAGAAAGCTTTTCCTAGATTGTCCAATTTTTTAGCTATGGTTTCAGAGCCATCTAACATTAAATACCCTGGCTCTTCAGGCGTGCAATAATGATGTGCTGCACTTCCAAAAGGCACCAAATCATCTGCTGTTCCGTGGAACATTACCGTGGGTAAGGCATTTTTGCTGGTTATATAATCTGCATTTACTACAGCCCCAGCCAATGAAAAAACACCTGCAAACTTAACTTGCGTATATTCTTTTAGGTCATCAATAAAATATTCTTTCATATAGACAGCATTTAAAATCCCTTCTGCCCCGGCACTACTGCCACCAGCTATAATATGTGACACATCGACTTGAAGTAGCAATCTATTTTCAAAAACAAACTTTGCGGCATCCAAATAATCGATAGTTGCTTGCTTAAAGGTTTCCAACTTAACGGCTCTAGGACAATTACAACCAAAGCTAAGCGTATCATCTTTTCTAAGTAACCTATAATTTATTGAAATGCCAATATAGCCTTTCGTTGCTAAGTATTTCATCATTTTTACTTCATCCACATTATCCCGTTTGCCACCCGAAAAACCACCACCATGCATCCATAGCAATACTGGCAAACTATCTGTTTTCTTTATTTTTTTCGGACTATAAACATCCATTTTTAAAGTATCTATTCCTTTTATTGCATACGTATAAGTTGTTAAGTTTTGAGAAAACACAAAACAGTTAAAAAATAATACTGGTATAAAATATTTAAGGTTCATCAAAATGTTTTTTCTATTAAAATACCGCTCAATACGGGTTTGCCCTCTATTGGAATAAAGGAAATGGTTAGACCTGAATCATCATTGATGTTAAGTGTAGAACTTTTTGTTATGCCATATTTTTCAGGATATTCATTGGCCATATCAAAATGACCGGCTACCAATTGATCGTTCAAAAAAATATCGAAAATACGCCGCGATATATCACTTGTCTCCGTTTTTTCATCCGTATTCAAATTATAAATAATATCCATATTTCCTTTTAGTTGAGGTTCAACAAAATATAGCGTAACTTTATAATTCCCATTTGGAATATCCACTTTATATGTTGAGCAATCTTCCAGAATGGTTTGAAATACGGCTTCTAGATGTGTATTCTTAACGTTGTTGGGTATTAATTTCTGTAGGCAGTTACCAGAAGTATTAGTAACATAGCCATATAGGTTTTCTGAATAGGCCCTGTCGCCTAAAAAGGTGATACCAGACTCACTATCAACAAAATTAATTGGCGTGCCTGTATTGATTGCCAATACCGTTATGGGGTCGGTTTTTAAATTCTGTATGCTATTAACCCTAATGATTTTTTCGTCGAATCCAGAATCAGTTTCAATCCTTAGTTTGGTTTTGCCTTTAACAAAAGAGATTGCTATGTTGGCCATTCCATTACTGAATATCACATCTTGGAAAAACACATTATTAACATATAATTTTCCTTTATCTTGATTTGAAAAAAATGTAATATTCTGTTCGCTTTGGTTTATCAAAATGAGTTCTTCTTTATGGTCTAGTGCTATATGGACAAAAGGATTTTTTTTGTTCAAAACCGATTTATACCAGTAATATACCTCTTTAGGTTCTCTATTGTATTGCACTAATCCTTTTTGGTTGACATGCGGAATGGTTTCTCCTCTAAACTCTGAACCAAAATCGGCAAAGTCCCATGCGGTCATACCTGCCACAAAATCACGATCCATAACTTGCTGATGATAACTGGTATGAAGTTTTAATTGATAATCCTGCGAATAATCATATTTAATTGGTGGGTTTGCAGAAATCCTTACGTCTGCTCCAGGCCCGTACTCTGAAACCATAATGCATCGATTTGGATAACGCTTATGCTGGTCATCCAAAAATATGCCTAAGTCTTCAATAGTATCATGATACCAACCAAAATATAAATTCCAACCAATCAACATAGAAAGATCTGCTATTTTGGTTTCATTATAAAGTTCGTTAAAATGTAAGGCCATAACCGTAATCCTGTTTGGTGCGTGTTTTCTGGTAAAATCTTCTAACAGTTTTGCTAACTCATAGGTATAAATCTTTGAGGTTTCTTTTTCTGCTTTGGTTGATGTATTATCAAAAGCTTGTCTCAAAAAAATCTCATTCATATACCCAAACATGACCACCGATGGATAATTATAATACTGTTTTAGATGTTCTTCCTGCACTTTTAAACAGGTATCAAAAAATGCTTTGGTATTGGTAACTTTATTCACAATTGGAATTTCAGACCATACCAAAATGCCTAACTCATCACATAATTTATATAAATCCTGAGAGTGCGGATAATGAGCAAATCGAATGACGTTTGCCCCCATGTTTTTTATTAAATGGATGTCCTTTTCTTGAAGATGCATAGGAACCGCATTACCAAAACCCTCATAATCCTGATGCCGATTTACGCCAACTAATTTATATGGTTTTCCGTTTAAAAAGAAGCCTTTATTGGCATCTACACTTACCCAACGAAAGGCAATATTCTGTCGCCTTTTATCCAAAAGATTGTTATCTCTGTCTAATAATGATATGTGCAATTTGTATAAATAAGGATTTTCTGGCGACCACAATTTGGGATTGTAAACCTCCGACAACTTCATATTTAAAGCTTCAGAAGCCTTTGCACTACTTTGAAAATCTAAAGTTTTAGTATATACAATTTTATTTTCAGCATCTGAAATTATTACTTTAACCTTGTTGTTTGATGGCTTATTTTCAAAATTATCAATCAATATTTTTATCTCAATGCCTGCTTTTTCTTCCGAAACATGATAATAATCTACATAAAATCCACTTGAAGCAAAATCGGAAAGCGAAATATGTTGTTTTGGTTTTGAAATTAATTGGACATCACGATAAATCCCACCATAAAACGTAAAATCGGCATCCAATGGTGGAATATTTTCGTTGTGACTATTATCGACTTTTACTTCAATTAAGTTATAAGCATCAAATTTTATTAATTCAGTAATATTAAAATTAAACACGGTATAACCCCCTTTATGATTACCAACAAGGTTACCGTTAAAAAAGACATCAGTTTCCTGATTAACCCCTTTAAAATGCAAATAGTGCTCTAAATCCTCACCATCTTTCGAAAAAAAAAGTGTTTTTTTATACCAACCTATGCCTCTATAATACCCTCTTATATCATCAAAAGCATCCTCTTTATTCCATGTGTGGGGAATGTTTATAGTTTCCCAATCGCTTGATGATTTATCATTTAATGTAAATTGCCAACCTGAATTTATCGTGCTTTTTTGAGCCATGATTTCAAATGAAAACATAATGCACATTAAAACCAATACAGTGCAACTTGTCTTAAATGTGGTTTTAAATTTCAACATGTTTAAAGGTTTTGGTTTTAAAAAAACCTACAAGGTTTTGGAAACCATGCAGGTTGGTTAATTGCTATTAATCATTCCAGTGTGAATACATGTTCAAAATCAAAATCTGAAGTCCCTTTGATGGCTATTTCAAACTCGCCAGGTTCCACGGTAAATTCCATTTTACTGTTATAGAATTTTAAATCTTCAACTTTTAAATCAAAACTTACCGTTTTACTTTCGCCTTTTTTAAGGAATATTTTTTCAAACCCTTTAAGTTCTTTTACAGGTCTAGTAACACTGCCCACTTTATCATGTACATATAGTTGCACGACCTCATGCCCATCATAATCCCCTGTATTTGTTATAGTTGCCGATGCCGTTAAGGAATCGGACATCCCAATGGTTTCAGCAGACAACTTAAAATCTGAATACTCAAAAGTTGTGTAGCTCAATCCATGACCAAACACATATAAAGGTGTATTTGGAGAATCTAGATAATGAGATTTATAATCTTCATGAGGATTACTTGCAGGAATTGGGCGTCCCGTGTTTTTCATATTGTAATAAATTGGCACTTGCCCCAAATTGCGCGGAAACGTAACAGTTAATTTTCCTGACGGATTATATGTTCCGAAAAGCACATCGGCAACCCCATTACCACCCATGGTTCCTGGAAACCAAGTTTCTAAAATGGCATCGGCAAGCGTATCCTCTTCACTTAAATCAAGTGGTCGACCATTCATTAAGACCAACACGATCTTTTTATTTGGCACAGCTTCACGAATACGCTTAATAAATTTTGTTTGATTGCCGGGTAATTTAATATTCGTTCTAGAGGCCGCTTCCCCACTCATATCATAATCTTCGCCCATTACCATAACCACCATATCTGCTTTTTTTGCAGCGATTACAGCGTCATTAAATTTACTTTCATCATCAGTTTCAATATCACAACCTTGGGCATAAATAATTTTACTGTCGGTCAAATATTCCTGAATTCCTTCATAAACGCTTATTGCTTTTCCTTTCCGATCACCGGCCGCTCCCCAATTACCCAGTATATTTTCCTTGTCTTTAACTAAAGGTCCCAAAAGCGCAATGGTTTTTTCTGAAGAAAGTGGGAGCGCCTCATCATTATTCTTTAATAAAACCGAGGAAATAGCGGCACTATGACGGGCAGCTTGTAAAAATTCTGGTTTATAAATAACTTCTTTTTCGCGGTCTTCATCACAATACCTGTAAGGATCATCAAATAGACCTAATTTGAATTTAGTTAAAAGAATTCTTCTGCAAGCATCTTCAATATAAGCGACATCTACTTTGCCTTCATCCACAAGTTCTTTTAAATATAACCGGTTTACATCACCCATCATATCCATATCAATGCCTGCATTCATTGCCAAACGCGCCGAATCTTTATTATCTACA
Source organism: Changchengzhania lutea (assembly GCF_006974145.1). Taxonomy (NCBI): domain Bacteria; kingdom Pseudomonadati; phylum Bacteroidota; class Flavobacteriia; order Flavobacteriales; family Flavobacteriaceae; genus Changchengzhania; species Changchengzhania lutea. Next base: position 2,924,688 of record NZ_CP039456.1, on the reverse strand, counting down.
GCAAAACCATGTTGCACCATTTCGAAAATTGCTGTGTAATCTGAAAGAACAAAGCCTTTAAAATCCCATTCATCCCTTAATATATCCCTATAGATAAAACTATTGCCTGTTGCAGGAACACCGTTTACTTCATTAAAAGCGGTCATAAAGGTTTCTACCCCAGCATCAACGGCAGCTTTAAAAGGTGGTAAATACACATTACGTAATTCACCTTCACCCATATTAACGGTATGATAATCGCGTCCAGCCTGGGCTGCTCCGTATCCTACAAAATGCTTTGCACAGGCAAGGATTGTATTGTGCTTTGATAAATCGTCTCCTTGAAACCCTTTAACGTAGGCCTTTGCAATTTTACTTCCTAAATACACGTCTTCGCCAGCGCCTTCGGAAATACGACCCCAACGTGGATCGCGCGCAATATCCACCATAGGTGCAAACGTCCAATGAATACCAACTGCCGAAGCTTCTTCGGCTGCAATTCTTGAACCTTTTTCAATATCTTCTAAATCCCAACTTGCAGCAAGTCCCAAATTGATAGGAAAAATAGTTTTGAAGCCATGAATTACATCATACCCGAATAATAATGGGATACCCAATCGGGTCTCTTCAACTGCCAGTTTTTGCAATTCCCTGGTGCCTTTTACAGAATATACATTTAGCATCGCACCCACATTACCTTCCTTAATATACTTTTTATTATTTGTACTTACCGTAGGACCAGTAACAGACCAACCACCACTATACATAGCAGTTTGTCCAATTTTTTCTTCTAAAGTCATTAAATTCATTAAGGAATCCACTTTAGAATCAAATACTGTCTCACTTAATTTTACGTTTGGTTTCGGGTTTTTACACCCCAAAACAGAAAGTATTAAAATGCTAACTATAAAAATGTTGGATTTAGTTGATGTGGTCATATGTTATTGTTTAGTGTTTGAAAATAACCAGGATAATAAATTAGGTTCTGAAAATGCAGAATCCCAACTATTGTGATTGTCTTTAGCATAAAGTGTAAAATTCGGCTTTCCACCATATTTTAATATTCCACTTATCATATCGACTGAAGATTGCGGATTTACAACATCATCATTGGCTCCATGAAATACCCAAAGTGGCGTTGTCTTAGCATATTTCTCTGTGGCTTCAGGATTACCAGCGCCACAAATAGTAAAGGCTGCCGCAAACAGTTCAGGTTTTCTATACAAAATTTCGAAAGTACCCATACCTCCCATTGATAGACCACCGACGTAAATTCTAGTGTCATCAACGTATGGCTTAGCAAGCATATTATCCATTAACTGCATAACCAAATCGAGCTGTTTTGTAGGATCGATGTCTAGAGGAAACTCCAATTTTATGGGTTTTGTTGACCTATCGATTTTTGCATTTGCCCAATAGGATGTTTTGGGGCACTGTGGAAAAATAACGATGGCTGGAAAATTTTTTCTGTTCTTTTTTGAAGCAAATACCGAGCTTCCATGAACCAATTGTGTTTTATTATTATTACCGCGCTCTCCTGCTCCATGCAGAAATAATACTATTGGATATGGCTTTGTTTTATCAAAATTTTTAGGATACATAATGCGGTACTGTAATGTATCTTGATTATTGATGAAATTTTCCGCCTTATAAAATGTTTCTTGTGCACTCATTTTACTTCCGAAGAAAATGAATAGCAATACCAATAATTTTATGTTTTTTGAATATGCCATTCTATATTAATAATTAAACCCTAATTTATTCAATCCCTTTTTAACATCCTCATTTTGCATAAATAAATTCCAAAGCAAACCCGTTCTATGGTTTTCAATCATGACAATTTGCGGCCCTTGATCGATAGCTAAATAGGTTTCGGTCACCCAATAATTAAAATGCGGACTAAAGGCATCATAAAATCCTGCGGGACCTAATAATTTGTCCTTATTTTGATATAGATAATGCATAACTTTTAGAGATTCGGATGGGGTATATGGTATAGAACTTATAGCTGCTGTGGGCGACACAACACCTTTGTCGTTTGATGGACTATGGGCTGAATACCCTCTAGCACCATCGGTATTTCTAGAATAACTAGCCGTTAGACCCCAACAATCTGGACCATAATCAGTATAGCTTTTTGGATTTGTAATACAATATTGACGGTTAATTTTAGTGTGATTCACAACAAGGTTCCAGTAATTGGCATATTGATCGCTTAAATTTTTAGGATTCAATCCTAAAAAAGAATAATGGCTAAAAAACAAAGGCCCTCCAAAATTTGAGCCACCTGCATGCTTAAGTACCAAAGGAAAACCATATTGTGAGCTAGAAGAAACAATGCCCCCAGAACTTGCCCAACCTTTTTCGTATGCCCCTTTAGTGATGCTATAATCGGGAGAGGCTGCTCCTAAAATATAAGTAATCAATACCTCGTTATAGCCCGTGAGTTTTAAGTTCTTCTCAAAGCCAAAGTTAGGACTCCAATGCCAGTATAAAACGTCTTGATTTTGGGTATACCAATTCCATTCTACACCTTTCCAAAGGGTATCTGCTTTTGTTGCCAGAGCTTTTTCGGTATCTGAGCAATTTTTTAAATATTCTTTTATGCAAATAAGTCCTTGTACCAAAAATGCGGTTTCCACCAAATCGCCCCCATCATCATTGGCACTGAAAGGTATCACACGCCCTGAATTTCCATCAATCCAATGTGACCATGCGCCATGAAATCTATCGGCATTTTCTAAAAAAGCGAGTATTTTAGTTAATCTTTCAACCCCTTGTGCTCTTGTAATAAATCCCCGCTCAATGGCTACAAGAATACTCATCAACCCGAAACCTGTACCACCAGAAGTTACTACATTTTGATTGAGTGTTGGTTCATTAGGGTGGTAGCGCTCTTTTGCAGCACCGGAATTTGCATTGGCAAAATCCCAAAAATATTTGAATGTAGTTTGTTGGGTCAAATCCATTAGTTCTTCATTAGTTATTTTTGGCTCAGGATCAGGGTCAGGAAGATCGCCTGTTGGACTATTGTTTTGTGTATTTTTACTACAAGAGAGGATAGTTACAAAAAGTACTAGTAAAAGTATTTTTACGTTATCCATTCGCTTCAATATAAGGATTTGTAAAATTAAACTTCTTTTCATTTGTTATAGGTATACAATATTGGCATGTCGTTGTTATTAGTAATTAATATATAATTTTTATCTTTTCCCTTAACCAATGCAACACTCCTGCTATCATAAGGAACATAAAAGCCACTTTTTGAAGGAGGTATGGCATTAAAATTATCTTTGCCATCTCCCATAAGAACTGTTCCTATTCCTGAATCATAGCGAACCGTTTCAACTTCTGTTGGATAATGATTACCCACTATCAGAATATCTTTATTTCCATCATTATCAAAATCTTCAACTATTGAGGATTTAATTGGGGAAACCTGCACTTGAATAACTAAAGGTTTACGGACTAACCGTTTACCATCATTAATCAAAATAATACTCTCAAAATTACTGACCTCGTATTCTACGGCGTTCTGTAGTTTTTGTTCGGTAAAGATATCTACTAGGTTTGCCGAGGCATAAGTGCTATAATCCTTAAATTTTTCCGATATAAAGGGCATCTGCTGACTCGTACATTCTTTGCCTCTAACGGGAACATAGTTATCCTTATAAAAATTTGACAATACTATATCATTGCTACCATTATTGTCGAAATCATTTGCATAGATTTTAAAAGGATGTTCTTTAGAAGCTTTAAATTTATTATTTTCACCAAGATTTCCAATAATATAGTCATCATCGCCATCGTTGTCCAAATCACTTGTCGTAATTGACCACCATAATCCTCTTGTATCTTTTAATCCCCATTTATCTGAACTATTTGTAAATATGTTATTTTGATTTTCGAGTAGAATTATCTGCATCCATTCGCCCACTACCATCAAATCTTCATCGCCATCTTTATCAATGTCAGTAAAAACGGCATCGGTAACCATACCTATATTTTGTAACATTGGGGCAATTTGAAATGTTAAATCCGTATATCTTCCCTTATTATTGATAAGTAGATGACTGCTGGCAGGGTATAGGTATTTGCCAGCATTAAGCCGTGTGCCTACAAATAGATCAAGGTCACCATCTCCATCAATATCTGCCGCTTCTACATTTTGTGAATTTTCATATATTGAAGGAAGTGCTTTTGCATCTCTTATGAACTCTCCATGCCCGTTGTTTAAATAGATACGGTCCTGTAGGGTTTTAACTCCATTTTTAAATTCATTGCCTCCACTAGCCACAAACAGATCATTGTCATTATCTCCATCTACATCCAAAAATAAACATTCCAAATCTTCTGAAACCGCATCTTGTTCCCAAGGTTGCGAAGAACTTTTACTAAATATGCCATTCGAACCTTGAAGATAGAGAATACCGCTTTGACCGCTGGCTCCTCCTATAAAAACATCTTCTAATCCGTCTTTATTAACATCAGCAACAGCAGAAAATGGTCCGTTTTGTGATAATTTATGAGGCAGAAGTATTTCTCTAGCAAAATCATCAAATTCATTTTCTTTATGAACAAATGCAATTCCTAATTCAGATGCTCTGATTTGGGTAAAAAGTGTTTCTGTTTTATCTGGTTCCTTTTCAACCAATTTTGATTTGGAGTATTTGGCAATTAAGGTTGTATTGGCTTTAATTCCATGAAAATTGATTGCTTTTCCATCCGCCCAAATCACTTCAACTGTATCAATTTTCGTATCTTTTCCTAGACCAAAAAATACATCTGGCTCTACAGAAGAAAAGTATCCCCGTGTTACTATATTTTCTGCTATCTGCATTTTACCATTATGATGGATAATTGCTTTGGCACCATAACCAAATTTGTTCTTTTCTGAACCTTTAAAAGCTATTTTTAAATAATTGCCAGTTGCTTTGTTTTCATAAACAAATGCTGGTGCATCCATATTATTTATAACTATGTCTAAATCGCCATCGTTATCAAGATCTCCATAGGCTGTGCCACTTGAATATCCGGGAGTATCAAATCCCCATTCTTTAGCCACTTTTTCAAATTCTAAATTTCTTTTATTTTTAAAAATATAATTGGAAAGTGGTGCAGAAGGTGCTTGTTTACTCATGCTAAAAAAGTTTTTAGAACCACTGTTCAACGTTTCTTTTACACTGCTCAAAAAATCATTGTTTCTAATATCTTTTTTAATACCATTAGAGACTACAATATCTTTCAACCCATCATTATCCAAATCCACCATTAATGCTCCCCAGCTCCAGTCTGTTTTGGCAAGTCCCGTCATATTACCAACATCATAAAAACCACCCATACCTGAATTAATTTGTAGTGTATTAAACATGAATTGATAATGCTTCCCCGACATAACCAGTTTATTAAAATCTGCATTACTCATAGAGCCCATATTGGTTTTGGAGCGGTAGTGGTCCTCTGCAGCCATATCGAGGGTAATTAAATCCATTAAACCATCATTATTAATGTCTCCAGTATCGGTTCCCATACTAAACCTAGAAATATGTTTCAATGTCTCATCAATCACATTTTGAAAGGTTCCGTCGCCATTATTATAATACATAAAGTCTGGCTCATCGTAGTCATTGGCTATATATAAATCCATCCATCCATCATTATTAAAATCGGATGCACTAACACTTAACCCATGTGCTAGAACATTTGATAAGCCCACATGATTAGAAACATCTTGATATTTACCATTCTCGTTTCTATAAAGTTTATCCGAATAATATAACTCCCTCTCTTTCGGGATTTTATAACGCGTAAATAATCTTGGATCTGGAGGCTGATTAACTTGGTACATATCTAAATCACCATCATTGTCCATATCAAAAAAGACTGCTTGCGAAGAAAACCCTGCATCTGCAAGCCCGTATAACATTGCAGATTCAGTAAATGAGAGATCTTTGTTATTAATATATAATTGGTTTTTACGTTCTTCAGGATTCATAGATTCACCATTTCTACTGATATAAATATCCAAATATCCATCAGCATTTACGTCTGCCATGGTTACTCCACATGACCAGCCAGGGCTTCTTGCTGCTCTAGACTTTTTGGTAATGTCTTCAAATTGAAAATTTCCTTTATTTAAATATAATCTATCATTGACTTGATTGCCACAAAAAAATATGTCTGGCAAACCATCATTATTGATATCTCCTATAGCCACTCCAGCTCCATTATATATTTGACTGTAATATAAGTGGTTTATTTTAGCCGATTCTTGAATTGTATTACTGAAATCAATTCCTGTTCTCTCTGGAAGCAACAATTGCAAAGACCCTGATACACTAACGGGATAAAGGTTTCGCTGTGGGTTTTGACATGCCATCACTAATAATGTCAAAGTGAATATTGTACTTTGAAGGATTTTAATTTTGTCCACGATTCCTTAATGATTTATATGTTCGACTTAAATATTGCTGGAAGCATAAAAATAGAGGATAAGCATTTGCTTCAACTATGGGGTTTCTGCTACATCAGTTTCATCAAAATTATTTTTTTTTCAATAGATTGAAAAGGAGAGGAATGTAATAAGCCTCTCCTTTTCACTAAAACTAATTCAAAATAAATTATTCAATTAATACTTTCTTTTATTTAAGTAGTAATTACTATATTATTGCCATTCAATATCATCAATATAATAAATGTCGGTAGCGGTTCCGTTTGTTTCACCACCATTGAAAAAGAATACTATTTTTTGATGGTTTTCTGCTGCTTGACCACTAAAATCAAAGGTGTACTCTGTCCAGACGTTAGCAGTATCAATATTCCCCCAAACTTCCGCAGGTGTAGAAGATCCTCCTTCTAGTTTAGCCAACAGCGGCACTGTTCCAGTTGACAGAATTTTTATTTTTAGTTGATTTTTTACAGATAAGTCAATTACGGCTCCGAAATCAAGTACTAATGCATCCCAAGCATCTGTTCCATTATCTGTGACTTCAAGAACACTGTTACTGGTATTGATTCCGCTTACATCAGGATTATCGATGATAACGGTCTCTATACAACATACTACGTCATAGTTTTGTTGACATTCAAAATCATTAGCAATACTTGTATCTATTGACACTCCGAAACAAGGGTCAAATTCACTAAATCGTATATCATCAATATAATAAATATCAGATGCTGTGCCATCAGTTTGCCCTCCATTAAAAAAGAATACCACTTTTTGATGATTTTCTGCTGCCTGATCACTAAAATCAAAAATGTATTCTGTCCAAGCATCAGTTGTAGTAATGTCTCCCCAAACTTCTTTTGCCCCAGATGAGCCTCCTTCTAATTTTGCCAATAAAGGGACTGCCCTAGTTGATAAAATTTTAATTCTTAAATAATTTTTAGTTGTTAAATCAATTACGCCACCATAATCAAGCACTAATGCATCCCAAGCATCGGTACCGTTATCTGTTACTTCTAATACCGCATCACTCGGATTGGCTGCATTTAAATCTGGGTTTGCAACTATTTCATTTGGTATAAAACCAGGTATCGTTGAATTTTGTTGACAATTAAAATCATTAATAACACTTAAATCAGTGGCTACACCAATACAAGGATCTGAAAGTTCTGTAAATTTTAAATCATCCATAAAATAAACCTCAGTACCATCGGTGTCTACACCTGCATTAAAGAAGAGTACTATTTTTTGATGGTTTTCTGTTGCTTGACTGCTAAAATCAAAGGTATATTCCTCCCATACACCGGTATTCGTGATTTGGGCATCAACTTCAATCCCACCTGAAGTACCACCTTCTAACTTGGCTTTTAAAATACCTGCTACTGGTGCAAAAACTTTTATATTAAGTACATTATTTAATGACAGGTCTATTGGAGCACCAAAGTCTATTATTACTGCATCCCATGCACCAACTTCATCAATATATTTACCAGAAAATTTACTGCTATTAATATCATTTTTATTGGGAGTAGCTACTTTTTCAACCTCTGGAATGTCTTGATTCATTTGACAATCAAAATCACTGACTATACTAAGATCTGGAGCAACTCCGACACAAGGATCTACAGATGATTCATATTTAAGGTCATCTATATAATATACATCTGTACCACCAGTATCAACACCTGCATTAAAGAAGAGTACAAGTTTGTTATGATTTTGATTAAATTGATCACTAAAATCAAATGAATATTCTGTCCATCCATTATCTCCAGTAACAGTAGCTGTTTTTTCGAATGGTATAGAAGTACCCCCTTCCAATTTTACTATGAGCGTTCCCTCAATTACTGTCTTGACTTTTAATTTAAAAGTATTATATGTTGACAAGTCTATAGGAGCCCCATAATCAATAATCAAAGCATCCCAAGCGCCAGTACCGTCTATATATTTACCAACAAACTTGCTTTTATTGATTTGTATTTCGGCAGGATTTCTTACGGCTTCAACACCTGGCAACTCTATATTTGCCTGACATTCGAAATCCGAGATAATATTAATATCTACTGTAACATTAGTATCTTCACATGGCGCATATGCTATTGTTGGATATTTGTCTAATTCATCCTCACAAGATGCACAAAATATCAACACTATAAAAAGCATACATGCATTTAGATAAAATTTAGTTGTTTTCATAATAATTTATTTAATATTTATTCTATTTTTTTTTACAATCTTTACTATGTTATATCTACTATTAGATTTAATATTTATAATCTAGTCATGACTCTTTTTTTAATTGTTGAATACCTTCTGCTTTAGAAATCCATCCTCTCGGTTTAATTGTTTTTGGAAAACATGAAACACCAACCAGATGCCTCCATAGTGACCATAATTGGGGTTTGTGTACGCTCCCCGGCCATGCCACTTGTGAATTCGGAAAAACCCCAAAAATACTTAAAGGTTTGTTTTTGCACTAAACCCAATAATTCATTTGAAGAAAGAATAATTGCAATACCTTTTTCAATTGTACTAGTCGCTGATGTAGTAGTCTTATCTTTACCACCACAACTATTAAGTATTATTAAAAATATAATACAATATAACTTTTGCGAATTCATTCCTCTTTTTTAAATTTAGTTAGTATGTGAATCCTAATTTTGTTAATCCATCTTTTATTTCTTGGTCTTGCATAAATAGCGTCCATAATAATTGTGATCTATAATTTTCTATCATGGCTACTATCGGTCCTTGATCAATCGCCAAATAGCCATCTGCGTACCAATTAAAATGTTCGGAAAAAGCATCATAAAAACCATAGTCTCCCCATAAATTTTGATTCAAGTTGTAATAAAAATATTCCAAAGCTTTTTTGGATTCATTGGGTGTATATGGAAAAGATGATAATGCCGCAGTAGGGGTTATTATACCCAGATCATTTGTTGGGCTATGGGCCGCATATCCAGTATTGTTATCGCTTGCTGTAAGACCCCAACTATGTCCACTATACCCAGCATAACCTTTTGGGTTAGCTATGCAATATTCGTAGTTGATAAGTGAGTGTGCTTGATTTTGTTCAAAGTAATTGGCATATTGATCCTCTAATCCCCTAGGATCTAGACCAATAAATGAATAATGAGCGAAAAATAAGGGGCCACCTAAATTTTCTCCCAGTGGCAAGAAATGACCATAAAATGTTCCTTCGTTTTTTATGTCACCATTGCGTGCCCAACCATTGTCGTAAGTTTCTTTATCAATAGGATGTGTAGGTGAAGATGCTGCCAAAACGTAAACAATCAATGCCTCATTCCAACCACTAATTATATGATTTAGTTCAAACTCATAGTTTGTAGACCAATGCCAAGTGATCGATTTGTTGCCTTGCGTATACCAATCCCATTCTACATCTTCCCATATGGCAGTAATCCTATCGCGAATATCAATTTCGTCGGCACTGTTGCCTGAAAAATATTGTCTGTTAATTAGCAGTCCTTGAATTAAAAATGCGGTTTCAACAATATCACCTCCGTCGTCTTTATTACCAAAAGGTTGTGTTGTACCTGTATTCAGGTACCAATGTGAAAAAACACCATGATATGTGTCAGCATTTTCAAGAAATGTTAATATTTTTTTTAATTGTTGAATGGCTTCGTCTTTCGATATCCAACCTCTGTTAATAGCTGCTGGGAAACTTGAAATACCAAAACCAGAACCCCCAGTAGTAAGTGTTTCTAAAGATTGCGAACGCTCTCTAGCTAAACCACTTGTGGGATCAGCAAAATCCCAAAAATATTTAAATGTACGTTCCTGCACCAAATCCAGTAATTCCTCAAAAGGAATTACTGGTACAGGCTCACCAATAAAACCCACATCTGGTGGTGGTGGTGCAATACCATTTGGATTGTTACAACCAAACAATACTGTGAATATTGTAAGGCCATATATAAATGTCTTCAACATCCGGTTTGTTTTTATAGCTAATACTGATTTCATGTGTTTAATATTATTATGTAATTCTTAAACAACTTTTAATACCCTGGATTTTGTTCAAGCAATCCACCACTTTTAATTATCTGTTCATTAGGTATAGGGAATACTTCATGCTTACCATCAACAAACGGCTTACCTAGTGCTCTTAATACCGTACCCGCTCTTCCTTGTCTAACCAAATCAAAATAACGATCGTGTTCAAAAGCCAATTCATGTCTTCTTTCTTCCCAAATAGCCAATTGGTTAACAACCGGTGCATTTCCTAATCCAGACCTATTTCGAACTTGGTTAAGTGGCGTTGCTACATCTCCACCCATATTTAGGGCAGCCTCTGCGTTCATCAAAAGTACTTCGGCATAGCGTAATATGCGTATGTTTTTTCCTGTTTCCCATGCATCAGAAAATGCACTGGAATAGGCTTTTTGATTATACATTGGGTTTACCACGGTGTTTGGTACTAGTCTGCCATCAAATAAGGTTTCTCCTCTAAAAATAATGGTGGCATCTCGTCTAGTATCTCCAGCCTCATAAGAATCGGCTAAATTTTGTGAAGGCGTATTAAATCCCCAACCCCAGCCACCAGCTCCTCTAGCTCCTTGAGTAACGCTGTAGCCTTGAGTTCCAGCAGTAGGCGAGTCTCCCCTAGCTTGAATCTCGAAAATGGATTCTGTATTATTTTCCCCTATTTCTTTCCAAATATCTTCGTAATTGGGGGTTAAACCATATTCTCCAGAGGCAATTATTTCATTTGTTAAGGTTAATACAACTGGCCATTTACCTTGGTACATACTCACTTTTGCCAGTAATGCTTTCGCTGCTCCTTTGGTTGCTCTTCCTAACTCTGAAAAAGGATACTCGCTCTTCTCTGGTAAAGAGACGATTGCTTCTGCTAAATCTGTCTCAATAAAAGCATAGGTTTCTTCTTTTGTAGCTCTACTAAGAAGTTGATCTGGATCAACACTAAGGTCAGGAATACCTGCTATTAATGGAACACCTCCAAAAATTTTTACAAGTCTGAAATATGTTAATGCTCTTAAAAATTTTGTCTCCCCAATAAGTCTGCTTTTTAAGGTTGGATCAAAATCAAATGCTTCTATTCTATTTATGGCTTGATTTGCTCTTTGTATACCATCATAATGTGCAGCCCAAACCTCATCGAAGGATATGGTTGTAGCATCAAAGGTAAGTGCATCTAACAAATTTTTATCTCCACCCGTATCTCCTGGGTCACTCCCTTTATCTGCATCATCAGTGGTTATGCTACTAACGCCATTCCATGAAAATGAGCTCATAGCCCATTGATTAAGATTATTGTAAACAGCGTTTACCAGTTCTGGAGCTTTATCTGCTGTTATCGCACCTTCAGTTTCTTCATTAGCCTCAACATCAATAAAATCTTCACTACAGGAGAGTGTAAGACCCAATATTAATAGTATTGAAACACTAAAATAAATTGATTTTTTAGTTAAATTTTTCATTTTTATTTATTTATTAAAATGATGTGTTTATTCCTACATAAAATGATCGCAACGTTGGATAGGCATTCAATTCAATTCCAGCTGTTTTAAGAGGGTTTCCATTTTCTTCCCCAGGTATTTCAGGAGAAAACCCTGAAAATCTTTTAAGAATAATGGGGTTTTTTGCTGATGCATAGATTCTAATATTAGAAAAGAAGCCTAACTTTTCGTTTGGCAAAGTATAACCCAAGGTGATATTGTTAATTCTAAAGAAATCACCAGATTCAAGATAGTAATTGGAAGATCTTGGGACATCGTTAGACGCTCTTGGAGTTGTATTACTTGGCCTTCCAGTGGTCCATCGATTATTAAATACATCTTGCTCAATATTTTCGTTTCCGAAGCGTTGTGCTTTTTTACCGTTATAAACTTTATTTCCAAAATTCCCAAAAGTGTCAACGTTAAAATCAAAATTATTGTAGTCAAACCCAAAATTGAAACCAAAGTAATATTTTGGAATATAAGAACCATAAAATTTTCTGTCATCTTCGGTTATATCTCCGTCGTTGTTTAGATCTTTATAAACAAATTCGCCTCGATCATCAATACCTGCCACTTCAAATAAATAGAAACTGCCTAATGGTTGGCCAACGGCTACTTTTTTAGTGTATTGCCCGTTATCAATATTTCCTCCTGTTTGTTCATTAAAGAACGGACTGGTTACTTTTGTCAATTCATTTTTGTTGTATGAAAAATTACCACCAACATGATATTTGAACTTATCAGTTATTTTATCTGACCAATTTAAGAGCACTTCTAAACCTGTATTTTCAATTCTACCTACATGGGAGTTGAAAGGATCAAAACCAAAAACATCTGGAAGTTGTATTTCCAAGGTAGCATTTTCATTCACTCTTTGGTAATAATCTATTTCACCACTTAATCTATAGTCAAAAAGCGTATATTCCAAACCTATATTAAATTCATTGGTGGTTTCCCATGATAAATTCTCTTGAACAGTACCGGTTATGGTAATGCCTTGTTGTATATCCTGATTAGGACCAAAGGCATAAAATCCACCACTACCAGTTGTTGCTGATAGGACATTAAAGGGCACATTTTGATTTCCTAACTCTCCATAACTTGCCCTAAGCTTTAAAACATCAAAAAATCCATCTTGCATAAAGTCTTCATTGCTTATTGCCCAACCAACACTCACAGCGAAAAAATCACCATATCTGAATCCCTTTTGAAATTTACTAGAGCCGTCTCTTCTATAAGAAGCGTTAAAAATATATTTGTTTTTATAATCATAATTCACCCTCCCTATAAACGAATATAATCTATCTAATACGGTAAATGAGCCATCTGAAAGTTGTGTATCATCTTCATCACCCAACCCCAAGTTAAATTTAAGATTTGAATCTAAAGGCACATTATTTCTAGTACCCTTTAAATACTCTCCCCTACTTTCTTCTGCGGTAACACCAGCAGTTAACTTTACAGTGTGGTCTTCATTAAAAGTTTTTTCATAAGTAAAATAATTATCTAAAAACCAGTGATAGTTATTTTTATGCTCAACAACTAGTCTAGTTTTAGCCGGATTTTCTATACCGCCTTCAAAATTTTCTTCCGTATTTCCAGGATTACTGGCTAAATAAGAACCTAATCTATCTTGAAAATTATATAATCGTGCCGTTTCAGTTTCTATAGAAAACCGTGAGGTAAAGACTAAGGGGTCTATTATTTTATAATCCATTTTAAGCGAGCCTTGAAGTTTAAAGAACTTTTGCTCTTCATCTTGGAAAAAAAGATCTTTTACAGGGTTCCCTACATTATTAAACGCTACAGATGCACCAAACCTCCCTTGCTCATCTCTTACAGGAACGGTAGGGGATTGTTTATAGGCAGTAGTAAATGCATTAAATCCTTTTGGCGTAGTATTTGCTAACTGGGCACTTACATTTTGAGAAAGGCTAAGCTTGTCACTAATTTTATAATCTACATTACTTCTTATTGTGAGTCGATCAAAATCATTATCTTTTAAAATACCTTCTTCCTTATTAAATCCTAAACTAAAAAACGCTTGGATATTATCAGACCCTCCAGATAAGGAAAGGTTGTAATTTGATACTTTGGCAGTTCTTGTGATTGCGTCCAGCCAATTGGTATTATATGGTTGATTTGTGGGGAAAAAACCACTTGTGTCGTTATCGTTACTTGGATCATTGTCATATAATAAATCTCTTAATGCGGCCTCATTACTATATGTTACAAAAGAAGAAGCATCAGCCATATCTACTTTGCTTAATATATCCCTGAAACCAGTATAGGAATCAAACGAAACTTGCATTTTTCCGGAACGTCCTTTTTTAGTGGTAATGATAATAACCCCATTAGCACCTCTATTACCATAAATTGCTAACGATGCAGCATCTTTTAAAACATTCATGGTTTTAATATCAGAAGTATTGATATTATTTATATTACCAGTTAAAACGCCATCGACGACATATAAAGGATCTCTACCTCCTTGTATGGTTCCCAATCCTCTAATAATAACGGTTGAAGCTGCCCCCGGTGCATCTGACGCGATTATTTGAACACCTGCTGCCTTCCCTTGAAGAGCTTGAGCAGCATTAATTATCGGTTCTCTTGCTAAATCTTCTCCTTTAACTGAACTTACAGAACTTGTAAGCACTGCTTTTTTTTGTGTACCATACCCAACAACGAGAATTTCGTCTAAAGCCGCAATGTCTGGCTCTAGTGATACATTAATAATCTTTTGATTACCGATAGTTATATTGACCGTTTTAAGACCAATAGAACTAAATTCCAATACTTCTCCAGTTTTTACCTGGATCGAATAGTTTCCGTCAAAATCGGTACTTACACCTCTACTAGTGTCTTTTACTATAACATTCACACCCGGTACAGGCATATTATCTTCGGAACTTATTACTGTACCGCTTACCAATATGTCTTGTGCAAAGGCATGTGTTGAAAATAGAAAAATTAACAATAAAGTAAATTTTGTTTTCATATAGTTTTAATTAGAATGTTAGTTTCATCTAAATTAAAAACTATGGTCGCATGTATCAAATAATCACTTACACATAAAATACGTCATACGTTAAAAAAATTACACAAACGCTATTTGACGTATGTTATGACGTTTAAAATAAGCAATAAACAAAGGCGTTTATAATTATATGAAGTAATTATGACGTACTAAAAAAGAGTTAAAAGTGTAATTTTATACTCTATTTATTTGAAATTTCGCAAAAAATCACCTAAAGATTTATCATTTTCTAGATTTAGCTTGCGTTTTAATCTGTATCTATGGGTTTCTAGCCCCCTAATTGACACATTCATTAATGGCGCAATTTCTTTAGTCAATAAATTCATCTTAATGTAGGCACAAATTTTCAAATCTTTATGTGTCAGTTGTGGGTAATCACTTTTTAATTGGTTAAAGAATTCTTCATGAACTTGATTGAAATTATATTCAAACAATTGCCATTCATCTTCATGTCCAATGGATTTATCTATAGTTCTTAATAATCTTTTATAGGTTAATACATTTTTGAAAACAGATTTATTATTTACCAGTTCTTTTTTAATTTCAAGCATCGATTCGTTTTTCTTAACTAATGACATGGCCGTATTTGCCAATTGTTTGCTTTTCAATTTTACTTCGTTTTTTAAGGACTCGTTTTTTAATTGCACTATTTTTTTATCATTTTCAATGGCTTTCTCCTTTAACAATATTTCTTGCTCCCTTATTAGTTTATTGTGTAGTGCTTTTTGTTCTTTTTTAATTTTTCGTTTATGAAGCCCATATATAATTAAGCTGATAAGCAATGTAGCTATTAAATAAAAAAAACTGTTTTTGTACCATGGTGGCGATATTTTTAATTGAAGTGTTTTTATTAATGATACTTCCCCTGAGAGATTAGTTGTTCGAAAATGAATTTTATAGTCTCCATTGCTTAAGTTAGACAATTCTAACTTATCATATTCCATTTGATACCAATTTAAACTATCAGAATCGTTGGGTATGGCATACTCAAAAAAATGATTACTGGATTTTGGAGCAGATATAGATATCCCAATGTTTTTGTTATACGGAAACTCATAAGTATCTAAATCATTTATATCTATAAAGTTTTTATCAATTTCAATTCGTTCGATAATGGGTTTTTGAAGCGTATCCTGCTTATTGTAACTCAATTTATTGATAAGCATAAAACCATCATATAAATTTAAGGCATATACCGAGTCTTTTATTTTCGACACGCGTTCGTTATCTACAACCAATCTTTTATAAAATAGGATATTAGGAATTTCTACATTATTAAAACCGTTGCTAAGGGAGACAAAACTAATTTTATCCGTTATGCTTTTTGTTACCAACATATCTTCGTCCAAATCTGAAATGATACTAGTGCCATCCCCAATAGTTTCATTTAGTAAGTTATGCGGCACAATACTATCCAATAAGGGTTCATATTTTTGCCACCCCTCATTTGTTTTAAAACAAATATCATTTTTAATATTGTAAACCCTTACATTATAATCAGACCACAGTCCTTTGTTTTTATAATCTTCAACTTCTCCTTTTTCATAATTTTCATCAAACTTAATTCTATACAGACCTTTATAGGCATGAGCAGCCCAAGCAGTGTGTGAACCTTCGAAAACTAAAAATTTAATAGGTATAGTAGTTCCACCTAAATGCAATACAACCCATTCTCCATTTACGTATTTATATTTAACTAAGCCTGCATAGGTGCCTTGGATATATGTATTATTAGATTCGGGGACTTTTTTAATAACCCACCCTCCAGTAGAGTTTGATATTTTTTTTAGTTTTTTATTTTGAACTAAATAGGTGCCATTATTATGCCCACAAAACAACTCACCATTTATTTCTTTTAAACTCCAAACCTGACCTTGCGAGTTGTTAATAAATTTCAGCTTATCATCACCTTCATTTAAATAAAACAACCCCGTATTACTACCAATATATAAAACATTTTTGTAGTTAATAATATCGTAAACAGCTCCCAATTCACCAGAATTATCATTATATAGTACTTGGTTATAATTTAAATCTATAAGTGCAACGCCATTATCTAAGCCTACCCATAATTTATTGTTTTTTTCTAAACCAAGGCTTAAAACGGTATTGTTTAATAAACCGTTTTCTTTACTAATATGAAATAATACTTTACCTGAAGGATTAGTTATATAAACGCCATTTTTTATGGTTCCAAATACCATATTGCCGTTTTCTAGCTCTAAAAAGCTATTAAGTTGTTGCTCTTTAATTATCGAATTAATTTGAGATTGCCAAACCTCTAGCGTATTGTTGCTATATAAATAGCACCCTTTTAATGCCGTAGTAACTAGTAATTTGTTGTTAAACGCTGTTATAGAAACAACTTTTGTGTTATACAATTTGTCAGTTTTAATAAAAGGCACTAATGTGTCATCTTGCAATATGTATACTCCGTCTTTTAATGTTGAGACATAAACATTATTACCAACAACATTGCATGAAATTATTGTAGACTCTAGCTTTGCCTTAGTTATATTTCCATCTTTGTATATATAAAGATTGGAAAATGATCTAAACAAAATAGCACCATTATGGTGTAAAATTTCCCAAAACTCTTCATCTAAAGATTTTTCTTGTGCTTGAAAGTTATATAATGAGGTATAAACTAACTCTCCTTTTTTATTTTTTGTCCAATATCCAAACTCTTCATATGATCCTGTATAAATAACATTATTATATGCTAACACCGATCTAATAGTAGTTTTATTTGGAAGTTGAAAAAACCTCCACTTTAACCCATCAAACTCAAGTAACCCTTTGTCATTCGCCACATATAACTTTCCGTTTTCAGCAGAAGAAATCCCCCAATTTTGGTTACCAGCATTGAATTCTGTTAATGAATAATTCTGAAAAAAAGGTGTGTATTGCGCATACATATTACCAAAAAGCACCATGGCACAAACTAAAAGAAATATGTGTTTGAAATTTGCTAGCATTAAATAATTTTAACCTTAATGAAGTGAAATTTGATTCAAACAAATCTAATCAATTTAAAAATGATTTGTGAATATTAAAACCATATTAACCTTTCGAATTTCTCTAATTTAATAGTTAAAAGGGTGGATATTAATTCTGTATGCTTTGGGATCTAAATTGCTTCATTATTATTATGTTGTGGTAAACGTATGTCTAGCAACATGAAAAGAAATAACTCATTTAAAGTTTTGCTATTGTCATCTTCTCCCAAATATCTTGACTTGATAACCCTAAGGACAATACTGTATCATCTTCCATAAGCTCCTTATGACATTGAAGTACTTTGTTATAAACTTGGTCTAAATAGGCATTTAGAATTTTGATAGTTTCTGAATTACCTCTTCCTCTATTTTTAGTATTGTCCCACTAGTTTTCCTCAATACTTCTTTTTAAACTCATTTCTGAGCGTTTGCCGTTTACTAATACGGACATAGATAGAAAGCCCGTTGGGATTGCTTCTTGATTTTCTTGTAAAAAAAATAACCGTGAAGGTGCTTTTTGTTTTCATTTTAAATGACTTTTAGTTAAACATTAATTTGTAAAGACGAAAGTCAAATCACTTTAAAGACACATTTATTTAATCTACAATGCGTTGAATTTTAACAATTTGGATGACACTTTTCTAAAACTCTTTTTGTTATCCGAATTGTTGACTTTTTTAACTGCATTTTTTACATTCTTATAATATTTATAGAAACGTAAAAACCTGTAAATCGTAAGATTAACAGGTTTTTGATATAGATTGATATACTATTGTGTCGGGGCGGCAGGAAGTCTGCCTTTACCCTTATCTATTAAAAATCAATAAATTACATAATATTAGCTTTTCTTGGTAACCGAATAGGTAACTTATTTCATAAGAACCTTTGTTACATTTTACCTTTTTGAAAAGTTTTTAACTATACAAGTTCTAACATAAATTTTCAAACAAAATCAAAACTTTTCCTAAATGAAAGCTAAAATTTTGTTTACCACATATCTCAAAAGTAGTTTTTCTTACTCAATTGACCACTTTTTCAATAAACCGAATAGCATCTAAGAGTTTTGATAGCTTAACACCAGAAGCAAAAGAGGATTGGTTTTCAATTATAAATTCTCAATAAGTTCTTTTTTTCCTGTCATCATATTTTTTTAATTGTATATCCGTAAACACCCCTATATTGATTAATATTTTGTATATTTAATTGATTCAAAAACAGTTAGCTATGGATATATTTTCTTTTGGGGTTCATTTCACAGATGAAAAGAGTTGCAGGCTTCATTTCAAGGAGCAAAGGGACAAGCAAGGTGTTGTTTGTAAGCGTTGCGGATGTACAGACCACTATTGGCTGATCAATAAATGGAGCTATCAATGTAAATCCTGCAACTCAAGGACATCATTGCGCAGTGGCACCATAATGGAAAGCTCTAAATTGTCATTTCTGGTTTGGTACAAGACCATTTTTTTGATGAGCACCACAAAAAAAGGATTTTCCAGTAAAGAGATACAGCGCCAGTTGGGGCTAAAACGTTATGAGCCAGTTTGGGCAATGGTCCATAAACTGCGTAGAGCAATGGGGGATCGTGATGACAGGTACACATTGGAAGGAATGATAGAAATGGATGAAGGCTATTTTACTATTGAAGCCTCGGAACAAGCACACAAAACCCAAAAAGCAGGTCGAGGGAGCAAAACTAAATCCAATGTTATGATTATGGCAGAAAGCACCATACTGGAAGATATAGAAACAGGAAAAGTAGATAGACAATGCCGTTATTTTAAAGCTAAGGTATTAGAAGACCACAAGGCAGATGGCACAGACCAAAGCTTCAAAGACGCTATTGATGACGAGCAAACTATTATATTTACAGATAAGAGTACTTCATATGTAAATATTGCAGACTATGTAGAAATACATATGACAGAGAAATCAAACGAACAAACCACCAAAGAAACACTCAAATGGGTGCATATAGCAATAAGCAATGCTAAAAGGAACTTTGCGGGAACTTATCATAAAATCAAGAAGAAATATTTGCAATTATATCTGAACGAGTTTGTTTATAAGCTCAACCGCAGGTATTTTGGAGAACGAATCTTTGATAGGCTTATTATTGCTAGCATTACAGCTAATGGACATTAAACGGATATACAATTTTTTTATTCTGAAAAGCATGATAGTTCAATGCTTTTCAGAATTTTATTTTTTTAAATCCGATCTACTAGTAGAAAGAACAATATATTATTCTACAAGCAACCTATATAATATCTCTTCACCATTAATCTGTCCTTTTAAAATATATAATCCCTGTTTAAGATTAGGTAATTTTACAGATAGAACGTCACTTTCGTTTATATTGGTTTTTACCGTATGCTGAACATTGTAATAATCGTATAACGTAAAATTACCAACACTGATAATGTCTTCAGCCCATTTTAAGTTTGTTGAGTTCTTTGCTGGATTGGGATAGACTGAAAGTATCGATGAAGTAACTGTTTCCGTTTCTGTCGAATTTTGAACCGCATTAGGTTCTTCGCCCCAGATTAATTCGCCATCCCAATAGACAGTGATCGTTCGTGTTTCCTGAAAGCTTGAAGCATTTTTATAACTGTAATCGTTAAGTTCATTAAAAGGTGACGGGCGTGATTTTTCTATTTTCATCCTGATTTCCCCGGATGATCCCATAGCTGGAATTTGAGAATTTGAATCAAGACTAAGTTCCAGGTAATAATCGGCACCGTCGAGCACAGGTTCAACAGCAACAAAATCACCGTGGAGGCTTTTCTTATCAAAAATACCTGTTTTCTCTGCCTTAAAGCGTAATGGCGAATAATCCTCTGCAGTAAACCAATATCTTACCGTGGCCCGGTTTAAATCGATTGAATTTTCTGCTTCATTTCTTAGGATGACATGCGGCCGTATCTTATTGTTTTGAGGCTTATTCTTATCACCGTCCTTATAATCTACAAGTAGGAATGGTGCTAAAACATCTACTTCATTAGAGTTAATCGTTCTAACCTCCTCATTAAATGCACGGATTCTGTAATAATAGCGCATTCCTGGCGTAAGGCCTTCATCAAGATAACTCGTTGTATCAGCCAAAACGCTTTCAAGTAACGTAAAGTTCGACTCGTTCTCTGATCGCCTTTCGATTATAAATCCGTCTTCAAAGTCTGTAATGTCATCCCATTTAACTAAAATTTGAGTGGGCGAAATCCCCACGGCCTCCAGATTATCCACTGGCTTTAAATCCATAAAAACTTCCTTGTCCTCTTGAACAACTAGGGTTAATTCTGGCCAAATGAGCGTGTCATTAGTAACATACCTGATGGTTCTTTCGTCCGGCAAGGATGCTGCATTATAAAAATTGGCAAAGCCATCATTTTCGGATCTGTGCATCTCTCCATTAAAATAGATTTCAATGTCACTGGCCACACTTTCATCGTTGGTTAAATTGAATGTTACATCACAAAGATTAACCTCGCCCATTAAGGTGTTAAAAGTTTCTTCCCAGCTGGAAACATTTATTATCGGCAAGGCAAATTCAAATGCTTCCTCTTCGTTCTCAGTGTCGGCAGCCTGCCAAACATACCAACTAGGTTTTCTTATTCCTCTTTTCTCTGGTGCATTAGATGCCTCATCTCTTGTCCACAGGCCAAAGTGTACCGGAAATAAGGATGCATTGTCAACCAATCTATGATAATGAATGGCTTCTGTAGATGGTAACCGACTAAACTTTTTCCACATATAGGCTACTCCAGCTGCCTGTCTTTGAAAGGTTTCTTCATCATAATCCCTACCTGCATTAATTCCTTGTTCGGTAAACATTAATGACCTTACCTTTAAGCCTTTGTATAGATTTTCCTTGGATCTAATCCAAGTATCCATTAACTCTATATTCTTCGGGGTGATTTTTGGAGAAGTCATTAAGTCATTGGTCACCTGGATGTCATTCCACGTGGCAGATCCATTCTGGGGATAGGGATGGTGGGCTATGCCCCATTCGTAATCCCCACCGGTTTCGCTCAATTTGTTAAGAGTCTGCAACATTAGTCTTGGCGGATAATCGACAGCGGCGTTCCAAAACTGTGTCAAGGAAATAAACACCTTTGCTGCAGGATCAAACTGTCTTATGGAATAGTAGGCGGTTCTCATAGAACGATCGTACAGTTCGGTATAGATGTCCATAGGCTTTTCACCGGCATTGGTCCACTCAGAACCTGCATCGACTTCATTATGAATGATCCAGTTGGTAATGCGCCCATATAATTCATCGGGTCTGGTATAGCGCTCTGCCAAAAATGACGTCATAGCGGCATAATATTCTACCCCTATTGGGCTGGTAACATTTGCAATACTAAAAAATGCATCACTATCGGCATCCGGGTGGGTTAATATCACCTTCTTATCAGCTTCAATGTTACTTGGTATCAGGATTATGACCGTCGTGGTTAATCCATTATCGGTAGAGTTTTTATAGCGTTGATCCAGACGATTCACATAGTTCGGATTGAAATAATAGGTTTTTCCATTAAATTCATAACTCATCGAGGTTGGCACTAAACTTAAAAGACTTCCATATAAAATGCCTGTTCGTACATTTTCAGCCCCAAGATCTGATAGGTCTGACGCATATTGTGGGCCAGCCGATGCTCCAATTCCTTTTACGGATAAGGGCTTTTCTTCTGCTAAATACCGTTTGTTCGCTTTATAAATGTCATCAGGAAATTTGGCACTGGACACATATATATAATCATCGCCATTCTTTTCTGCGATGACCCATCTAGAATAGATCCGGTCATAAGTTTCCCCTTCTACATCGATAAAACGCTCCAATTCAGTTTCAATAAATTCTTCTGAAGAAAGCGGTAATGAAAAGGTAATATCCTCTGGTTCAAAAATAGCATTGTACATTTTTAATTCGCATAAAAATAGATTTCCGCTATTCTGAGGTATTATAGTTTGAACAAATACACTGTCTTGTGTGACCATTGCCTTGGCAACTTCTGAAGTATATTCACTATTAAAATAGTTGCTAAGAAAGGCGTTGTTTTTCTGATTGATAATGATGGGATCATTGTCAAGTTCTTCTTGGGTAGGCTTTCTTAATCGTATGTTTCTAACCTGGATAAGCTGATTGGGGGAGGTCCCAAAATCAAATCGAAACTGTGTAAACATACTGTTCCAAGTTTTAAATTGTTTCATATTTACATTAATGTTTTTGTAAACTTCCGTTGGTTCCAGATCCCCAAAATCTATTTTTCTGGTTGGGGAGGGAGGTCCATAAAAAACGGTAAGATTGTCCAGACCTTCAGATGCTATATATTCAAAACTCATGTAAAAGGTTTCATTATAATCGTAGAATTGTTCTATGGTATTCGAAGTAATCCGCGGATCATTCCCTAAGGTTTCTATGGTATAACTGCCATCTGCATTTTGGACAGCGTCCATCTGGGCCTGGCTGTTAAGATTAAGGGTAATAGGTATATTGTTAACCGGTGTGGTTGCAGCAATTTCGGCTGGGGTCGGGGCTCTTAATGCAAAGTTTCGCACTTTAATGTTAAGGTCTGCCCTACGGCCCATGTCAAACCTGAAGCCATCATAAGCCTGGTTCCATTGTGAAGCCCTGAGTTTAAGGTTAACACTCGCGGTTTTCCAATTAGGTGCCGCTGGCTGCTCACCCAAGGTTACACTCCTTGCTCCTGCCGGTGGAAATCCATAAAATATTTGAACGTCGTCTATCCCAAAGGCACCGCTACCGTTGACCGCCAAATATTGAAAGGTCATAATGTAGGTTTCTTCGTAATCGTAAGTTTCTGACAATAATTGGGATTTAACCCAGGGATCCCCACCGGTGGTTAAAATACTATAACTCCCATCCGTATTTTGGGAGATATTCATCTGGTTTTTACCGGTGACGTCCAGATCTATTTCCACAACTTCAGACCTTGTAGGAGCCCTTAGTTGAATGTCTTTAACTTGAAGGTTCTGGTTAGCGGAAACTCCAAAATCGAACCTAAAAACCGTATAGGCCTTGTCCCATTCTACCGCATCTAACTTTATGAATATTTTATAGGGAGTTAAACCTGATGTAGCCGGCAATGACCCTAAATTTAACCTACGGATCCCGTTAAATGTAGAAGCGTTGTCCCGATATCGAAGCTCCAAATTATCCAATCCTGCAGGGGCATCATATAAAAAACTGACGACATATACCTCATCTTGATCATAGGTATTTGCGATTGCTTTTGTAATAATCCAAGGATCTCCGCCTGTAGTTTCAATATCATAAGTACCAGCAGGGCCTTCGGTGATATTCATTTGTTGTTTTACGCTAGTGTTTAATTCCAATGGAATTGTTTGAGCAACCATTAAAAAACCAAGGAGACAGAAGAAATTCAAGAAAGAGAATTTTAATAGTAATTTTAGAGACATGATAGAATATTTAATTTAGATAAATCTACTATCATTTCCACTTGTAAGTGTCCTGTACCCACCTGACTAACCCCTTACATTATTGACTCCAAAAAAAAGGTTATGGAATTTTCCACAACCTTTTATAAATTTATACTAGCATCTGAAAGTCGCTATTTTAAAAAGCCCTCAGAATCCCTTATTTTAGGGTTCTACGAAAAACTTTTCAAATATGGGGCCCTTCAGGCGAAACAAAAATACCAATAAACCAATAATTCGACAAATATTAGATTTAGTACCACCTTGGTTAATTAAAAGTTGCACAAATACTTACAAAACGGACAAAGGTGTTCATAAATACAGAACATACGATCAGTTTGTAGCACTAACTTTCGGACAGCTCAATAAGTGCCAGAGCTTGAATGATATATCGGCAGGGATTGGAGTAAGCGAAATTTTCATAAACGACTTGGGGCCTGCGCCAAGGCCCAGCGCGTTCCACAATGGGCGATGGCAATAAAAACAGGGACTGGCAGGTGTTTGAGAGTTTGCATTATCGTTTATTGAGCCACTATAAATCGGTACTGAAACAACATCATAACACGCACATTATACAAGAGATCAAGGGCAAGGTTGTTAAACTAATAGATAGCTCAACGATATCCTTATGTTTGGCCATGTTTGATTGGGCAGAGTTTCGGACAGCAAAAGGGGGCATTAAATTACATACAAGTTGGGATTACAATTTAATGATACCAGATGTGGTAAATATTACAGAAGCAAAGGTGCACGACAGATATGGGTTAAAGCAATTGATTTATCCTAAAGACACCATTATAGTTGAAGATAGGGCTTATTTTGATTTTGAATTGATGCTCAACAGGATAAAGGCAGAAAATGTATTTGTTACCAGGATCAAGTCCAATACGTTGTACCAAACGATAGAAGAACTGGAACTGCCAGATCATGTTGACCAAAATATACTGAAAGATGAAATAATCCAACTGACTTCAAACAAGGCAATGGAAACAGGGATTTCAGGACAAAAACTAAGATTGGCACACGGCTGTAAAGAAGATGAAAACAAAGTGATAGCCATTGTTACAAACCAACTTGACTGGGAGCACGGTACCATTGCGGAACTGTACAAGAAACGTTGGGACATAGAACTGTTTTTTAAAGCCTTAAAACAAAACCTACAGGTAAAGACCTTTTGGGGAACCAGTGAAAATGCAGTAAAGTCCCAAATATATGTAGCCCTGATAAATTATCTGCTCTTAGAGCTCATAAAACGAACTATCTCCAAAAAAGCAGTTGCTTTTTCCAATTTATCAGAAAAAATTAGATTTTGCCTGTATCACTATCTATCACTGGATTACGTATGCAACCACGTAAGGGAAGGCGTGCGTAAGGTCACGTTTTCAACGCAAACAGAATGGGTGTTCGAGGCAGACTTATTTTCTGGGTAATCTAATATATTAAACGAAAACATTGGGATAAAACTATGGTTTTTACATTTCTATAAAAACTTTCGGATGCTAGTGATAAATTTATAAACGAACTCGTTTAAACTTTAAAAATCTTAATTTTTATTTATAATATCAATAATCTATGTGCTACTACCTGGCCATTGATACTTCCTTTAAGAAGGTAAATCCCGGTCCTTAATCCAGAAAACCGAAAGGATATTTCATCTCCTTTGACCTTGCTTTGTTTTACCTTATAAGAACTCCCCATATAATCTATCAATTCAAAATTGCCCACCTCGATTATTTTCTCGGCCCATTTAATGTTGGTTCGTCCTTGTGTCGGATTCGGATACACCGTCAACAAAAGTGACTTCTCCGTATATTGGGTTGTAGATGGTTCCGCTTCACCTGGCTCATCTCCCCAGACCAGTTCTCCGTCCCAATAAACGGTGATGGTTCTGGTTTCCTGAAAGCTTGATGCATTTTTATAACTGTAATCGTTCAGCTCATCAAAGAGTGATGGTCTGGATTTTTCAATTTTGGTCTTGATCGCTCCCGAATCACCAAGGGCAGAAATTGATGTTCCTTGAGTGAAGGATAGTTCCAAGTAATAATCAGCCTTATTTAATGGTGCTTCTAAAGCCACAAAGGTTCCCTTTACATTTTCCAACCCTAAACTACCGGCTTCATCCAACTTGAACCTTAAAGTGGAAACATCTTCTGCGGTAAACCAATACCTTACCGTGGCCCGGCTTAAATCGATGGCGTTTTCAGCTTCATTTCTTAGGATAAGGTGCGGTCTTATTTTGTTGTTCTGTGTTTTATTCTTATCACCGTCCTTATAATCTGCAATTAAGAATGGAGCGATAACTGAAGTTTCTTCGGAATAACACGACAAGGTCTCCCCGTCCAATTCAGCCGCCACTCTGTAAAAATATCGTGTTCCAGCTACAACTCCGCTGTGAACATAACTGAATGTTTCTGCCGATACGCGTTCCAATTCTGAAAAGCTACCACCTTCTTTCTTTACTTCAATTACAAATCCTTGAAAGTCTTGAAGATTGGAATTCCAATTAATTTCAATTTCTGATGGAGAGATTCCTTTAGCTGAAACATTTTCAACTGCAATAAGATTGATATTTAATTCAGTATCCTCAGTAATATTAAGGACATCTGATGCCAATATAACACTGCCTTTTTTAATAGTATAGGGCTGCAATACATTAGAAGCTACATTATAAAAAATCAAGGAGCCGTCTTGTTGTGGAATTTTCAATTCCCCATTAAAACTTACCAATAGTTCATTCAAATTACTGCCGCAATTTTCAATACTTATGTTGACAACATAAGGGGTAACTTCGATAGCAACATCATTATATATTTCATTCCAATCATTAATTCCTATAACAGATTTATAAGGATCGAATACAGTATTTTCATTGGCGGTACCAGCAGCTTCCCAAACATACCAGCCTTCTTTTTTGCGATCAAAACCATCATTTGTACCATCTAAAACAGTCCACAATCCAAATTCCAGTCCAGCTTCATTAGGGTTATCTACCCATCTGTGCAATTGGATGTTTTCTATAGAAGGCAATCTTAAGTTTGCTTTCTTCCAGAAATAGGCGAGTGCCGCCGCTTGATTGGTTTCGTTGGCGTTTGGGTTTTTAGCTGTGTTTGAACTAAAACCGTTTTCAGATAACAATATAGTCCTTACTTTTTTGCCATTATATAATACGTCCTTCTGTCTAACATACGCATCAATCATTTCCAAATTCTTTGGCGTAATCTCAGGGGTGTCGAAATTTAACTGTGTTTTTACAGCGGCATCATTCCATACTTTAGGATTAAACAAATTGGTTGGGTATGAATGCCAACCAATACCCCATTCAAAATCTTCCTCTTTAACAGATAACCGTACCAAAACATCAAGAATGTCTTTGGATTTAAAATTGGCACTGCTACCGGGAACACTATTCCAGTGTTTGGTAAACGATCCAAAAACTTTTGCGGAAGGGTTGTGTTTTCTAATCGTATAATGCACCATACGCATGGAGCGGTTGTATATTTCAGTGTATAGAGATACTGGTTTTTGACCTGCATGTGTCCAATTGGTATGGGCGTCCACTTCATTATGAATAATCCATTGATCCAATCGTCCATAAAGTTTATCTGGTCTTGAATAGCGCTCTGCCAAAAAATCAACAACTGCTGCATAATATTCTGCACCTTCTTCGGTGGCAACATTAGCCATACTGTATAATCCAAGGGATGCATCTGGATGCACAAAGATGCGTCTTAAATCTTCATTGCCTATATTTAAAGGTATCAAGAGCACAAAAGCGGCTTTAATGCCATTATCTGTTAACCTTTTTATACGTTGGTCAAAACCGGTTACAAACCCAGGACTGATATTGTAAATCTTTCCATTGAATTCATGTGTTAGCCCAGTAGGATTTAGGCTTAAAACACCATTAAGCAACAGATTAAGTTTCATGCTTTTTATATCAAGATCAGTTAGATCGGAAAAGTTAGAGAGTGTTGAAGGCCCTAATCCGTCCAATCCTTTAATGGAACTTGCTTTATCTTCTTCTATGTTATTTAATGCTATTGCAGAAATGTCTCCTGCCCAGACGGCATTAGAAGTATATTCGTATGTGCTTTCGCCTGTTTTTCTAACAATGACCCATCTGGAATATAATCGATCATAATTATGGTCAGATTTTTGGATAAAACGTTCAACGTCTATATCAAAGGTGTCATTTGTAATAGCTATAGGCGTGATAAAGTTAAACTCAGATTGATTGAAACCATATTGATGTGGCTCAATCTCTGCCAAAAAAAATTCCTCAGTGGCGTTTGTTATCGTACCAGTTATATTCACCATATCCATATCCACCTTAACCAATGAGATGGTATTGGCAAAGGTAGTATTGAGATAGTCCCTAAATTCCTGATCTATTAAAACACTTAAAAATTTATCGCTATTCTGCTCATCTTCTAATTCTTGAGCTGTTGGTTTTCTAATTTGGATATTCCTAACCTCTATGGATTTCGTCACATTTTCATTTTTACCAAAATCGAATCGAAATGTCGTCCATTCATTATCCTGAAAATTATTAACCAAAAGTCTAGGATTAATCGTGTATGTGGTCCAGTCCGAAGCTACAGGAATTTCGCCAGCACTCAACTTTTGAGTTCCAATTATAGGTGGTCCATAGAAAATTTCCAGTTCATTATATACCGTTTCTGTTCGATACTCAAAAGAAATAATATAGGACTCTTCGATATCATATAGTACATCAATGGATTTTGAGCGAATCCAGGGGTCATTCCCAGAGGTATCTAAAACATAGGATCCTGTTTCAACTTCTGTAGCACTGAGACCACCACTCGTGTTATTTATATCCAGTTCAATTGGAATAATTTCTTTTGGTGCTAATAATTTCTTTTCTGCATTGGTGGGCTCTCGAAGCACCAAATTGCTCACGGTAATATCCTGTCCTGCAAACCTGCCAAAATCAAATCGGAATTCGTCATAAAAAGAATCCCAAACCGGTGCACTTATGGTCATAAGAACCGAAATATTAGTTTTAGAACTTGCTTCTGTAAGAGCGCCTAGTAATACACGCCTCGCGGGACTAGTGGGTTTTCCATAAAAAATCTGTAAATCATCCAGTCCTGTTGAAGAGGTATAATCAAATGCCAAAACAAAGGCTTTATTAGGATCGTATGGGGTTGTAATTGTTTCTGAATAGATGAATGGGTCGGTTCCTAAACTAGAAATACTATAGGTGTCTTCTGGATCTTCTACAACGGATATCTGATTTCTACGTGCCAAATTCAAAGCCAACGGCACTACCTCTCCTGGAAGTGCTGCTCTTAATCGCACATTTTTAACCGTAATATTTTGACCGGCTGCTCTTCCAAAATCAAAGCGAAAGCGATCAAAAATACTCCAGTTGCCCACCTCATATTTCATAAAAGCCTTAAAAGTCGTGTATTCTGTTGAAGGTGCCAGACTGCCAAAATCCCTTCTTCTATTTGTTGGATTTATTGGAGCTCCATAAAAAATCTGAAAATTATCCAGTCCATTTGTTGCGATGTAATCAAAGCTTATTACATAAACCTGATTGGGATCATAGGTTTCCACGGGTCGCGTAACGATCCAAGGATCACCACCCAAGGTTTGTATATCATAAGTTCCCATGGGATTTTCAGTGATGTTCATTTGATTTTTAAGACTGGGATTTAGTTCTAGTGTAATATTTTGAGCATATATTGTAAGGCTCAAAATTGAAAAGAGGAAGCATAATTTTTCTTTCATGATTAAAAATTTTTAATAAAATTAAGACTTCAATCTGTAAATCGTACCCTGCACTAACCTGTTATGGTTTACTGATCAAGGTCATATAATGGAATTAATTAAACTGAAACCAATCTATTTCAAATAATTCCCCTTCGGCTCCTGAGGCCTCAAACCATAGAGCGTGAATGCCAGTTTCATTTTTTACTGGAACCGTAATGGTGTGCCAATCCTTATTCGGCTCAAGCATCAAGGTTGCCAATTTTTTATGCCAAGGTTTATCAGAATAAATATTTAATTGGCCACCTGAAATAGATTTTACATGAATTTTTATGGAAGCAATACCATCTCCAAAATCTAAATATTTATAAATAGCAGCATCCTTATTTTTAAACTTAGAAAGAATTTCATTCGCTTCAGATGCCTTCTCAATAAGAACGTTGCCTTGTAATAGACAAGCCGAAGCGGCGTCAACTTTATTTTTTGCTTTAATTGGTAAACCTGCACCTTGAGAGGTCATTTCTACTTCGGGAATAGAGCCATCATCCAGAAAAGTTATTTTCTCAACACAGGCTTTTCTCATCGTTCGAACCCCATGTGTTGAACGATGATAAAATACATACCATTGGTCATTAAATGATGCAATAGAACCATGATTGTTCCAATTACCAGGATTGGAACCATTATTGTCTATAATGACACCACCATACGTATAAGGACCAAAAGGAGAGGAACTGGTGGCATAGCCTAAACAGGTGGGTTTATCTTCCCTACTAATATCTGAGTAAACTAAATAATAAAGATCCTTTCGTTTGGTAAGGTAAGCACCTTCGTGAAAAAAATGATTTTTTTCTGTAATAATATCCTTTTGAAGGGTCAACGGGTCAATGGTTTTCATATCAGGATTAAGCTTCGCTATTTTAAGACTAAATTGTCCCCATACATAATAGGCAGTACCATTATCATCTATAAAAACCGAAGGGTCTATTTGATTGTGGCCTTTTAAATCTATTTTTTCACCATTTGTAAAAGGTCCCAATGGACTTTTGGAAGTAGCCACACCTTCTGGTGCATTTATATCTGGTTGGCAATAATATAGATAATACGTATCATTTTTCTTGATAGCATCTGGTGCAAATAATACGGCATCATTATAAGGTACTTGGTCGTTGGTTTCTTTGGAAGCAAATACATTTTCGGTTAGATGCCAATCCATCATATTTTCTGTATGTAAAATGTCATGCTTACCTGAACAATAGTAGGTCGTGCTTTCATCTGTAGAGCCATAAACATAAAGGGTTCCATCTTCAAAAACCTTTGCTGATGGGTCTGCAATATAAATCCCTGGAGGCGAAATAGGGTTTTGCG
The DNA here is from genome assembly GCF_006974145.1 of Changchengzhania lutea. Taxonomy (NCBI): domain Bacteria; kingdom Pseudomonadati; phylum Bacteroidota; class Flavobacteriia; order Flavobacteriales; family Flavobacteriaceae; genus Changchengzhania; species Changchengzhania lutea. Next base: position 2,893,176 of record NZ_CP039456.1, on the reverse strand, counting down.
CTTTCACAACTTCTGATAGGTGAAGACATAGACTTAACACTGAAATAAAACTCACACTATATTTAACATTCATGATTTTTTTCTGTTAATGAACTCATTAAAAAAATAGAGAGAAATTGTTTTAATCCATTTCCTGAAGATGCTTCAATAATCCATCCGTGAATTTCTTTTGAAGTTCTGTAACTTCTTTCGAATCGTAGAGATCCAGCCATTCCATTGGGTCTTTTTCCAAATTGTAAAATTCACCTGTTATAATGTTGTCACGAGTATAATCGTTCATGTTTTCCTTACGATTAAATACTAAAATCAGTTTATGTGTGTTGGTGCGCCACATAAATGCGGCCTCTCCTTTGCGTTCATGAAGTGCAGAGAAACTGGCGGTTCTGTTATTGTTTGCGAAAAGGTTTTTTCCAGGTAATGCCCTCTCTGGTGTAATGCCCGCCAAATCCAATAGGGTAGGCATGATATCAATATTTTCAGTTGGTGTGGAATTTACCGTATTTTCTTTAGTTGTATCAGGCAAAGCACTTCCTGCCAAAATCATAGGCACTCTTACACTAGGATCATATAAATTATATTTATTAAAACGGTAATAATGTTCCCCTAGCATCTCTCCATGATCGGAGGTATAAACAATAATAGCGTTATCCAATAAGCCTTTGTCTTTCATTGTTTTTAATGTGCTTCCCATCATATCATCTATCCAGGTCACGTTGGCATAATAGCGCATAGTCATGAGTTTCCATTCTTCTTCAGAAGCATTTTTCCAATAAGTTTCATAGAGTCCTCTTCTATTTACCCCAGCCGAATGTGGTGAGTAGTCCTTCTCCCAAGGTGGCTGTTGCGCATACTTCATGCTGTCTAAATCATACATATCTTCATAGCCTTTTGGGATATTATGACCAGCATGGGGTTTCATATAGGAGAGATATAAGAATAATGGCCTATCATCATTTCGGTTTTCAATATAATTGATGGTCTGTTTGGTAACCCATCCATCGCGATGATCCTCTTCAGGTAACTTACTGGTAAAACCCAAATAACCAATATTGTTTTCTTCTCCCGGACCCATGGCTTCGATTTCAGCATCATACCGTACTTTAGCTTCGGGGTTCATTTCTTGCATACTCATAGCCCCTTTTTCTGGAATTTCGGATACATATCTTGTTTCAAATCCGCGCGTATCTGTCTTATATTTTCCCCAATGTGTTTTTCCGAAACCAGCCGTTTCATAGCCTGCATCCTTAAAATATTGTACCATGGTTTTCCCTGGCATTAATGAATCTTGGACGCCACCACTATTTGTATAGACACCTGTTTGATTGGGATACAATCCAAACATGATTGAGTTTCTACTAGGAACACACATAGGTGCTTGACAAACTGCTTGACTATATAAAATACCACTTCTAGCCAAACTATCTAAAGTAGGTGTTATTACTTGGGGATTTATCATTCCTAATGCATCATAACGGTGTTGGTCATCCATTATAAAAATAATGTTTGGTCTTTTTGCTTGATATTTCGGTTTCATGGTTGCTGTCGAATCGAAATCCTTACAACTTACTATATAGCACAAGATTGTTATATAACACAGTACCCTTTTTATATTCTTCATAAAATGATAAATTATCTCGGTTGTTTGCTTTCCTGAATTTTAAAATGAAATAAAAAAGACTCCTCCCTCCTGCCTCTTTTAACTTTTTTAGCTTCTCTCTTCTCTTTATTCTATCCTCCTACTTTTATTTGTCTTGTCTTAATCTCCAACGGGTCATCAGCCAGGTCCCCTGAATCCGCTCTCCAACTTTCAAGTGCATTTTTTAGCTCTTGCTGTTTTTCTGCATGCTCTTCTGTCCCAGCGAGATTGACCAATTGGCCTGGGTCGTTATCCATATCGTATAATTCTTCAAAGGGCCGGCCTGATTCCAATAGTTTTAAAAGTTTATATTGTACAGGGTGCGAATCTTTGGCATCCAAGGTCGCTTGATAGCTGCGGTTTCCCCAAGCTTCTTCAACCCTTAAATCGGCAGGAAGTTCATGGGATTTTTGATGCATCAGGTTTTGGATATAATAAAATCGACCATCAAAAATAACCCGACTTGGGTAATGTTCAACGCGGGGAGGGCCATGGGAATTATGTTCACCAAATACATAATCCCTGTCCGAAACTTTTTCTTCTTCACCTGTAAAAATGGATTTTAAAGATTTACCCTGAACAGTTTCAGGAATTTCAATTTTTAAATAATCCAAAATCGTTGGCATGATATCGATATGTGAAATCAATGCATCAGATATTTTACCACTCTCAAGCCCTGGGCCGCTCGCCACATAGGGTACGTGCAAGCCCGCATAGTAGGGCGATGCTTTTGCTCTGTGGTAGGGCTCGCCTTGGTCACCAGTAAAAATAATCAGAGTATTTTCTAACAGTCCCTTTTCCCTAAGTGTTTCAATGATGCTTCCTGCACAAGCATCGGCCAATTGTACGGAGCCATAATATTTTGCCAGATCCTCTCGCATTTTTGGTGTATCGGCCAAATATTCAGGCACGGCAATACTATCTTTGTTTGGAAGAAAATTTGGAAAATCGTCCATATGTTTATCTAAATTTCGATGTGGTGGAGCAATATTCGTTTGGAAAAAGAATGGCTTATCTCCCGCTTCAAAAATAAAATCAGAAATGACCTTTTTAAAATCATTGTGATTATTCTGAATGGCGTTTCTGCCATTATAAGGAAATTTCCACGGTGGACTCATATGAAACTTTTGGGTTATTGCCGTATAATAACCGTTATCTTGAAGCACTTCAGGAAGTGTCTTGATGTATTCATGAATCCCGACCTTATCTATTCTAGAGCCTTCACGAGTAAATTCTTTATCATCATCAGACAGTTCTGGCGTAATCGTATTTCTCCAATGCCCGTTGGCATGCGGATACATACCCGTCATGATTGAACTTCGACTTGGCGAGCATGATGGTACAACAGCAAAGGCATTTGTAAACAAAATTCCGTTCTTTGCCAAGGCATCTACATGAGGAGTTGAAATCTCTGGCGTTCCTAAGGCTGAGAGATGAGCACCTTGATCATCAGTCAAAATCAGTACGACGTTAAGGGGCTTCTTTACCTCGATCTCCGCAACTTGTTTCTCCTGCTCCTTACAAGAAAATGATATGAGAAATAATAGAACACAAAAGGATATCAAGATATTAGTCTTCATTATACAGATTATTTAAATTAACTCCATTCAAATAGTTTAATCTTTATGCACTTTAAAATTTATCAAAGTGTGCTAAAAATAAGTTAAGGTTCTAATGTTTCCATCCTGTACAGTACTGTTATCGGGCATATTAATACTAGTTTTCTTAATGAATAAGAAAACGGCTTAAAGTTTTTATTCATTCTGGGAATGTAAAATTAATGTATCAGCATTGTACAGGATGCGTTTAAAGGGTGTAGTTTTGACCTTGCATACTTTTATATTTCATTTACAAGATTATATGATTTAATGCATTGAGATAAGAATCATCCCAATTGATTGAGTTGAACCTTTTTGAGATAACTTAAAAATAAATCGAAATACTACTTATATTGGAGTTTGAACCTAAACGGAGGCTGCCTTCTTTAAGTAGCTTTTTTTAAAATAAATAAAAAAGGTCCAAGTTAAATAGTCTTTAAATTCCCATCTTTCCCTTGAACCATAAACATTCAAAAATAAATAATTCCGTGCCATTGAAAATCGATGAACTAAGAACCGAATATCGAAAAAATCCCTTGGGTTTGGATATCCCAATTCCCAGATTTAGCTGGGTTTTAATTGGAGAAGGAAGAAACAGAACCCAGACTTCTTATCGTATATTGATTGCTACTTCTAAAGAAAACCTCTTAAAAAATACAGCGGATGTTTGGGATAGTGGCAAGATTTCTTCCAATGCCACCAACCAGATTGTCTATGATGGAGTTTTGCTGGAATCAAATACAACGTATCATTGGAAAGTTAAGGTTTGGGATGAAACAGACCGGGAATCCGAATGGAGCGAACCAGCTTTTTGGTCTATGGGACTGTTGAAATTTTCCAATTGGAAGGGTGCCTTCATCGGGCACGATGTGGGACACAATACATTGGATAAATATGATAGTTTATATCTGCCTCCAGCAAGATACCTGCGCAAGCCATTCGTTTTAAATAAAAAAATAAAAAAAGCAACGGTATATGCAACCGCTTTGGGTTTATACGAATTGCACATTAATGGAAAAAAGGTAGGGGATGCAAACTTTCTACCTGGTTGGACGGATTATGATAAGCGCTTATACTATCAGACCTTTGATGTTACCGACAGTTTGCTTGAAGGCGAAAACGTCATAGGAGCAGTCATTGCAGATGGATGGTATGCGGGTTATGTGGGCTATGCACTCTACCTTAGGCTGGATAAGGTCAGGGAATTCTATGGGGTCAATCCATCGTTTATGGGCCAGATTGAATTAGAATATGAAGACGGAAGCTTTGAAATTATAGCGTCTGACGATACTTGGAAAGTCGACCAAGGACCTATTCGGGAAGCGGACATCCTTATGGGCGAAACCTACGATTCCCGATTGGAAAAAACGGGTTGGGATGCTTCAAATTATGATGATAGCGATTGGCACTATCCAATAATGTATCCTTTCCCAAAAGGAAAACTGCAGGCACATCCTGGCACCTTGGTCAAGAATACCGAACGTCTAACGCCTCTCAATATTACGGAACCTGTTCCCGATACCTTTGTTTTTAATTTGGGAAAAAACATCGCTGGTTTTGCACTCTTAAAGGTGCAAGGACCAAAAGGAACCAAAGTAAAGCTTCGATTTGGAGAAATACTTAAAAAGGACGGCAACATTCAGACCGATAATCTCCGTGAGGCCAGAGCGACGGACACTTATATTTTAAAGGGAGACGGCATCGAAACTTGGCAACCTAGATTTACCTATCACGGCTTTCAGTATGTTGAAGTTACGGGATTGCCAGAAAAACCGACAACTGATACCATCACGGGTATCGCATTAAGTTCCATTGAGACCAATGCAAGTACGTTTAGTTGTTCTAATGAGATGAACAATATGCTCTTTAAAAATATAAAAACCACAGAGAGTGCCAACTTTTTTGAAATTCCCACCGATTGCCCCCAACGTGATGAACGTTTGGGTTGGACCGGGGATGCCCATATATATGTGCGCTCTGCCACCTATAATGCGGATATCGCTGCCTTTATGACCAAATTCTTGGTAGACCTAGAGGATTCCCAGCTTTGGTATGGGGCTTATCCTAATTTTGCGCCTTTCCCATTTTCAAGGCAGCATCAATATTCCCCAGCATGGATGGATGCCGGCATCATTATTCCCTATACAATGTACAAAGTCTACAATGACACCCGCATTTTGGAATACATGTATAAGGGCATGGAAAAATTCATGCAATTTCAGGAGGATGCAAGTTCAAATTATCTTAGACCTGAAGGCGGGCGAAATTGGGGCGATTGGCTTTCCGTAAATGAAGATACCAGTAATGACTTTATCGCGGCTTCATTTTACGGCTACGACGCCTTATTAATGGCAGAAATGGCAGGGGTCTTGGGTAAAATAGAAAAAGCACTCAAGTACGCAGAACTATTTGAAAATATTCAAAAAGCTTTTTCCGAAAAGTATATTTTAGCAAACGGCCATACGACTGAAGACACCCAGACCAGTTATGCCTTGGCCCTATATTTTGATTTATATCCTGTAGATATAGCCGAAAAGGGAGCTGCTCGTTTGGCCGAAAAAATAACAAATAACGGATTTAAGTTCGCAACTGGTTTTTTGGGTACCAAACACGTGATGTTGTCCCTCTCTAAATATGGACATAACGATGTGGCATACAAAATATTTCAACAGACCGAATATCCAAGTTGGGGCTACTCCATAGAAAACGGTGCTACCTCAATTTGGGAACGCTGGAACAGCTATACCAAAAACGATGCTGTGAATTCCGATATCAATGCCAGAATGAATTCTTTTAGTCACTATGCTTTTGGTTCTGTCACACAATGGATGTTTCAATGCGCACTCGGCATCGATTCTGAAGATTCTGGCTACCGGAATATTATTATAAAACCTGCAATAAGTAAAGACATGGGGTTTATGAAGGGAAGCTATAAAAGTATCAACGGGATTATTTCTTCAGCATGGGACTGGAAGGAAAATACATTAATCATGGATATTGGCATTCCTGTAAATACCAAAGCCAAAGTTTTTATTCCTTCCAACAATGTTTCAACTCTCAAAGAGAGTAATATATCTATTTTAGAGTTACATAATATCAATATATTAGAAGTGAATGATAAAGAAACGGTGCTTAAAATTGGGTCTGGTCACTATTCATTTAGTATAAGATTCGAAATGTGACAACAATAGAATTAGAAATTCCCTTACCTACTAGGTATTGATAATATTTGATAACTATACCACAGTCTTAACAATTCTATGATAATTAATCTTTTATGTTATAGATAGAGTACCCTTAACAGGTCAGTACAGGATGCTGTTTCAGGACTATAATTCTACATTACATTTTTATTTGATACTTGGTGGAGCATATGTTTAAACCCATTTTTGTCCACATATTTGTTCGCTTAAATATAAAATATTAAACATTCTAATCAATGGATTGCTGAGTTCAACTAACCTTAAATAACCAGATATGGCCACCATTTTAAAAAAGGAAATTCCGACAAAGATGCGTGACATAATGGCCTATGCATCGGGCGATGGTGTGACCTCCATAATGCTGAATTCCATTTTAAACTTTGCCATGTTGTATTATACCCAAGTCATAGGTCTTGATGCAACATTGGCGGGACTTGCCATAAGTATTTCTATTTTTTGGGATGCGGTTACAGATCCGATTATGGGATATATTTCGGACAATACCAGAAGCAAATGGGGCAAAAGACATCCATACATGCTATTGGGCGGGATTTTATCACTTTTCTTTTTTACCCTTCTTTGGCTTGTCCCAGAAGGTATGGAAAGTGAATATGCTATATTCGGGTGGCTAATGGGTTTCAACCTTCTGATGAGAACGGGTATGACCATTTTTCTTGTACCTTATAACGCCCTTGGTTTTGAAATATGCACGGACTATGAAGGACGCTCTAAAATTCAAGGGGTACGTTTTGCTTTTGGTATGTTTATTAACATATTAACAGCTTTTAGTTGGGTTCTATTCTTTCAAGATACAGCAGAAGGGGCCATAAAATCAACTGCAGTGGCAGATAATTATGTGTCATTGATAATCGCTTGCTTGGTGTTAGGTGTTATTCTATTAGCTATTGTAATGTTTACTACACGAAAATATGCTAAAGATACCCGTGATGAGCCCAAGGGTAATGGTGGCATCGGTAATATGTTCAGGGAAATTGGACATACCTTAAAAGACCCGTTGTTGCGTATGGTTTATATCATGACAGTGGTAGGTATCACTTCAGCCGCCTTTGTGGGAAGTGTACAGATTTATGTGTACGAGTTTTTTATGGAGTTTTCTAGTGTCGAAAAAACCGTGGTGCACTCCTCAACGATGGTAGCATTTGCAATTGGCTCTCTTGTGGGAAGTGCACTTGCCAAACGGATTGAGAAAAAAGGTGCCATCCTCTCAGGCATTTCCCTTGGTCTGATCGGAAACATTTTGCTCTGCGTGCTATTTGTGGGTGGTTTTGTTTCTAAGGATTTTGCCCCATTTGAGCTGTTCGGATTGGAATTCTCAGGTGGCATGTTGACATTTATGGGCTTTCATGACCTCTTCTGGTTAGGGGTCGGTACCATGATTCCAACGTCGTTTGCCATGGTTGCCGATGTTTCGGAAATCGGAAAAATCAAAACAGGCAAACTTCGAGATGGTTCTTATTCCGCAATGCTAAGTTTTGTGTTTAAAGCATCACAATCGCTCGGAGTGTTTTTCTCAGGATTTGTATTGACCCAGATGGGGTTTGAGGCGGCTCAGGAAAGTTATTCCATGGAAACGATGGAAAAAGTAACCTTGGTAGGATTTTTATCCGCTGCGGTATTCGCTGCAATAGCGATAATACCTGTTTGGAAATACCCAATCACAAAGAAATACTTGGAACGTTTTCGAAGTGGAGAGACCATTGAATAGTTATTCTATTTAAACTTGAAGTTATACTTCTCGAGTACGGTAGTAAACAATTATTTTTGTACAAGCTGATAGTTGTTTACCAAAACCGAAGCTGAGATTTGAAGTAACCGCTCTAATTCTCTTATCATATCTACAGTCAATCGCTTTTTGCGGTTTAGAATTTCAGATACTCTACTTTTTCCTCCAATTATTCCAACTAAGTCTTTTTGACGTAAATTCATTTCTTCCATACGAATTTTTATAGCTTCGATAGGGTCGGGTGCCTCAATAGGATAGTACTCATTTTCGTAGTTCTCGATCAGCATAGCAAGTATTTCCGCTTCGTCTCCATCTTTTGAGTCGATTGGCGCGTCAAAAATTACTTCAAGGCGTTCAAGTGATTTTTGGTAATCGCTTTCTGATTTAATAGGCTTCAAATCCATAACTATTTATTTAAATCAAGTTTGCATCTATTTTATCATAATCGGCATGTGTACCGATGAATCGAATAAATGCCCATTGTCTTTCGTAATTAAACTTAACGATTAATCGATATGAATTTCCTTTGATATTGAAAACTACTCGACCATCTTTAAGAATACTCGCATTGATATAAGTTTCTTTAACATCATTCGGGGAAAACCACTTCGCATTTTTTGTTGTATTGTACCAAGTTTTTAAATACTGTTCGGAATCTTCATGTTTTTCCCAAAATTTACGAAGTGTACTTTTTGCAACTATTCGTTTCATTTGTTCAATTATAAAACAAAAATAATAAAAGTTCTCAAATATAGAACTATTTATTTACAGGTTTTGATTTGATAAGTGTTTTCCAATTCTAGTATTTGAGCCTTAAGGTATCAGGCATCGCAGTAGGCACATACATATCCCCCGACCCCCGATCGCCCTGCGGTTGGTAATGAGGACTTTCAGAAGTACTTTCTGGTTGGTAATCAAGGTTTCCACCTTCGGACTTCCACCATTCCAACCAATCTTTTTCAAGTTCTGAAACCTTGGCGGGATTTTCATTTGCAAGATCGTTAGTTTCCAAGGGGTCTTTTGTATTGTCATACAATTCCCATCCGTTGCCATCTATTTCCAGCAAGCTCCATTGTTCCGTTCGGATGGCACGGTTGTCGATAAATTGGAAATACATAGGCGCATCCCGTTTCCAATCATCTCCTTTTAAAAGTGGGAGAAATGATTTTCCTGCGAAAAAATTATTACTTTCCTTATTGTTTGAAGATTTTAAACTACCCGAAACCTCTAAAATAGTGGGCATAATATCCACCACATGTAGTGGTTCCATATGTATACTTTTATTCTTCTCTATGGTCTCAGGCCACCAAGTAATTGCTCCAGTTTTAACACCACCACCATGTTGACTGATTTTATAGAGTCTTTTGGGGGCAACACTAGCGTATGCCCAACCTGTACCTGGTTGATAGTTAGAACCGGCATCGCCAGGCAAAAGTCCTTTATCGAGCATAGCAGCATCCATGACGGAAAAGGAATCCGTTCCATTATCACTTAGAAAAATTACCAAGGTTCTTTTATCTTGGCCATTGGCTTTTAATGCTGCCATGAGCTGACCTATACCTGTATCCATGCGCTCTACCATGGCTGCATAAACCGACATCCTTAAATCTTCAAGGTCTTTCTGTTGAGGCGTTAAGGAATTCCAAGCAGGTAAATTTTCTGGATAGTCCGGCAAGGGTGTTTCAGGCTGAATTAAATCCATTTTAATTTGATTCTCAATCCTGGCCTCTCTTACTACTTGCCACCCCTTTAAATAAGAGCCACGATATTTCTCGATATCTTCTTTGGGAGCTTGTAAAGGATTATGTGGTGCTTGATAACTTAGATAAAGAAAGAATGGCTGGCTAGGATCATTTTTATTTACAAAATCCACTGCATTTTTACTGAACGCATCGGTACTGTAAAATCCGTTATCGAAATCATCATATTTTTCTTTATTTAAACGGTAATCAGGACTGCCATTGAAGTAGCTTGAAAAGCCTCCTAAAAATCCAAAAAAGTGGTCAAAGCCTTTATTGTTTGGTTCGCCCTTTAAGTGCCATTTACCAATCAATCCTGTTCTATACCCATCCTTTTTTAGAACTTGCGCAATATTGCTTCCTTTTTCAATTCCAAAACCGACCCTTGGCCACCATTGCCCTGTAAGCATTGAGGCTCTAGAAATAACACACATACCTGCATTATGCATATTAGAAAGCCGAACGCCTTCCTGAGCTAATTCATCCAAATTTGGTGTAGATATTTCGCCACCATAACTACCGATGTCACTATAGCCCAAGTCATCGGCAACGATTAAAATAATGTTGGGTCTTGGTTCGCTTTTGGTATCGCTCGTTTGCTCTTCCTGTTTCTCTTCACAACCTAACAGTATTAAACCTAGGAGTACAATAAAAAGAAAGTTTACTGGGCGATGTATTTTTAAATTGAATTCAAAAGGCCGCAGCCGTTTATTACCTCTCATAGTCTGGATTTTAAAATTCATTCTTTGTCAGTCTCGCCCTTCTCACCAATTTCGTCGGTATAACGGATCTCGTCCCAATCATCGATACCAATGATGTCCTTGTACGGATCATACACTTCATCTTCCTTATCCGTGCCAAAAGCTTGGTACACTTTCCAAACGGGTTTGATGCCGCCTGGATCTTCCTCATCATCGGGGAAACGACGGAGCCCAATCCGCAAACCACCTTCCTGACGGTTATCTTGCCAGTTGTGGTATTGAAAACCATCTATTCCATCCAAATACTTTATTTTTTTCATGGCATAGGCCATACCGGCAGCCTGCTCCAACAGATCTTGCTCGCTGTATGTCGGGGAATTTGTTCCGTTCTCAGAAAGGTAAACGAGACGTTTGGTCTTTCCCTTAAAGCGCGCTTCAGGTCGTTTTACCCAAGCATCCAATACCTCGGTATTTTTAAAGGTTATCAATTTTGTATCAAAATCGAAACTCACTTTTTCATCTAACCAAGTTTTTGGTTCTCGCAAGGATTCGGGGTATGGGTGCTGTGCAATGGCCCATTCAAAGTCGCCTTCCGCCTTTGAAAATTGTAAAAGTTGTTCCAACAGTTCCTTGGAATGATAAAACTTGGGATTGGAGGTCCAATTCCAATAATGTGTAAGGGAAATAAATACTTTGGAGTTTGGGTTATACTTACGTGCTATATTGTGCAACATGCGCATGGATTTATGATAAAGATCCATAAATACCAAGGAGGACTTCTCTCCAGCATTGGTCCAAACCCATCCTGCATCGACTTCGTTATGAATAATCCAATGATGGATCCGGCCATATTTTTTATCGGGTCTGGTATAGCGATTTGCCAGAAAATCAAGTACGGCCGCATAGTATTGAACACCTTCCGGACTGGTTAAATTGGGCATACTGTAAATACCTGCAGGGTCACAATCTGGATGCTGAAGGATGGCACCGATTTTAGGATCTGTCGCCTTTGATGCCTTATCTACCAACAATATCGCAGATGCTTCTATATTTCTTTCCGCAGTAGAAAGAAATGTTTTGTCGTGCTCAGCTATCGATTTTTTATCGGCATAATAGGTTTTTCCCATATACTCAAATGATATATTCTCTGGGGAAGGTTCAGAACGCAAGAAACGTGTGACCAATATATTTACGGTTACACTTGTGATTCCCAAGTCGTCCAAGTCTGTATAAGGGGCTTCACGATCTGTACTGTAGCCGCCCAAGCCTTTCTTTGTTGAAGGTTTTACAAACGGATAGATGTATTTTGGAACAATGGAATCGGCATAACGAGCATGGGATGCGGGCGTATAGTTCTGCCCATTTTTTTCTACAACTATCCATTTGGAAAGTACACGGTCTTGATTGAAACCATGTCGTTTTACAAAACGATCGATACTCATTTTGAAATTGCTCCCTTCCGATTTTAATGGTATCAAATATTCATAGCTTTTAAGTTCAGTAGCATTTTCATAAGTACTGACCTCGGCGATGAATAAATTTTTCATTTCTGAAATTTTCCCTGTTAACTCAATTTTATCATCTGTTACTAAAACATTTAAAATATGATTATGAAAATCTTTATCTAAATATGTTTTTAGATTATTTTCAAAAACAAGTTCCAACTTTTTCTTTGCATCTTTTTGGGCATCAATTTCTGCTTCACGTTCAGTTTGAGGTCGAAGGACTAAATTCTTTATTTGAATTTTTAAATCGGGAGCGGCACCAAAATCTAATCTTAGGAAATCCCCCTTTTTTCCCCAGTTCTGAATTTGTTCAGATAAATCTATTTTAAACTCCACCCATCCTTCAGTAGAGCCAACATCTCCAATAATTTCTGGACCAACACCTTCTTTCATCGGAAAAAAGTGAACCTCAATAAAATCTACACCTGTTGGACAAAAATATTGAAAGGATAATTGGTTTTTCTTCTTGTCCAAATCTGACGATAATTTAGAAGTAAATACGTAAGGGTCAGATCCCGTTGTGGTGATATCATAGATTGATTTATCTATGATTTTTAACGCTACATCGTTGGTGTCATCTTGAATTACTGTTAATGGCAATTGAGCGTTTTGTCCGTATATTGACATGGACAGTATCAAGAATAGATATATTGCAAATTTATTCATAGCTATAGATATTTATAATGGATTTTAAATATACAATGAAGCATATTGGAAGCCATCCTGTTGAATGCTGTTTCTGAACACTATGGGCTTTGGGCAGGAATTTTTAAGACATGTGGAAAACCTCATCTAGATCCAAGGAAAGAGGACTGTTATCTGGATTTGTTGCCATCAAATTAGACATAGATACCCACCATTTTTGACAAATTTCGGTATAAGCGATTTGTTGCCACTTTTCTTCAGAATCAATTTCAGCATAACCAAAAAGACAGTGCGTTTCTTTATCTAAAAATATACTGTAATTATGAACACCATGATCCTTCAACAAGGACTTCAGATCTTCCCAAATCGGATTATGACGTTTTACATACTCCTCGATTTTTTCAGGGAATACTTTCATCTTAAAGGCTTTCCTAATCACTATCAATTGTTATTTTAGGATTATATCTTAAGCCTCCAGGCTGTACTCCATAAATGTCATTTGAAGACTGGTTGGCATCGAAATTTGGATTTGGTAATGGAACTACGGTATTTGCATCTGCCAAATGGCTTGAAATATAAGCATCCATTTCTTTTACTTTATCTGGATAAGCACCTGCTAAATTATTTGTTTCTCCGATATCCCACTTCAAATTATAAAGTCGGTATTCATGATTATTGTCTTTTGCCATACCAAATAGTCGAATCAATTTCCAGTCGCCATCATGAACGGATACTGAAGCTGGCAACCATTGTGGCACTGGCGGCTGATGTGGGAAATAAGTAATTATAGGCGCTCGGTCTAATTCCTTACCTTGTAACGCGGAGGTAATATCCACTCCATCAATAACATGATTTTTAGGCTTCTCAATATTTAAATGTTTAAGAATAGTAGGATAAAAATCAGTGGATTGAATTAAAGCATCAGACCTTGTTCCTGGGTTTGTAATACCCGGCCAAACTACAATACAAGGTACTCTTATACCGCCTTCGTACATAGTTGCTTTTCCTCCACGAAGTGGTATGTTACTAGTTGGTGCTGTTAAGAATTGTTCTCCATTCGGAAGTTTTTCCGAAATGCCATTATACATATTACCGCCGTTATCACTAAAGAAAATGATGGCTGTATTTTCTGCAATTCCTAATCTATCTATCTCATTAAGGATTTTACCAACAGCATCGTCTAGTGAGTGTACCATGGCCGCATAGGTTGGGGAATGCTGTAAATCATTTAAATTTACTTTGGTACGATAATAAGAAATCAAACTTTCCTTAGCATCAAAAGGTGCATGCACTGAAAACTGCCAGTAATTCATGAAAAAAGGCACACTTTTATCTTGTACTCGCATCCAACTAACAGCTTCTTCCGCCATGCGGTCTTCGATATGTTCTTTTTCGTAGTTTGCCTTGAAGCTTGGATATTTCCATGGTGCAACAAAACTTCCTGCAGGTCCTGGCCCTGCCCAGTGTGGAATGTCCACATCAAAACCATGTTCTAGTGGTGTGTAAGGTGCTGGGCCTAAATGCCATTTCCCAAAATGTGCGGTGGAATATCCTTTACTTTTAACCAATTTACCTAAAGTAGGCAAGGCTGTGTCTAATCGGGAAGCCGAATTTGGTATTATCATTTTACTATTAGGACCTGAAGATTTATCAATTGATGCTACAAGTCGAACTTCTGGTAAATGAGCCTGCGGTGCAGTAACCCCATGTCTTGCTGGTGTCTGACCCGTTAATATACTTGCCCGAGTAGGAGAGCATAATGGACTAGCTGCGTAAGCTCTATTAAATATTATTCCTCGTGCTGCAAGGCGTTCAAGATTGGGGGTTTCATAGAAATCGGTTGTGCCGTAAAGTGTTGTATCGCTCCATCCTAAATCATCAGCAAGAATGAAAACGACGTTCATTGGTTTTGATTCCTGAGCATTTAATGATGGAATCAAAAAGCAAATAATAATCAACCTTATGAAATACTTAAGGTTGTTTTTATCTAAATCAATATCGACATTGTATTTCATATTTGAATTAAGATTATTTGTCATTGTTTTATTATTGAATAATATTTAGACCTTGTGGTGCATCAATTTCAGTTTTAATGGTTCCGTCTGAAGATTTTTCATGACGCACTTTCAATATTCCAAATTTGGTAGGGAAAGTCCCTTCTGCAAATTTTAAATCGCCAAGATGTGGTTTTAATTTTATCGTATTCCCGCCATCGGTCACGTTAATTCCCAAAACATATTGTGTGAGCCAAGGTGTTGGCCCGCTTGCCCAGCCATGTGCTAGACTATGTCTAAAACCTACATAACAGAATTCTCCAAAATCGCCATGAATGTCATAAATTCCTTTTGGGGTGAGTTCATCAATTCTACCGCTATTTTCAATATCGCTAATGTCAAAATCTTCCCAAAATGTTGTAGCTCCTAAATCGAGCATGCCACCCCAGTAAGTTCTAATAACATCCAATGCATTATCATAGTCATTTGCTTTGGCCATAGCCTCAAGAATATAGTATCCGTAGAACGTTGACATTCCTTTTACTCCATTTTTACTTAGAATCGACTCATTGATTTTTGAAGGCTTTTCCAAATCTGACAATCCCATCAATGCAGCTGCCTGCTTTGAGGTATTACCTTTTGGGATATGTTTCTTTAATTGTTTAGATACCTTTAGATATTTTTCGCTTAATGCTTCTTTTCCATAAAGCTTCATAATCTCACTACCAGCTTCAAAGGTCATGACCATCATCGACTGCAGGCCTGCATGCACTGCTTTTGGATCCGTACTGGTAGGCCAATCTAAAAAACGTCCACCATTTAAAATTTCTTTGTTATCCTTATCTATAAATGTGGCTAGCTGGTCTAAAAGCGCAATCATATACATCTCTTGTTCATTTAGGTAATCCATATCACCATGATAGTCATACCAATTTTTATGAATGAGTATCCACCACATAGAATACGAACTTATGGTATTCATCCATTGCGGCAAGGGGTGCTGGTCTCGAGCTAAATCCAAACTCTTTGGAACAATATTGTTTTTTCCGAATACCGTATTTATGGTCATCACTTCTGGATGCATATCGCCTACCCAAACCAATCGGTCACGTTTTATACCATCCCAGAGATAATTTTGCATATTCAAATGAACGGTATATGCACCTACTGCCCATATTTCGTTTAATCGCTGATCGCTACTATTAAAACTTCCCAAATAAGGAATATCGCGATACACAAAAGCTGCCTCCACAGATTTTATAGGTGCATTTTCGTTGACCTCTACCACATCCAAGCGCACAAAACGAAAGCCTGTTTCCCCAATTTCAACGCTACCCAACCATGGTACTTCAACAATGAAATCACGGAGGGAATGTTCGTTGGTCGCATTTCTGTCACCACCAATATCAGACATAGCCTCTCCTACCGACTCTCCAAATCTAACTCGCAACTTCAAAGGTGTTTTAGAGGGTCTGATGCCCATTGAGATTTTTAAACCACCATGAATTTCTTTTCCATAATCGAGTAATATCCCAGGTTTGTTAATGGAATCGCTGATAAAGCGCGTTAGATTAGTGTCGTTAACTGCCACTTGACCATTACCCATTTTTAAAAGTTGCCCGGTATTTTGAAGATTTGTACCCGTCGAATCCGATTGCCATACTATTGCTGATGGAATCAAATAGGTTTTAGACATCTCTGAGGCTGTCGCCTTCTCGTTTGCAGCATCATCAAAAACAGGGGGTAATTGTGCATTAACCATTTGTACAAATATTAAAAGTAATAATATGTATAGAAATTTTTTCATTCTTAATTATAAGTTAGTGAGATGAAAGTCCGTTTCGATTTCGAGTATTTTGCTTAAAAATAGGGATTAAGGTAAGTACTACTATCCTGCACAATACCGCTTTTACTTTTTGTACCCATTGACCTTCTTTTCCCAACTTCCATTATACCGTTTCTCTTGATTTTAAGAAATAGCTGCCAGCTACTAAAATACAGGTCTTGTAACAATTTTGTTATTATACATGGCATCCAATCCCATTTGTATACATACTGCAGTATTGGAGCCAGTAGCAATATTAGATACAGGTTCTTTGTTTAAAACAATGGAGTCCCTGAAATCCAATAAAGCCTGTTCGCTAGGTTCTTTATGATCAACATCTATAGGAATACCCAGACCCTTGTCCCATTTTATTGTAGCACCAGAGACACCATCCAAATCGCCCAACTCTTTTTTAGTTTGTCCTTCCGGGAAAAACCACGCTTTGTGATAATCCAATATAATGGTGCCCTTGTCTCCCATTACCTTTATTTTATAATCATCTCTAGAATTACCCGTTAAACATGTAAAAGTAGCTTTAACACCACTTGGATAGTTGTAGATAAGATGAATGTTATCGTAGGTTTCGCGTCCATCCTTCCAATAATCAATGCCACCAGTTCCCATGACCTGATTTGGTGTTTCGTTTAAAACCCAGTTGGCAAAATCAATTTGATGTGAACAAAGTTCAGCTAATAAACCCCCGGAATATTCACGGTACATACGCCAATTAATTATTCTTTCCAGATCTGGATCAGGTACTGGCCGTCGCCAATCTCCGTTACGGTTCCATTGGCAATCAAAGGCAATTATCTTTCCTATTTTTCCATTTTTAATAAGATCGACTACATGTGTGTACAATCTTGAACTATGGTATTGATGTCCTGTTTGAAAAATGGCTTTGGATTGTTCTACTTTTTGCACTAGGTTTTGAATACCATCATATCCTTTTGCCATAGTTTTTTCACAGTACACATGTTTACTGGCATCTAATGCATCTATAGCTATTTGAGAATGTGTACTAAAGGGTGTTGCTATCAATACAGCATCAATATCCTTATTGTCCAATAATTCACGATAATCCTTATAGCCTTTTGCTTTGCCATTAACCCTGGCCAGGCCATTTTCTAAACGAAAGGGAAGTATATCACAACAGGCAACGACATTAAAGTTTTTAATATGATTAATACTCGGAATAAGGCCAGCACCCCTAGCTCCGGTTCCGATAATACCAATATTTATAGTTTCAATTGCATTTTCAAAGTTCAAGTTACTTCCAATGGCAAATGAAGTTGCCGAAACAGCTGCCGATGCTAAGGTGCTTTTAATTATAAATTCCCTTCTTTTCATATTACTTTTAAAGTTGTTAATTAGACAGGCTTAATTTCCCAACCTGGTTCGTAGGTTCTAGACCATAATTTCATGGCTTCCCTATTAAAAATACGTCCGGTGTCTTCGTCAACTTCAAAGGTGTCGCCAATGCGAGATGCAATATTTGCATAATGCGTTAACAATTGGCTAATGGCACCTTCATCGATAGGAGAGTTTAACTCTGCTTTTCCCCTTATGGCGTCGAAAAAGTTTGTGGTATGCAATGTTGAAAGATCACCGCCCCCACCAACCGCATTTCCTGCCTCAGTTTTTCCAGATATGTTTTCCTTAATTATTTTGCCTTTTAAATCGTATAGTCTATAACCGCTCCTATCAATAAATACAGAACCATTGGAACCTGAAACGATAGTGCCCCTACCTGCACCGTATTTATCGTATCCATCCCTACTTCTTCCATCCCATTGAATTTCCTTATCACCATCAAATCGGAAGGATGCTTCCATTGTATCGTACATATCCCAACCATCATCTTTATAATGGTATTTTCCAGAATTTACGGCTACATGTATAGGATATTTTACATTCAGAGCCCAACGCGCTATATCTATTTCGTGTGTTGCATTATTGCCCATTTCTGCTGTTCCATAATCCCAGCCATACCAATGCCAATTGTAATCCCAAGTGTTTACTGTGTAATCCCTTCTTGGAGCAGGCCCCTGAAAAAGTTCCCAGTCTAAGCCTTCTGGTGGATTTGCTTTTTCTTGATTGGGAACACGGCCCCGGGCATTGGTATAAAATGCCATGGCCTTATAAACATCACCAATAATACCGTTATGGATATCTTTTATGATCTCTTGGGATTGTAATGAGGAACGCTGCTGGTTTCCCATTTGCACCACCTTGTTGTATTTTTTTTGATACGCAACCAGCAATTCGCCTTCTTTGGGGTTATGGCTACATGGTTTTTCTAAATAAACATGTTTGCCGGCCTGCATGGCCATACAAGCTCCCGGGGCGTGCCAATGGTCTGGTGTAGCCATAAAAATTGCATCAATATCCTTATCATCTATTATCTTTTGAATATCGTTTTCCTGTATGGGTTTGTTTTTAATTTTATCATGAACAGCGTCCACGGCTTTAATGCGCTGGCTCTTCATGACATCGCATAAATAACGTAATTCTATATTATTTTCTTTTGCTGCAATTGCGGGTATATAGGCGCCATATCTTCTTCCCAAACCCTGTATAGCAACATGTATTCTATCATTAGCCCCAATAATTTTAGAATAACTCTTTGCGGACATCGCATTAACGCTTGAGCCTATTGTAACCCCCACAGTAGCAATGGCCGCCTTTTTTATAAAATCCCTTCTGTTAGTCATGGTATTTATTCTTTAGTTTTATTTAAAGGATGGATTTTTATGTTTTTAAATGATACTTTATCTCCATGGTCTTGCAGTAAAATTTGACCTTTTTCTAAAGTACCAAAATTTGGCCATTTAGCGTATTTGCTTTCTGAAACTAATTTTAAAAAGTCTTTGCTACCTCTTTCATATTCCAACACCTTAACCCCATTTAACCAATGTGCTACATGATTGTCCTTAGACATTATATAAGCGGTATTCCATTCTCCCACAGGATTAATAGGTTTATTGATATCAGCTTCAATTAAATCATATAAAGAACTTACGGTCCTACTGCCTTTGTGCGAACCTAATTTAGCATCTTCATGCAATTCATCATCTAAAATTTGATACTCTAAACCTATAGAAGAGCCTGGTCCTTTATTGATCTCTGTATCAACATAATATTTAATACCACTATTGGCACCAGGTGTTAATTTAAAGTCTAGCATTAATTCAAAATCAGCATAGGTTTCGGTTGTTACAATATCACCACCTGCAGCAGATTCTGCTCCGCCAGAGGACAGTACCGATAATTCTCCGTCTTCAATTTTCCATCCTTCTCCAGGAAAGGAACTTAATTTAGCTCCCCGCCAGCCATTGGTGGTTTCGCCATCCCACAATAATTTCCAGCCCTTATTAGCTTCATCTATGGTTAGGCTGTTTTTGGTGACAATCGGTTTAAGAGGTGATTCTGTGGAGTACTTGGAAACGTTTTCGGTAAGTATCTTTATGTTTTTCCAGATAATTTCAGTGCCCTCTTTTTGGGTCTCACCTATACCATGTACTTGTAGGGATATAAAACCAATTGCCGTTTTATCGTCAATTAAATGCGATGCAGGAACACCGTTTATCCAAGTTTTTAAGGTATCGCCTATGGCTTCGATCCGATAATTATTCCAATCGTTTTGCTTAAAAGCTTTTTGTGCCCCTGGGTTATCGGTTAACGGATTAAGCCATCCCCGCCTAGCTTCATCATAAATACCACCGCTCCATGCACGTGGAGAGGGATCGATCTCAACTTGATACCCATGTACACGTCCTTCTCTATAATAAGGAAAACTATTGCTTCGTATTTGAATACCCGAATTCATTGTAGAGTCTACTTTATAGTCTAGTTCCAGAATAAAATCGCCGTAGAGTTTATTTGTTGATAAAAACGAATTGGGAGTATCGTAAACTGTGCTACCTACTATTGCATCATCACGAACCCTATAATTGGCATTGCCCCCCTTTTGTGTCCAGCCATCTAAGGTTTTTCCATCGAATAAGTCAACCCATGGTGTATTATCCTTGGGTTTCTGAGAGCAGCTAAAAAAAAAGGGTGCTAAAAAAACGCATAGTACTCTAATAAAAAATGAAGTTGATTTCATAATGATAAGTTATATTGTTTAGTGATTTATAAATTTTAATATCCTTTTTAATGGACATATTCTCCAGACCAATGCGTTTGTCCATTTACCCATTACCCATTAATATCAAGTTAGGTTTTTCAGTACAAGACAAAAATCAGTTTAGCTTTCATTAAATAATACTAATGTTACTGAATATGAGACCTGTTAGGTTTTCAAAACCTGGCAGGTCTAAGATAATTAGTAACTTAAAATGTATGTCCCAATTTTTGTCATGTACTTATTTAGGGATAGAAGAAAGCAACTTGCTCCTTACCACATGCCCTTTTTAATATTGAATAACCTTTAAGGTTACCGGCCCCATCAGCCCAGAAGGGATCAACTCTTCCTTTGGTGTTACGATATCAACCAACAACCAAGTGCTGCGCTCATTTTCTGGCAATAAGCTGTCGCCAGTAATACGGTTTCTCCAGACATTTACAACTTCAATATCGATCGTATTTTCTCCCGTTTTTATCGCTTCCGAAGCATTTAATTGGAAGGGTGCCATCCATGTAGTGCCAAGCTCCTTACCATTGATCTTAACCGATGCCATGACGCCTACTTTTCCAAGATCTAAAATAACTTTTGAATACTGGTCTTTTTCATCGTAAGTGAATGTTGATGAATAAACCGCTGTACCAGAATAATATTTTATTTGATCATTTTCATTATCAATCCAGTCTGTTAACTTTGGAAAAGACACCGCCTCATTAGGTCCGATTTCCTTGTCCTTAAAATCCACTTCCCATGGTCCATCTAAATTGAGAACGGTTTTTGGTTCAGGGAAGTTTGATGCTATCCCAGATTCTTTTACCTCATCATTAACTTCCGAATCACTAAAAACCACAAACCAACTTTGATGGGCTTCCATAGTTAAGGGTACCGTAATTCTACCTTCCTCTTTTGTGTATTCCGTTAGCGACCGTATCTCGCCGGTAACTGCATCCCACAATTCTGGTGTTTTGTTTTTAACCCTAAAGGATGGATTGATTTTAATTTCAGTTTCACTTTGGTTGGTCAAAAAATAAATGTCCTTATCTAAAAGTGAACGGTGTGTCCATAGCACAGGGTCTTCCGGTTTTAAAATGACATCCTTTCTAATCTTCAAAGTATCCAGTGCTTGCCCTAAAGTGAGACCGTCGATAATTTTCCCACTGCCATATCCCTTCAGCTGGGAATCATCTTGTCCCCACATCTTGTCAGCAAGCTCTTTGACCTTTTTATCATTTTCTGGAAAGTTTTGCAAACTTGGGGATTTCTTTGGGGCTTGCCCATATATTTTTCCACCTTGTAACACTAATTCTTCAATTTTGGACAATAATTCTGGTCGCATGGTTTCAAATGGAGGCAAGACCATTAAACTATAACCCATCCCGTCCGGCAAAACAAATTTGCCATCCTTTATGGATAATCTGTTCAAAATAACCTCGGCATTGATATAGTCATAGGAGTAGCCATCTGGTAATTCGGGCTGCCTTGCACCGGTCATGATGGGTGTATTTTCACCTATAAAATAACAGACGTCCGCAGCATAGGTACCTTGTTGCAATAAATGTTGGCATCTTCTTAAATAATCAAAATAGGCTTTTGATTTTTTAAACCAGATATTGTGCCGGTTGAATTCTGTGCTGAACCAAGCATTGACACCTGGTACCCTATTATCATCGGGTTGATGGATATAAAGATGCAACACTATATGGTTGATGCCCTCTGTAAACGCCCAATCCCCTCGTTTTTTAAGCATCGCCGGATGCCGAACATAAGTGCGACCGGATGCCGTAAATGACTCGGCAGATATCCTGTTTTTTCCATAGATATGGGCAGCCGAGGATGCAGATTTGCACTCAATATCGCCTAAGCTGCCTTCGTTCCAGAATTCGCCGCTTACAATATCCGATTGGCCGCCGTACATCAAAAATTCTGATGGAAATCCCCAATGGCCATAATTCTCCAACCAAAGTTTTAGGTTATCCTCATTGCTGGCTTTTCTAAGGCCTCCTACATATTCATAAGCGACGGCATCTGCTACGGCACGGCGCAGATCCCATAGAAAGCGCTCGGATTCTTCGACGCTGCCCACAATTCTACCAGTAAAAACGGGCAGGTATTTCTTCGGATTATAGCCGTATTTTTTTTCAAATGTAGCCTCAAAACCGTCGGTCCAATTTTGGCTCCCCATTTCATAGCTATCGGCAATGACATATTTAAAGGCACTCGTGCTTTCTTCCGGAATCCGCTTTAAAAATTCACCGATAAATTGTTCATAATGAAATTTTACCAATTCTTCATTGGCCTTGTCTATCTCATAGCCCTTCCCTTGAGGTGCAGCGGGCGCATTTTCGGTGCCAGTAGGCGTCATACCAAAGCGTTGAATGGTCCAATTTCCAGCGGGTGTTTCCCAATCAAGATGTCCACTTTCGTCCATAAACTCGCTAATATCAATAACTTGATCCGTATTTACTTTTAAATCTTTACTGGTTAAGGATTCTTGTGCATCCCAGAGATAACTATCCCAATTTGATATTGGTGTGGGATGCATTTTTGATAAATTTTTATCCGCATATAATTCAAATCCTGCTGCCTCGGAAAAGATGATTTCTGCGATGTCCCAAGTATCGATGACCGGGTCTATTTCCGTAAAGGATTTAAAGAGGTTATCCGGAAGTTCAAATTCCAACTTAAATTGATTCGAGCGACTTTCTGGCAGAGCGATCATGATGGGAGCATATCTATCAGGTCCCACATTTGGGTTTAATCGGCTTCTATTAATTTTAAAGGATTTTATCTCTTTCCAATCATCCAGTTGCCAAGAATAGACCTTTGCCAAAATCTCAACAGGATTTTTCCCTGGAATGATTTTAAGGCTTCTAGTTTTAATGGTATCTTTTGAAGTAAATACGACCTCGTAGTTTTTGACTTTTTTTGAAAAACCAACAGACTTGGTCGTATCACCATCAATAAGACGCTCCTTTTGTGCCAGTGACGGTGTTATTCTTATGTTTGAATTATTTTTTGAGAGGATTGAATTTTCAGAAGCAATCGATGGAAATGCCAACACATACACATCCTGAAATTCGTCCGTAGGCTTTACCAACTCCAATTCTATTTTGGTTCCACCCTCAGCTTTGATTTCAGAATAGGTTAAATAGCGCATCGCCATATCCGGTTTTACCCAAGGGCCTCCCGATTGGCTCCAGCCCGGGCAGTTAAACGCTCCAATATCCACACCTATTCGTTTCCCTTCTTCAACCGCGTGCACCATGTGTTCCCACCATTCTTCTGAGAGCATGGGAACTTTTCCGTCCTTTTCAGCTGGATTTATATTGCCGATAAGCGCACCACCAATACCCGCTTCCTTCATCGCTTCAAGATCTTTGGTAATGCCTTCTTTTGAAATATCATCCCCTATCCAATACCAATAACACCACAAAGTGTTATCATCAGTGGGTCTTATGAAATTGGCAATTAAATCTGCAGAGTTTGCACTATCGTATTTTGTGTTTTCAACTCCCTTAGAGTTGCAACTAAAAACCAACAGACCAATTATAAAATAACTATATATCTTACTCATAAATTTATTTTTTATTTTTCTATTTAGTCTGAAACGGGCATTTTTAATTAGCTTCATTCTTCAACTTTTTAAAAATTTGACGCTGTTCTTCTAATACATCTAAATATTTTGAATCACTTGCTAAGTTATTCACTTCGTTAGGGTCTGTATTTAAATCGAAAAGTTCTTCAAAATCAAATTCAGGATAATAGACATATTTTAGTGACGGACTAATAACTGCTTTCGTTTCTGGTAAACTTGGACTTCCATTAAAGGTGTGTTCGTAAAAAAATTGCTTTCTTTTCGGGGAATTACCAGCTAGTGCAGCAGTTAAGTCATGACCTTGCATACTTTCTGGAATTTCCACGCCAGCAAAACCCAAGATTGTTGGTGCAATATCAATATTTAATCCAATTTCATCAAGGGCTCCAATTAACCGTTTTTCATTTCTAGGGTCATAAATAATCAATGGCACTCTAATCGATTCTTCATGTGCGAACCATTTCCCTGCTAAGCCGTGTTCTCCGAGGTACATCCCATTATCCCCCATAAAGATGATGACTGTATTATTATCTTGACCTGATTTCTTGAGTTCTTCCCTTAATTTACCGACAGATTCATCAACACCCGTAATCAATCTGTAATAATTCTTTACTGATTCTTGATATTTCTCTTCAGTTGAAAAGCGCAATTTCCAACGAATTCTGGCTATATTTTCTTCAGTATGAAAAAATGATGGTAAAGAATCCCAATACTTTGAATCGGCAGTTGTTGGTAAAGGCATTTCAATATTCTCATATAATTCCGCATATTCAGTCTTTGGAATAAATTGCCTCTCATCCCCGTCCTGGCTATGTGGCGCCTTAAAACTTACAGAAAGACAAAATGGTTTGCTAAATGAAATATTTAAAAATTCAGAAATATTTTGGCTAAGTAAATCTGTATAATGAATAGAGTCTCCATTCTTATCAACGGTTTCATAGTTTGGTTGATGCAAAGGTGTACCTTTCCAATAATCGAATAGTTTCTTAGGATGGTCTGGAGGGTTTCCTATGCCATATTTACCAATAAAACCTATTGTATATCCTGCTGATTTTAATAGGGCAGGATAAGTATTATTTAAAGCTTCATTTTCTAAGCTAGTATGAAAACCATTTATGCCATGTCTGGACATATATTGTCCAGTTAATATACTGGCTCTACTTACCATACAAATCGAAGTTGTAACATAGGCATTCTTGAAATTAAAACCAGAATTTGCCAAACTATCAATATTTGGGGTTTTTATATACCTATTTCCATTAATGCCCAATGCATCCCAGCGTTGGTCATCCGTTAAAAGAAATATGATGTTAGGTTTAGTATTCTTTGTTAACTCCTTTTCTTTTTTACATCCAAGACAACAAGCAATACATATTATGAGGAGACTATTTTTTATCATTATGGCGGTAAATATCTTGTATTAATTTATGAATATTAATAATATACAAAAAACTGTTTTTAATTCTTGATACATATCCTGTACTATACTGCTTTTTAAAGATAGCGATAAAGCATCTAGAGAAGAAGTAATTTTAATAAACCAAGAATATCAATTTTTTTTTTGTTGTACTCAAGACGTTGCTTAATAATAAAGTTTATGTACTTATTCCATACTTTGACTTAATATATGATTTCGCTTTGGATGAATTTAAGGTAAAAATGGAGTTATAGGTTTGTTTAACGGCTACTATTGTAATGGCTGTATGACTGCATTCATTAATATTTCCTTAGGTTGCAAACAGTGATTATTTTGTTTTTATCGACTGTATAACTAATTCCAACAGTATAGTACAGGATACATTAATAGTATTCTTATAATAGTTTTGATGGAAATCAAATAACTAAAACAATTATTCAAGAACTAAAATTAAATCAAAAATTATGAAACACATCTATTATGAAAGCGTCTTGAAAAAGGCTTTGTTTTTTTTCTTTATAATGATTTCCTTTGGGAGTTATGCTCAAGGAGAAGTTGTTAAAGGCGTTGTAAAATCGTCTAACGATTTACCTTTAATAGGGGTTACCGTTTTACAAAAAGGAACCACTAATGGTGCTATTACCGATTTTGATGGAAACTACTCAATCACTTTACTATCGGGTTCAAAAACTTTAGTATACTCTTATGTTGGTTTCCTATCTGTAGAAAAAACTGCAAAAGGAACTTCTACTGTTAATGTCACACTCCAAGAAGATGTACAGGCATTGGACGAAGTCGTACTTATTGGTTATGGCTCACAAAAAAGAGAAGATATTACGGGAGCCATTAGTTCCATTAAAAGTAAAGATTTAGAAGATCAGTTTTTTACCAGTATCACCGAAACACTTCAAGGACAAGCTGCTGGTGTTTTTGTAAGCCAAGATTCTGGAGAACCTGGTGCGGGAATTTCTGTAACTATTAGAGGTATAAATAGTATAGGTGCCAGTACCCAACCTTTATATGTGTTAAATGGTATTCCACTGGGATTGGATACTCAAGCGGCTGGAGATCTATATTTCACACCTACCAATCCATTAGCCTCTTTAAACCCGGATGATATTGAAAGTATTGAAGTTTTAAAAGATGCATCTGCTACTGCTATCTATGGTGCCAGAGCCGGTAACGGCGTTGTTTTAATTAAAACTAAAGAAGCAAAAATTGGTAAAATAAAAATCAATACATCTTTTAGAACTTCAATATCTAGTGTGGGCGTACCTTATGATTTAATGACCGCAAGACAATACGCACAATTCAGAAACGACAGGGTTGTAATACAAAATCCGCAATTCACGTTTCAAGAGTTGCTAGATGATAATAGAATTCCTTATGATGGAAGCGATAATGGACGACCGTTACCAGAAAATGCTGGAGAAGGTACTAATTTTATGGATGCTATTTTTAGACAGGGTTTTAACAGGACTGCCAATTTTAGTATTTCTGGAGGAACAGAATCTTTGTCTCAATTATTATCTGTGAATTATAATGAAAACGAAGGAAACATTATAAACTCTGTATTTAGAAGAGTTAACCTTAGGTATAATGCTAAAATGAAAGTTGGAAATAGTTTTTCGCTTAATTCCAATATCCAATTAAATTATTCTAGAAACCAACGTGTTCAAACTAGTGCCAGGACAGGTTTGTCTGGAGTTGTTTTTACAGCCATGAGAATCAATCCGTTTATTCCCTTATTTGATGATGCGGGAGATTTAAATCAATTGGATGGAAATGATAATATTATAACCAATCCAGTAATTGAAGCGACACAATCTGACAACATTCAAAAAGATAAAAGACTTATCTTTTCAACCGAAGGTATATTGGATATCAATGACAATTTAAAGTGGACTAACAGAATTGGTTTTAATTATGGAATCAATACCAATCAAGTTTTTAACAGAAAGAACACACAGCAAGGTATTAATAACAATGGACGATTATTTCTTGCAGATGCAGAATCAGATAGGTTTACAGCAGAATCATTTTTAAATTACAATAAAAACTTTAATGACCATACTATAAACGTTACTGCTGGTGCCAGTTACACCGATATAAATAGGACAAGACGTAGAGAAGAGTATACAGATTTTACGTTTGATGATTTAGGACCAGACGCTATTGAGTTGGCAAGATTGTCGTCAAGATACTCTACTGCAAAATCAAATAATTATATCCAATCCTTATTATTCAGGTTTAATTATTCATACAAGGGAAAATACACCTTTACCGCAACTGGAAGAAATGATGGAGACTCAAAATTTAGTCAAGGAGATCCTTGGGGATTCTTTCCCTCGGCAGCCATTTCTTGGGATGTAAACAAAGAGGGTTTTATGAAAACCATTAGAGCCATATCACAGTTTAAATTAAGGGCTTCTTATGGAGAAGTTGGAAGTTCAATTGGTGTGGCACCCTATTCAACTCTAGACACTTATGCCATTGGTAGAATTGGATTAACAGATAATAGCATATACACAGGAACCTTTCCTGCAAGAATTGCAAATAAAAACCTATCATGGGAAACCAGTACCACCTTAAATTTAGGTTTAAACCTGAACTTCTATAAAAATAGAATAAGAACAACGGTAGATGTTTATGAAAGAATAACTGATAATTTATTGAATAATTTACAAATTCCGCGTCAAAATGGTTTTAACAGTATACCAATTAACGATGGCGAACTAGAAAACAAAGGTATTGAGGTAGATATAGCCTATGATATTTTTAATAACGAAAATTTTTCTTGGACATCTAAGATTAATTGGACAAAGAACGTAAGTAAATTAATTGAATATGGTACCAATGAATCTATTATAGGTCCTGGTATAGGTGCCAATTTCTTTCAAATTAATGCAACGCAAACGTATCCTGGCGAAGAATTAGGTTTATTTTTTGGTTATAAGGTAACTGGGTTAATTCAACCTGATGACTTAGAAGATTATGCTAACGGGAACTTCAATATTAGAACAGAACCAGGAATTGATGAAGATGGTAATCCTGCCGATATTCCAATTTTTGCTACAACAGCCCGTAATAATAATGGTAATGGAAACCCTGGGCAAAATGCTCCTGGATTATGGAAATTTGAAGATCTTGATGGCGATGGGCTTATAACGCCAGCAGATAGGCAAACCATAGGAAACCCTAACCCAGATTTTTTCTTTGGTTGGAACAATCAATTTACAATAGGAAACTTTAATATTTCCATGTTTATTCAAGGGTCTTATGGTAATGATATATTAAATCTTAACAAAGCCTTCATCGGTTCTGGCTGGAGTGGAGGAAATGGTTCTAAAGACTATTTTGAAAACCGTTATACCATAGATAACCAACACAACGATATTAATTACCCTAGCTTTAATGGTCCTACAGGCGTTACTGTTCCAAATTCAACGTTTATAGAAGATGGTTCATACGTTAGGCTTAAAAACCTAAGTGTTAGATATAATTTAAAAGATATCCCTTTCTTTTCAAACGCTGCAGTCACTTTTACGGGAACCAATTTAATAACCATTACAGACTATACAGGGCCAGATCCAGAAGTAAGTACAAATGGAAATGGGGCCTTGAACAGAGGTGTTGATTATTCTGCATACCCAAGACCCAAAGTATTTACTTTAGGCTTAAATTTATCATTTTAAAATTTCAAAATAAAAAATATAGCATATTATGAAACTAAAAAAAATAGTCATTTTCGGAATAATGCTGGCAGGATTTTTATCTTGTAGCACTGATTTAGAAGAAGAAATATTCTCAGCCTACAGTGGTTCTAACTTTTATCAAAATGAAGAACAGCTCCAATCTCAAAACGTTGGTATTTATGCAGCGTTTGGTCATGTGGTTTGGGAACAGGATATGTTTTTCTTAACAAGTATGATGAGTAAATACGCTACTTCAAGAATTGCAGGAAATGCTAGATATGCAGCTTATGCAACTCCAGAGCAGCAACCTTTTAGATACGAACGCTTATGGAATGTTGGCTTCAATGCCATTTCAAGGGCAAATACGGTAATTAAAAACATTCCACTTTCTAGCTTTGCTGCTGATAAACCAATAATTGCCAATCAATATTTAGCTGAAGCTAGATGGATGAGAGCTTATACGTATTTTCAATTAACACAGCTTTTTGGCGACCTTCCATTATATACAGAACCTGTAGAATCGGCTGATCCTGATGTTCTATTTAAAGGAAGAAGTTCTACACAACAAGTTTATGACTTGATAATCGAGGACTTAATATTTGCCAATGAAAATTTGCCAGTAAAATGGATCAAAACCGGTACAGGAAGAGTGACGAAAGCAGGTGGTGCCTTTTTACTGGGCAAGGTGTATTTAACATCTGCTGGATTTCCATTGCAGATTACGGAAAATTATCAAAAAGCTATTGATGCATTAAAGCCATTGGCTGATAATGCAGGCAATTATGATGTTGGATTGGAAACAGATTGGAAAGGCATTTTTGACCTGAGCAATGAAGGGAATAAAGAAATTATTTTTGCGCATGGCAATGTATATGAAAATTTTCTTGGTAGTGTACTGCCTTTTTGGTCCAATCCGGATTTTAGTACATTGGGTGGCGTGCAGGCAACCAGAGGTAGTAGTTATCAAATCGCCTGGCATCCAAATATGTTGGACTTATATGAAGAGGATGATCTTAGATTAACAGATGGCTTTACATATTCTTATATTGATAAAAGAAATGGAAATACGCGTACTTTTGCACCTACTCCTCTTGCTGTAGGAGGTGGTATATATGGAGGTAGAAACGGCATATGTTCTACAAAATATATAGATGGCGGTGCCCCAGGAAACGTTATTCACTC